>JBIIJK010000143.1:0-2650 GCA_044233865.1 Limnohabitans sp.
GCTTCTTCGTATTTTGCCGAGGTCTTTTCAATCACTTCACGGGGTAAACGAGGGGCAGGTGGGGTTTTGTCCCAAGGCTTGCCGTTGACCAAGGTACTTTCAAGCCAATCGCGCAAAAACTGCTTGTCGTAGCTGGGTGGATTCAGACCTTCGACATAGCTTTCTGCAGGCCAGTAGCGTGAAGAATCGGGCGTGAGCACCTCGTCCATCAACACCAGGGTGCCATCTACATCGAGTCCAAATTCAAATTTGGTATCGGCAATGATGATGCCTTTTTCGGCGGCAATGGCACTGGCTGCTTTGTAAATGGCAATGCTGATGTCTTTGATGCGTGTGGCCAAGTCAAGGCCAATCATGTCTACTGTTTTTTCAAACGTGATGTTTTCGTCGTGCTCGCCCACGGCAGCTTTGGCAGCGGGCGTGTAAATGGGCTCTGGCAATTTGCTGGCATTCTTCAAACCAGCAGGCAGCTTCACACCGCACACTGCTTGGCCTTCTTGGTATTCCTTCCAACCGCTACCGGCCAAGTAACCTCGCACCACAGCCTCAACAGGCAGTGGTTTCAAACGCTTCACCAACATGGAGCGGCCTTGAACTTGCGACACTTCAGCTACACTGACCACACTCTCGGGAGCATCGCCAGTGAGATGAATGGGGCAGAGGTTCAGGCCTTTGGGGCCGAGTTTGTCAAACCAGTACAAAGCCATTTGCGTGAGCAACACGCCCTTGCCTGGAATGGGCTCGCCCATGATGACGTCAAAGGCGCTGATGCGATCGGAGGCGACCATCAAAATACGATCGGTGCCTACTGCATAGTTGTCTCGCACCTTGCCTCGAGCGAGCAAGCTAAGGGAAGTGAGCGCGGAAGTGTGCAATGCAGAAACTGTCGTCATGGTGTCTGCATTATCGAGTCAAATTCAGTGAACAACTTGCGCCAACTCACCTTTTGCGTATTGGGCCGCAACCACTTGCAAGCTGTGGCTCTTGATTTTGGAGGCCTGCCCCACGCAGCCAAACTCAATGTAGCGTTGTTTGCAAATTTGCTTGGCCGCCTCACGCGCAGGCTTGAGCCATTCTCGGGGATCAAATTTGTCAGGGTTTTGCGCCATGAATTTGCGCACAGCAGCAGTCATGGCCAAACGGATGTCGGTGTCGATGTTGATCTTGCGCACACCAAACTGAATAGCCTTTTGAATTTCTTCTACGGGCACACCGTAGGTTTCTTTCATGTTGCCGCCGTATTCACGAATGACAGCCAACAAATCTTGAGGCACGCTGGAAGAGCCGTGCATGACCAAATGAGTATTGGGAATGCGCTTGTGAATGGCTTGAATGCGGTCAATGGCCAAAATGTCGCCTGTGGGCTTGCGGGTAAATTTGTAGGCGCCGTGGCTGGTACCGATGGCAATGGCCAAGGCATCGAGTTGGGTGCGCTTCACAAAATCAGCTGCTTGTTCAGGGTCGGTTAAAAGCTGCTCACGGGTCATGACAGCATCCGTGCCGTGTCCGTCTTCTTTGTCCCCTTGCATGGTTTCCAAAGAACCCAAACAACCCAACTCACCTTCCACGGTGATGCCCAATTTGTGCGCCATGCTGACCACTTTTTGGGTCACTTCAATGTTGTATTCGTAGCTGGCAATGGTTTTGCCGTCAGCTTCCAAACTGCCATCCATCATGACGGAGCTGAAACCCAAATTGATAGCGCCTTGACACACATCGGGGCTTTGACCGTGATCTTGGTGCATCACCACGGGTATCTCGGGATAGGACTCAACCGCCGCTTGAATGAGCAACTTTAAAAAACCTTCGCCAGCATATTTGCGGGCACCCGCTGAGGCTTGCATGATCACCGGCGCACCAGTTTCTTTGGCCGCCTCCATGATGGCTTGAACTTGTTCCAAGTTGTTGACATTGAAAGCTGGAATGCCATAGCCATTGGCTGCAGCATGGTCCAGAAGCTCGCGCATCGATACGAGTGCCATGTTGAAAAGTCCCTGTGAGTTAAAAATTGGTATTCAAGCGACTAGGCTGCATCCATGGCGCATATCAAAACAAATGCTGCTCGCGATGTAACCGGCTTGTAACTGTGCTGATTTTAACAAGCGCAGTTTGGTTTTGGTCAGCTTTGAGCCCATGCGACTATGATTTCACCCATGTTGAGCCAGCTTGATTCATTTTCTGCAGAAGAGCCCCCCAATATTTGGAGGCCATATGCCATTGTCAGCCTGATTTTGTTGATCACTTTCTTGGCTTGGGACAGCACTGCATGGGACATGCAACTTGCCACGATGTGGGGAGAGCCCAGCGGCTTTGTACTGCGTGACCACTGGTGGATGGCCAAATTCATGCATGCGGGCGCTCGCAATTTGGGCTGGATTTTTTTAGTGGCCATGCTGATTGGCATCTGGCGACCCTGGGGTGCACTCAGAGACTTGGCCACAGCCGATCGTGTCATTTTGTTTTTATCCGTGCTCAGCGCGCTGCTGTCTGTGACTTTGATCAAAGGCTTCAGTCAAACAAGCTGCCCATGGGACCTCCAAGCTTTTGGCGGGTTGGCGCCCTCTGTGTCTCATTGGAACCTGTGGGTTCGAGATGGCGGTGGCGGTCATTGCTTTCCAGCAGGTCACGCCTCGACCGGCTTCGCGTTCAT
>JBIIJK010000077.1:0-7421 GCA_044233865.1 Limnohabitans sp.
AGCCGTCGCGGCCTGGGATGCGTTCTACGCGAGCGCCGAATGACTCATAGTCGCTTTGCACCTGCGAGGCCATGCGGGCCATACCTTCGGGGCTATCCGTAGGGCTTTCAATAGCAATCCACCGCTGCATGCCTGCAAGCATTTCGTCAAGGTCAAGCTTTGTATTCATCATTTCTCCGATGTTCATTACCATTAATTAAAAAGGCGTAACAAATTGCCACCCATCAGTAACGCCAAGCTATCCTCGTCGTAACCCCAACTTTGAAGGATGGCCACCACCTCAGTCAGTTGTTCAGGTTCGAGCATAGCGACAGGCGTTTGATAACCCAATTCTGGCGGGAACATGTGCGCCATGGCGGCCAGTCCGGCATTCATTTCATCAACATCGAAAACATGGTCTAGGGCTAAGCTCACGTGTGACGGGCCAACCAACTGCACGACATGATCCACGTGCCTCGCATACAACTCTGGTGTAGCCACGTTATTGCCAAGAAATGCGCCAAAGCCATTGATGCCCACTACACCCCCAGTCTGCGCGCATGCTCTGATAAGTTCATCAGGAATGTTGCGCGGGTGCGGGCGCAACGCGCTGGGGTTACTGTGCGAGAAGATCACTGGTCGCTGCGCCATCGCTAAAACGTCACGCGCGGTGCGGTGGCCTGTGTGGCTAAGGCAAACCCAAAGTCCCAAACGCTCCATCTCCCGAACCACGTCGCGGCCAAAGCTGGTAAGCCCAGCGTCCTCCTGTTGACAACCACCACCAACACGATTGCCAATGTTATAGGCCAATAGCATCCATCGCACGCCAAGTTTTTGGTATGTTTCCAACAAACTTATCTGATCGCCAATAGCGTTTGAGCCTTCAATGTCGAAGCCCACTGCCAGTCGACCGCTGGCGCGCGCAACGGTCAAGTCTTCTGGTTCGCTTAGCAACAAGTACTGATCTGGTCGGTCAAGCAGCCAACGCCTGAAGCTTGCAATCGTCCGCAAGTGGTCCTCTACGCCTTGATCACCAAAGCCGATGTTCAGGGTTACCGCATTCACACCGGCTTCTCGATAGCGCTGCAACTGCGGCAGGAAGGACGTGTCGTGAGGCCGTGCTACCGGCATGCAGCCGTGGTTATCCCAAACCAAGTGTCTGGCCATCAACGCGCGTGCCGAATCCAATTCAGTGGCGTTGGGCTCAAAATGTTGAGTTGAGTCAGGCATCAAATTTCCCCCAGGCACTTAGCTTTCGACGCAGCGCGTCCTCGGAAAGCGGCTCTCCTGTTGCATAGCGCAGCGCTTCATCCAAGTCACGGCGTGCGCCCTGCTCCCAAACGCGTGGGCGTAGCCAGTCGGCAACACAATGCCAGTTGCCGCTACGCACAAGTTCTTCTAAATCAGGCGTGTCGCGCTTCACGGCTTGCATCAGTTGCGCAGCAGCCATTGCACCTAGCAGATAGGATGGAAAATATCCAAACATACCTTGCACCCAATGCATGTCCTGCAACGGGCCTTCTATAAAAGTTTCGGTTGGATTGAGTCCCAATAATTGCTTGACTTGCTCAGCCCAAAGCACAGGTACGTCTTCCACCTCGATAACACCATTGACCAGTGCACACTCAATGCGATGTCGCAAAACGATATGCAGTGGGTAGCTGAGTGCATCAGCCTGCACGCGGACAAGCCCAGGACGTACGCGATGTGTAAGCTGCCACAGGTTGATTGGATCGAAGGCAGGTTGGTTGCCGAATCGCTTGCGCAACATCGGTGACATAGCCTGCCAGAAAGCGGGCATTGAAGCTAGCTGACGCTCGAATGTCAGTGCCTGCGCCTCGTGCAAAGAAGCCGAGTGCGGTCCAGCCAATGGCTGGCCCAACCAGTGTCGCGGTAAATGCTGTTGATAACCCGCGTGTCCTGCCTCGTGCAACACGCCCATGAGTGCGGGCAGCAGACTTGTCGTGACAAAACGTGTGGCCAGACGAACATCCTCTGGCACACCACCCGTGAATGGGTGTTGGCAAGCATCTAGGCGCCCCCGACCAAAGTCAAAGCCGAGGCGAGAAAGTAGGTCTTGGCACAAAGCCTGTTGCTCGGTGATCGCAAACGGCCCGGTGGGAACCAGCGGTTCAGCGCCCTGCAACTGACGCGCTCGCGCCACCAAAGGTGGCAACCACAGAGTCACTTGCTCAATCAAAGGCTCTAACCTCGCCTGCCGAAGACCTGGCTCCACTCCCTCATACAACGCATCCATCGCTGAAAGACCAAGGTGTTGACCAATACGCTCCGCCTGCTCCCGAACGACACTCACCAAAGGTCGCCATGCATTTGCAAAAGTTGTCCAGTTATTTTCCTCACGCGCAAGACCCCAAGCCTGAGCTGCGGCACCCCTGGTCACTTCAAAGCGGCCCGCCAATGAAGGCGGAACCGCCTCCTTCAAGGTTAATGCGCGCTCCATAAGCGCCACGTTTAAACGTGCATCGTCATTCAGCGGTTCACTGCTTGCAACGAGAAGATAATCTTTGAGATTCGCATTTTCCTGCTGCTGGCGAAGCAACACCGCTAACGCGCCCTGCGCCCTGGCCCGAGCTGCAGCTGCTTGAGCCGGCATGCCAGTTAAGCGATCCCAACTAGCCAGTGCCTGCAAATGCTCCAGATCGTGCTGAGTCTGGTGGTGCGCAACCAGAGCGTCGTAAGCTGGCGTATCCGACATTGTCGTCACCCGTTGCGAAGTGCAAAACGGATTCCGCGGGCAATGCCGGCGGGTGGCACCATGTTGTGATCATCGTCAGCGTGCACCACAGTCTGAACCACAAAACCGGGCCGTTGTTCTGCTTCGAGACGCGCGCCCAGCTCTTCAGCATTTGGGACCATCCGGCAGTAATCGGTCATCTCCTGGAAAGACTCACGGCTGGCGGGAAGCTTATCGAAACCAACGGCGGGAACGCGCAAAGTCGACTCAAGTCCTCCCACTGACACCAACACGCGCGCATTGACAGCGCCGGCACGTACTTTATCGATAAAAGCTGCTTCGTATGACAGCACTTCACGGTCGTTGAACCAGATCGAGGGAGCGATTGCCACAAAATGCTGAAACGAATCAGTACGTCGAAACAACGCATGCAATGTCGTGAGCCCGCCAAGAGAGTGACCCATAAGGGTCTGGTCTTGCAGGTCTGTAGCTACTACCTCAGCAACACGTGGTTTGATCTCTTCGTCGATCATTCGCAAGTAGTCATCCAACTTACCGAAGCCATTGACCGCAGGTGGCATCTTGCTGAACCAAGGTGTATTTGCCATGGACTCAGACAGCGGCAAGGTCAGGTCGTCCATCCTCAATGTCAGCGCCTCTGAAATAAGATCGGTCTGGTAACCGATGCCAACGATCACCGCATCGCGCACATCTGGCCAACAAGCCTGAATGCGCATCGTGTCAACAGTGATGCCAAAGTGCAGATTGCCGTCGATCAGGTAGACCACAGGATAGCCTTGTGGCGGAGCTGGCTTGCCTGGCACCGACACCAGCAAGCGATAGTTACGATCGCGAATGGTCGAGCGAAAATCAATGCGCAGCGCGTTCAAAGCCATTTCACGAGATGTTGGATTCGTTAAATTATTTGACATGGCCATGTTCCAAATTCAAAGTGACACAATGAAATATAAAGATTTTGGAAATTATATTATCCATTTAAGGATTAAATACACCAAATAGCAATTAAACTACTTATTTTTTGGACATTATTCCATTCGCGGATCGATCACGATAAAACAGTCATTTAACCCCTTATGGCCGTCTGGCCACCCCCATCCGCCCAGATTTGGTCGGTTCATTAAGGAGGCAACGTTTACAGCTTTCGATCTACCGCATCTGATCCCTGTATCGCCAGTGCAGTGTTCAGATCCAAAATTTCAGTGTTTTCTAGCTTTAAAAGTTTTTAGGTGGTGTTATTCCCCGCCAATTGAGTAATTCAATAATCCTTTGGCGCAAAAGTCGATTTGGCTTAATCCAGCCTCTAGCTTGTGGTGCCCGACCATGTTGAGCATGTATCAGCCCTAAAAGTAAACGACACCAATCCCTGTATCTTTTGGTCTCCTTGGCGTAAGCGCCGTGGATCTGAGGTCTTCCAGTACTTTTGCCGCCATGGTGCCTGCAACGACCTGCAGCGCCCAATCCAGGCTTTCGGCATGAAAGTCCAGTAGACCGCGCAAAAGCTCCACATTTCGGAATACTCGCTAATTTTTGACGAGCCTCCAACATTTTTCGACTGCTATTCATCTCTCCTGCTCCATGGGGTAATGATTGAATGATGCAAAAAATTGAATGCCAAGGTGGACTCGACTAGATTACTCAAATGGGAATGAGCGAAATAATCGAGCCACTGTTATTCACAAAATAATGCAGTTTTCTGGAAATTGAGAAATTTCACTGCAAAAAATCATAATTTTCTTCTTGTGACAATTCCGCATTTGTACCAGAGGAAACCGATGTAACCGATGAAACCGATTTCACAAACCAGCGCTCAGCATTTGTGGATCCTCGTGATCTTTCAAATCGAAGTCCGTTAACAATTCGGTCCTGATGCCGTGAAATCCATTTACCAAGAATTCGGCGATTGATAACCCCCTTCTCATCAGAAACCGCAAGCATTGCTTCGCGCAACTCATCAACTAAACCAGTGGTTTCGAATTCAGGTGCACTGCTAACTTTCGCCACCGCTTCTCGAATCATGGTTGGCGTAGTTCCAAATATTTTGTACCAAGTATCAAGCAATCTGCCTAAATGCTCGTGATCAGGATCTCGAGCAAGTTGCTCAAAAACAGCTCCTACAGGGTCAGGCAAGCCCAACCAAAGTAAGGGCTGGCGAACCCAGTCACTCCATTGACCATAACTGGCAAAAGGTTTGGCATTCAATATAGGAGTACCAGAGCTGATGAATGCTTTAACGATAATTAATGCTTGAGTGACGTAGTGTTCACGCCTTAAATTTATTTCTCGAAGCGGATCTTTTTTAAACTCTCTGGTTGCTGGAGTTTCAACCTTTGGGTCTAGCAAAATCGTAATGGTTCGCCTGGACATGTCGCGAATCGGATCCACATTGTTTCCTGAGCTTAAAAATAAAACTCGAGTTCCAACGCTTGCCGTCTTGCTCACGCCCAAAATTCGCCCAGTCAAACCTTCCTCAGTCAAAGCTGAACACAATGATTTGTGTGGAATCAAGTCACTTGTTAAATTATCAAAAATGACTGCAGCAGGCGCTTCAAGCAAAGTTGCTAACAAAAGCTTTTGGCATTCTTCTTCGTTTTTGGGAAATGCTACAGCTGAGATTGCTGCTGGGCTTGCAAGCTTGGCAATGATGGAAGTCAGATACGATTTTCCGCTTGCAATTTGTGGCGCTTTGATATGAAACATTGGCGCTTGCGCAAGGCTCGGTCTTATTGCAGCCGTGAGCATTGCTGAAATGGCCGCAGCTTCATCTTGTGGGCTTGCAAATGCAAACTCACAGAGTAAATCTTGCAACTCTCTCAAAGCTTGTTCGGCTTCTTCACGAATTGGCGAGTCAGTGACCCCGTATTGGTTCGGATCAAAAATACCGAAGTAGCCAGTTGCTTTGTCGTATCCAGAGCGGCGAACCAAGCTGCCATCATTTCTAAGATGCGGCTGCCTTGCCAATCCCAATAATGGCGCTAAATGGTTATAGCGTTCCGAATCGAACAATGATGAGATGTGCCGGGCAGGAGGGTCACAAACCACATAATCTCTGCTTCTTAAGTCAAATTGCAACCAAACGCTTTCACTGGAAAGTATGCGAGTTAGAGCTGCCGGAGAAATTAACTTAACTGCAGCTTGTTTGGAATGCCCTTCAAATAAAACAGACACCACTAGACCACCGCGTTGGAAGAATTTACCAGTTAGCGCCAAGACCTCCTCGGCTGCATCCACAATTCGGTGGAACTCACCTTTGACGATCCTGATAATCGGTTTATGTTTTGCTGATTCCTCATTGACCTCGAGAAAATTGATCAACTCCCTTATTCGGTAGCTTTCACCGTGGCTGTGCTGGCATTTGTAACCACCAAAGCGAAATTTATCGCTGGGCTCAAAGTAGCAGCTGCCGTGGTCAACTTGGTCGGTATGCTCCGACACCCAGGGACAGGTAATATCGTGCTTGCCATCGCCCAGCGGTTTTTTGTAGAGCTCCTTAGCCTTTAACGCAACCAGAACTGCATTTTCAATTGGCTTGGGACAGTAAATGCCATCATCAATGGCACTCATATCAAACTTTTTTCTCTGCTTTGAAGACTTAGAGTTTTTTTCAGCAATTTTGTTTAGTTGAAATTTCTCAGTTAAATCGTCAACTGTAAAAGTTCGATCTGGCGACCAAATTTCAAGGCGGCATTTGGGCGAAGGTTCTCCATAAGCGGGTTTGCCGTTTATCGCCTTTGGCAAACGCATCCAGCGTGCACCTGCACCAGTGTTCCCTCTGTCACACAGATCAGCCTCTATGAGTAAATGCTTGAGTTTTTCAGCTTCTGAAGCGGAAACGGGTTCAGAAAAAATGTACCCTGCCTGATAGTTTTGAGGGCTTGTCTCCAAAAGCCAAGATGGTGGGCATTGGTTGATTTTTTCCATAGGCACTTTGGTACCAATGTCATCCAGCATCACACAAAAGACCGATCGAACTAGCGTTTTTTGAGCGCGGTATTTGCCCTTGGAGTTAGGCTCAAAAATAGCCGGACATGCATACCAGTTACGGTCTGGTGCACCGGTATCACAAGGCCAGGCTTGAGGATTCCAGCCATTGTCTTGCTGCGGATCACCTACCTTTGAACAAACCAATGGTCTTAGATCTGAATCAGAGGAAATTTCACCAAAAATAGCCTGCAGAAATTCATCATTTTCGATTGATATTTCGACAGATGTTTGTATAGCTATTTCGGTTTGATCGGTTAACTTTGCCTCGAGCTCGTCATCTGGCAAATCTACACGGGCCTGCTCTGCTTCTTCAATTGAAAGGTCTTGAAACGAATTCATGCGCGGCCTCCATTTTTAGCAAATTCCAATGCTTCCAGGCAGTCAGCACTTGATGCATCTTCATTGAGTGCCTCTACATCAATCACGCCCGTAGCACACTGAAATGCCACTTCACAGAATTTATCGACCTCAGCAATCCAAAATTTATTCTTAGCCAATCGAATTGCATCGTTTAAGCGAAGCGCTTCGCGATTGAGTCTGAGGAAATTATGGAAATTCATACGGCCTGGCTTATAGCCAAGCTCTGGGTGCTGGTCCACAAAGATGCCCCAAGCCTTGGGGCCAGTAGTCCATGTTTGCGCTTTCATCTCACTCCTTGTAAATGTTGTAAATTGCAAGCTGGAAGTCCAAGCTTGCGGCGAAAAAGTTACGCGTTTGCGACGGGTGAGTGAACGATAAATAAACG
>JBIIJK010000029.1:0-26836 GCA_044233865.1 Limnohabitans sp.
ACAAGAGTTGCCACCAATACCCCACCAGCAAATCATTTTGTGCTTCTGTCAGCATGGTGCCCCATGAAACGCCATCAACAGGCACCCCAAATCCGAGGAAAGACAAAATCACTTCTGCTTTGATACAGGATACCGTCAGCAATGAAAACTGAACCAAAATGACATGGCTCACGTTGGGCAAGATATGCACAAACATGCGCCTGTTGTTGGAAGCGCCAATGGCATCTGCCGCTCTCACATATTCTCGGTTGCGGTGCTTCAGGTATTCACCCCGCATCAATCGGTAAGTGCCTGTCCATCCTGTGATTCCCAAAATGAGCACCACGGCCATGGTGCCCTTGGTATTCAAAACAGCCGCAATGGCCAAGATCAGCAAAATTCCTGGAATGGAATGAAAAACGTTGTAAAGCCAATTGCTCAAGTCGTCGACAATGCCGCCGTACCAGCCCGAGACGGCACCCAAAACAGAGCCCAGGAGCGTGGCCATGAAAGCGGCAGCCAAGCCCACCAAGATGCTGGTTTCTGCACCTTTAATGGTCTTGGCTAAAACGTCTCTGCCCCATTTGTCGGAGCCCATTGGCAGGTGTGTGGCCAAGGCGTTGACCTTGTCACCAGCAGGCTTCACAGCTTTTTGAGCCTGCTCCCATTGCGCTGCGATGGGATCGACAACATCCGTAGGGGTGGGTTCGTACAGCACGACCTCCGGGATGGCCTTGCTTGCGTCATCGCCTTGAATTGCACTCTTGGCCCACGATGGCGGCGCATTGCTAATAGCGACCTCTTTTTCCCAATCGGAAGCCAAAGGTCCGACCAAGGTGGTGAACACCAAAGCCAAACTGAGAATCACAGTGATGCCACTCCACACACCCACCCGATCCGATTTAAAGCGCCGCCAGGCCAAGGCCCAAGCGCCTTCACTGACGGTGTTGACAGGCCCTTCAGCGAGCGAGCTGCCCAAGGAATTGGGAGCGTTGTCAGCTGAATTTGGATAGCTTTGCATAGTCATGAAAAAGTTAATCAGATTTCAGCGCAATTGAACACGAGGGTCGGTGAGGCGGTACAGGACATCACCGATTAGATTGAAAATCATGGTGGCAATGGCCACATAAACTGTGACGGCTTTGATCACTGGAAAATCACTTCGCTCAACAGCCAAAATGATTTCTCGGCCTACACCTGGGATGCCAAAGAATCTTTCCAACAAAAAAGCGCCAAGCAACAAGCCGGGCAAATTGGAAATCACAAAGGTAATGACCGGAATGAGGGCGTTGCGCAAAACATGCACAAACATCACCCGAGGCTCAGAAAGTCCTTTGGCTCTGGCTGTTCTCACATAGTCTTGGTCGACTTCGTCCAGCACGAAACTTCGAAACAAACGCGTATTCGGTGCAATGCTGACCACCAAGCCTAGCAAGATAGGCAAAGGCGCATAGGTACTGATGTTTTTCCAGTAGTCGTCGCTCCATCCTTGCACTGGAAACCAACCCAAGCGATAGGCCAACACATATTGACCCAAAATAATGAAGACCAAAATACTGACTGACATCAATGCTGTGAACACGACCATGGTGCCGCGGTCAATTGAAGACCCCCTCACCCACGCAAGTCCCAAAGCAAGGACCAAGGCAATCAGTGTTTCAATGATGAGCAAAGGCGCCATCAATGTCAGCGAAGCGGGCAAGCGGGTTGCAAAAATATCGGCGACCGACTCACCTGTGGTCCAACTGTTGCCAAAGTTGAAAGTAGCAACTTGTTTGACAAAAATCCACAGCTGCACTGCGAGGGGTTGATCCAGCCCCAACTCAGCCCGAATGCTGTCAATTTGTTCTTGGTTCGAAAACAAGCCGGCCAGCACATAGGCGGGGTCACCACCGATCCAATTGAACAGAAAAAATACCAACAAGATCACACCGGCCAAGGTTGGAATCATTTGCCAGATGCGGCGAAAGATATAGGCACTCATGTTTCAGTGCCTTTAAGGTTTTTGAATGTCATAGTAAATCCAATCACCCAAGATCAGGGGGTGTTTGCGAAAGCCTTCCAAACGCTGATGGCTAAGCCGCGTTGCAACGCCAGTTGAACTTAATCCGAGCACGCCATTGACCTCCATCAAACGGTACATGTTGTGCAAAACGCGAGTGCGTTCAGGGCCGTCTGGCAAGCGCTTGAGTTGCTCAAAATAGGCGTCGTATTCTGCATTTTCAAAACACGCGTAATTGTTTTGACCAATGGTCTTGGAATACAAGAGTTTCATCACAAATTCGGCTTCAGACGAGCGCGTCCATCCTAAAGCCCAAGACGGTATGGCGCATTGCTTGCCCTGCTTCAGCATTTCTGGAAACTTGTCCTTTTTAACCTTGAGGCGAATGCCAATTCTGTCCATTGATTTCTTCCAAAGCTCATCTCTTTCGCGATCAATGGACGATGTAGACGAGTAAATGGTGAATACAAGTGGCTTGCCGTCTGGCATGTTGCGATAGCCCTTGGCATCCTTCTTGTAACCAAATTGATCTAACAAAGCATTGGCTGACAAGGGGCTGAACTTCACAATGCTTTTGTAATTAGGGTCATGCCCTGCAATGACCGGCGACACCATTTGCTGGGCCTTCACTGCCTGACCTTTTCGAATCACTCGAATCTCTTCGTCCACATCAAAACCCATGATGATGGCGCGCCTGAGTGCTATTTTTTCAGGGGTATAGCCACCAATGACGGGGTCCTTCATGTTGAAGAACTGATAGCGAATATCGGGCTCAACACTTCTGTACATGTTGACACCCTGAGCCACCCAAGTTTGGAGCAAATCATTATTGGGCGTGAGTGCTTTTTCAATGAAAGAGGGAGGCACGCCAACTGCATCAATTTCTTTGCCGCTGAACGCCAACCACATGGATTGCGGCTCTTCAATGATGCTGACCTCGACACGGCCAATTTGAGGCATTTTTCTGCCTTGCATTTGGCTGGCAATGCGAAGCTCTACAGGTTTGTTAGGTGGCGGTTGAAAATCCCAGACAAAGCCTGGAAATTCAGGATTGGCTTTGAGGATAATTTTGGATCCCCGAACCCATTTTTCAAGCATGTACGGCCCAGTTCCAACAGGGTTGGACATGATGCCCTCAAAGCCATACTTCTCAACCACCTCGCGCGCCATTCCGCCAGCAAAAGGGTTGGTCAATAACGACAGAAAATTTCGATCTGGCTGAACCAGTTTAATGGCCAAGGTGTACCTGTCAAGGGCGTAAATGCCAGGGTGTTTTTGATCGTAATCAAATTTACCACTGGCAACCGCCCTCTTCCTAGAATCGGCGAATCCAAAAATCTTATCGTCAAAGTCAGAGACTTGAGGGCTGCGATTTTTTGGGTCTGCATGGCGCAGCAAGGTGTAGACAAAATCTTGCGCAGTGAGTTCACGCCTTTGTCCTTTAAAGGCTTCATCCGGTGTGAAGTACAAGCCTTTTTTAATTTTGAAGGTGTAAGTGATGTTGTCAGCCGAAATCTCAGGCATGGATTCTGCGGCATTGGGCACGATCTGGGTGGGCATGGCCATCCAGTCGTAAGTCAAAAGTGGTTGAAAAATTGCCGCAGTGATGGTGTTTGAATACAGGTCATTCACACGGACAGGATCAAAGCCGGTCTCAGGCACGGGAAAAGCCACGCGCAATACTTTTTCAGGATCTGCTGGGTTGGCTTTGGGATCGGGAGCGGAAAGCACGGCGGTGCATGTCAACGCTAAAGCCAGACTCAGGCAGACATTTTGAAGAGCACGCCTTGCGCTCATGATGTTTGGACGCTTGTTGAGCGCCCATTTAAAACCAACGACAAAATGCACAATTTTCCTCAAACTTGGGATGGCAACATGCACTAGAGTGCTGAGGTTTGAAGAATAATCTAACTTGACTTCATTTCTTCACAAATCACAATATTTAAGGGATATTGAGAGCGCTTCGGTTTAGGCCTCAGGTAAACCCTTAAAGTAAAACGATCCCATTCCCAAACAGCGCCTACCCTCATGACAAATCCTTTGCTCCAAAAGTGGTCTACACCTTTTGAAATGCCGCCCTTTGAAGACATAAAGGCAGCACATTTTCCAGAAGCTTTTAACCAAGCCTTAGCCAATCACCAAGACGAAATACAAGCCATTGCCTCTCAGACGCAAGCGCCAAGCTTTCAAAATACCCTGCTTGCACTCGAAGCCAGCGGCGAGTTGTTAAACCAGACTTCCGCCCTCTTCTTCAATTTAAGCGCTTCACACACTTCGCCTGAAATTCAAGCCATAGAGCGAGACATCTCGCCAAAGCTTGCCGCCCATTCAGCGGCCATGTTTTTGAATGCAGCACTCTTTGAACGAATCAACAAACTCCATCAAGAAAGAACAAAGCTTGGACTAGATGCTGAGAGCATTCGTTTGATTGAAAGATACCACTTAGATTTTGTTCGGGCAGGCGCAAATCTGAAGGACAAAGACAGACAAACCTTTGCCCACTATTCAGAAAAGCTGGCAAGTTGTTTTACCCAATTTTCACAAAATGTTTTGGCGGATGAAGCAGCTTTCTGCTTGGTGCTCACGGAGGCCGATCAACTCAAAGGGCTACCAGATTTCGTGAAGAGTGCGGCCAAGCAGTTAGCCAAAGAGCGTGGCCTTGAACAACACAATGCGCACGCCTTCACGCTTTCCAGGTCGTCCATCACGCCTTTCATGACCTTTTCAGAACGACGGGACTTGCGTGAAAGCATGTGGTTGGCATGGTGCAAACGTGGCGAAAACCCGGGCGCTCACAACAACGAAACTGTGATGAAAGAGATTTTAGAAATTCGATTGGCGCAAGCTCGCCTTTTGGGTTACCAGAATTTCTCTGAATATGCTTTGGCCGACACCATGGCGGGTAGTGCGGCAAACGCCAGAGATTTACTCATGCGCGTATGGACTCCCGCAAGATCAAGAGCCATTCAAGAGCGAGAAGACTTGAAGATGCTTTCTGGATTAAGTGATCTTGCCGCGTGGGATTGGCACTTCTGGACAGAGCGCGTTCGCAAAGAGAAATTTGATTTGAACGAAACAGAAATCAAACCCTACCTGCAACTGCACAAACTTATGGAAGCCATGTTTCATGTGGCGAACCGCTTGTTCGGCGTGAGTTTCAAACAGGTCGAAAACATTGCCAAGTACCACAGCTCTGTCACGGGATGGGAGGTGACAAGTGCTGATGGCAAACATGTTGGCTTGTTTTTAAGCGATAACTTTGCGCGCAGCAGCAAGCGATCTGGCGCATGGATGAGCACCTACCGAGATCCAATGAACCTCACGCAAGAAGTGCGGCCCATTGTTGTGAACAACAACAACTTTTCGCAGGGACCAGAAGGAAAACCAACGCTGCTTAGCATAGACGATGCCAGAACCCTCTTTCATGAGTTTGGCCATGGTTTGCACGGCCTGTTGTCACAAGTGAAATTTCCCCGTCTTTCAGGCACCAGCGTGCTCAGAGACTTTGTTGAATTTCCCTCTCAGGTTTATGAAAACTGGCTGATGCAACCGCAAATATTGAAAGAATTTGCTTTGCATGCAGAAACTGGAGAGCCTATGCCAGACGCATTGGTTGAAAAAATACTGGCTGCCCAGACCTTCAATCAAGGCTTCACAACCGTAGAGTACGTCTCATCAGCCTTGGTCGATTTAGCGCTGCATGAAACCATCGACATCGAACACTTGAACTTTCAAGAGTTTGAATTCAACACACTTCAAAGCATTCAAATGCCTCCCGCCATTGGCATGCGTCACAGGTTGCCACATTTCTCCCATTTATTTTCATCCAACAGTTACGCCTCGGCCTACTATGTTTACATGTGGGCTGAAGTTTTAGACGCAGATGGCTTTGATGCTTTTTTAGAAGCAGGCGACATCTTCGCCAAAGAGCCGGCAAAAAAACTCTACGAGCATATTTACTCAGCTGGAAATCGACAGGATCCCATGAAGGCCTATGTTGCATTCAGAGGCAGAGAACCCACGGTCACCCCGCTGCTAACCAAGCGTGGACTCCACTGATCAAGGCCAAAAAAAACCCCGCAGTAGCGGGGTTTTTTCATTCAAGCAAATGTGATCAACGAACCACAGCGATTTGCTCGCGCTTGCCGGCTTTGTAAGTGAACAAAGTCAAGGCACCATTTTTGATGTCGCCTTTTTCGTCAAAAGCGATGTTGCCGGTCACACCTTTGTAGTTGATGGACTTCAAAGCTGGCAAGTACTTGGCTGGGTCAGAAGAACCGGCTGTCACCATGGCTTGAGCCATGACTTTGACGGCGTCATAGACGTAAGGTGCATAGACTTGAACTTCAGCGTTGTACTTGGCTTTAAAGTCAGCGCGGAATTTTTCCATGCCAGCTTTTTGTTCGCCCTCAACGCCGCCTGCTTCAGCACAGAAAACGTTTTCGTCTGCCATGCCTTCAGCGGCCAACTTGGCCAATTCAGCCGTACAGATGCCGTCACCGCCCATGAATTTGGCTGAAATACCGAGTTGCTTCATTTGCTTGAGCATAGGACCTGCAACAGCATCCATGCCACCAAAGAAGATGATGTCTGGCTTCTTGCCCTTGAGGGTTGTCAAAATGGCGTTGAAGTCAGAGGCTTTGTCTGTGGTGAACTCATGTCCGACCAAATTGCCGCCCGCTGCCTTCACGGCTTTTTCAAATTCTTCAGCCACACCTTGGCCATACGCTGTACGGTCATCAATCACGGCAATGCTCTTGCCCTTGAGTGTTTCAACAGCGTATTTGCCCAATGTGCCGCCCAAGTGAACGTCATCAGCCACAACGCGGAAAGCACCGGCGTAACCTTGGCGTGTGTATTTAGGATTGGTGGCTGAAGGAGAAATTTGGGGAATGCCAGCAGCGTTGTAAAGCTGTGAAGCAGGAATGGTGGTACCTGAATTCAAGTGGCCGATCACGCCCTGAACTTTGGCATCTACCAATTTTTGGGCAGCAGCAGTGCCTTGTTTTGGATCGGCAGCATCGTCTTCAGCCAACAATTCAAACTTGACAACTTTGTCACCAATTTTGATGCCCGCCGCATTCAGTTCTTCAATGGCCATTTTGGCGCCATTTTCGTTGTCCTTGCCCAAGTGGGCAATGGCACCGCTGGTAGGTCCAACGTGACCAATTTTGATGACTTGAGCGCCACCATCTTTTTTGCCACAGGCAACGAGTGTCAAAACAACTGCGGCCACTGCAACCGCTGTGAGAGGGGTCTTAAGAGAAGACAATTTCATGTATAGCTCCGAAATAATGAGGTTTTGCTTCAATCAAGCAAGCCGTAACAATAACGCAAATTTGGAACACATTAAAGGGGCTTGATCGTTAACAGACCAAAAAAAAGGGCAAAAGCCTAGGCTAAGTGGGCTTTGCCGAGGTCAAATCGAACCGATTGATCTGAAATCCGAGTTGTGAGTAATGTTTCCAGCGCTGCCTAGCGCTTGATTTGTCACTTTCTTCCGGGCCAACCACTTCAATTAAGCGCTCAATGCGCTCCAAATTGGGGGGCGGCGAATCGTTTAAATTGAGGAAAACATCCAGTTGCGGAAGAGCGGCCAAGTCCTCCCAGATGGCGCCAAAGATGACGCTCGAATGTTCAACCATTTCAGGAGAGTCGGCCAGTAAGCAATGCGTCACAAAGTCAGATCCATTGAGATTCCATAACAATTGATTCAACAAGTGCGACGTGTCTTGATCTGCCAACACACCGACCCTACGACCCTGGCCAGTGGCCTTGCGCAACAAGCGGCAAACATAAGGCAGTTTGTCAGGCGCATTGAAATGAAAATCAACTTGCGTCATGGGCATGCAATCTCAATCTTGACCAGATTCCAGAACTATTTCACTGAAGGACCCGTCTTTTTTGCAGATGCTTTTGGATTCGAGGGTTGCTGAGCCAGCAAGTAAGAGAGCAACAAGCCAACAGGTCTGCCTGTAGCGCCTTTGGAAGCCCCGCCTTTCCACGCTGTGCCCGCAATGTCCAAGTGAGCCCATGGGTATTTTTTCGTGAAGCGATGCAGAAATTTAGCGGCCGTGATGGCGCCACCCGCACGCCCCCCGACGTTGGCAACATCTGCAAAATTGCTTTTCAAGGAATCGGCATATTCCTCATCGAGTGGCATTCTCCAGCAAAGATCCATGGCTTCATCGCCCGCTTGAAGCAGGCTTTGAGCCAGTTTGTCTTCGGTGGCAAACATACCACTTCGAACAGCCCCCAATGCAATGACACAAGCGCCAGTGAGCGTCGCAATGTCAATGACTGCTTGAGGTTTGAAACGCTCTGCATAGGTGAGCGCATCGCACAAAATCAAACGTCCTTCAGCATCTGTGTTCAAAATTTCAATGGTTTGACCACTCATGCTGGTCACCACATCACCAGGCTTCACAGCCAGGCCATCGGGCATGTTTTCACAGGAAGGGATGAGGCCCACAACATTGATTTTGGGTTTGATGGTGCACAGGGATTTGAAAACACCTAAAACACTGGCGGCGCCACCCATGTCAAATTTCATCTCGTCCATTTCGCCTGGTGGCTTGAGAGAAATACCACCGGTATCGAAGGTAATGCCCTTACCCACCAGCACAGTGGGGGCCTCAGATTTAGCGCCCCCCTGGTATTTCAGCACAATGAAACGAAGCGGCTCGGCAGACCCTTGCGCAACGGACATGAAAGAGCCCATGCCCAACTTGGCAACTTCCTTGGGACCCAGCACTTCGCATGACATTCCGCCTGATTTGGCCAGGGTCATAGCAGCCTTGGCCAACAGGGTGGGCGTTGCATGATTGGCTGGTCGGTTGGCCCACTCTTTGGCGAACTCAATGCCTTGGATCATGCCAACAGTGGCTTTCAAGGCGTTTTGCAGGCCCAGATTAACGCTGGGCAAGCCCACGCTGACTAGGCTTAATGAGCGCGTGGTGGGTTTTGATTTGGTGGTGCCGTAAACATAGGTGCCATCTGCCAAAGCCAAAAGCAAGGCTTGCAGTGCCTGCGCATTGAGGGGCTCGGGCGATACGACAGTGAGCTTCTTGGTTTCGGCGGTTTTTAAACTGGCAGTCAGCCCGGACATGGCAGATTTCATGTCTGCGGCCAAGGCAGCACCTACCCCCAAAAACACCACTTTGGATGCAGAAATCCCGGCTGGACCATAGGCGTGAAGAACTTTCCCTTTTTTGCTTGAAAAGTCCTTGGCCTTCATCGCTTTTTCGATCAGCAAGGAAAGTGGGTCTTTGGCGGCTTGAAAGTGGTCAGAAATGAGGACAATCAAGACGTCTGCAGGGGATTTTGCGGCGGCTGCCAAAGAAAGTGTTTTTAATTCAAAGTTCATAATTGAGGTTTTCCAATCCCACAATGTTATTCCATTCTTCCATTCAAAAAGATTTAGCCACAAGTTTTGGTGCCACCGTTGTGGTTTTAGCCATGATCGTGAAAAATAGGTTGGCCATGCCTAAGCTGCACAGAACGGAAGTTTGCACATGAAAACCATTCGCCGATTAATTCACGGAGAAATCATTCGAGCGGTTAGTTTTGTCGCGATTGGCTTTTTGGCCTTGTTTGTTTTTTTTGACCTGGTCGATCAACTTCAAACCTTAAGCCGAAACAAATTTCAGGGCTATCAACTGCAGCATGCTCTGATGTATGTAGCCTTGCTCATGCCCAGCCATTTGTATGAGTTGCTGCCCATTTCTGTTTTGATTGGCGCCATTTTTGTCATGGCGCGATTTGCACAAAGCTCCGAATTCACCATCCTTCGAACAGGCGGGTTGGGGCCATGGCGCGCACTTCAAACGCTCTTTCAATTGGGCCTTTTGTTTGTGACTGTCACCTTCGTATTAGGTGACTACATCTCGCCTTGGACAGACAAACAAGCGCAGCTTTTGAAGGCGCATTACCAAGGACAAATTACCGTTGGCCAGACTGGCGCGTGGCTAAGAGAAAAGCAGGCGCAATCACAATTTGCCGTCAATGTGAGATCCATGAGCAGCGAAGGCCAGCCCGAGAATATTCGAATTCATGAATTTGACAACGAAGGTCGGCTCAAGTCGATGACCCTTGCGCCGACGGCCCAGTTGATGACTGACGGGTCGTGGCTTTTGAAACCCGTTGATCGGCGAATTTTTCACATGGTATCTGGCGAAGAATCGAAAATCGAAATTTTGAATCTGCCGGAATGGTCATGGAAAACCGAAATCACCTCCGAGATGATTTCTGCTGCGCTTCTCAGTCCCGATCGAATGAAAACCATCGACTTGTTTCAGTACATGCGGCATTTGGCTGCAAATGGACAAAATGCGCAACGCTATGAAATTCAGTTTTGGCGAAAGGTGATTTACCCATTGAGCTGCTGGGTTATGTTGACACTTGCATTGCCATTTGCCTATTTGCATTTCAGATCAGGCAACATTGCAGGCTATGTATTTGGTGGCGTTATGGCTGGCATCAGCTTCTATTTGCTGAACAACGTTTTTGGCTATATGGGCAATCTACAAAATTGGCAGCCTTGGCTCACGGCAGCTGCGCCCGCACTGATTTACAGCGTGATCTCACTGGCTACCTTTTGGTGGCTGGTTTTACGCCAATAAAGGTTTTTTAATGACGGAAATCACCTTACAACATGCCATCATTCTGTTTGCTCATGGCTCAAGAGACGCTTTATGGCGACGTCCCATTGAGGCTGTTGCCGACGAGGTGAAGCAACTATCACCCGACACACAAGTGGCATGCGCCTACCTTGAACTGACCCAGCCCGACTTGCCCACTACCGTCGCTGCTTTGGTTCAGACGGGCGTCAATGCCATTCGAATTGTTCCGATGTTTTTGGGGGTGGGCCGGCATGCCCGAGAAGATCTTCCCTTGTTGCTGCAAGATCTCATCATCCAACATCCTGGTGTGACGTTCGAATTAAGAAATGCCATCGGCGAAGAACCTGAACTGACTCGCGCCATGGCGGAAATTGCCTTAAAGTCCAACCTTTAGATTCATAAGGCATAATGAACTCAATCTTACTGGGTTTATTGATATGAACTTGCATCAATTTCGATTTGTACAAGAAGCCGCCCGTCGCAATCTCAACCTGACAGAAGCAGCCAAAGCACTGCACACCTCTCAACCTGGTGTCTCCAAAGCCATCATTGAGTTAGAGCATGAGTTGGGTATCGACATCTTTGCTCGACACGGCAAAAGGCTGAAGCGGATCACGGAGCCAGGTCAGCATGTACTCAAAAGCATCGAAGTCATCATGCGTGAAATTGGCAACTTGAAACGCATCGGCGAGCAGTACAGTGCGCAAGACAGCGGCACCCTGTCGATTGCAACAACCCACACCCAAGCTCGTTATGTGCTGCCTGTTCCCGTTGCCAAATTGCGCGACCTGTATCCGCATGTCAACATCAGCTTGCATCAGGGATCGCCTGATCAGGTGGCCAAAATGCTACTGGATGACACCGCCGAAATAGGCATGGCCACCGAATCACTGGCTGCCTACGAGGATCTTGTCACACTTCCTTGCTATGAATGGCAGCACATGCTGGTGGTTGCACCTGACCATCCTTTGGCCAAGAAAAAACACCTGCATTTGGAAGACATTGCCAAAGAACCCCTCATCACCTACCACCCCTCGTTCACGGGGCGAACAAGAATTGATGCCGCATTTGCCAGCAAAAAACTACACCCTCGAATCGCACTCGAGGCCATTGACTCAGATGTGATCAAAACATACGTGCGTTTGGGTTTGGGCGTGGGCATTGTGGCTGAAATGGCCGTGAAAGATGACCTTGCTGGCGATTTGGTCGCTCGGCCTTTGGGTGATCTCTTGGGAAAAAATGTATCGCGAGTCGCCTTTAAAAGAGGCGCCTACCTGCGCAACTTTGTTTATCAATTTGCTGAGTTACTAAGCGATCGCTTAACAACGGCCTTGGTTGAAAAAGCCATGACAGGTCATGACAATGACTACGAACTTTGAACCTATTTTAAAAAACCATCATGACTCCCCAGTTGATTTCAAAACAACCCAAGTTGGGCACAACCATTTTTACCGTCATGTCTGGACTGGCCGCCGAAGTGGGCGCGGTCAATTTAGGCCAAGGATTTCCTGACTTTGAGTGCGATCCTCAACTGACCCACGCAGTGACAAAGGCCATGCAAGAAGGCCTCAATCAATACCCACCTATGCCTGGCGTCTTACCCTTGCGTGAGGCTGTGTCGCAAAAAATTGAAAATCTCTATCACCATCACTACGATGCACAAACCGAAATCACAATCACGGCAGGCGCTACGCAGGCTTTGCTCACCATCATGCTTGCCGTTGTGCATTCTGGTGATGAAGTGATTGTTTTGGAGCCATGTTACGACTGTTATGTGCCCAACGTCGAGATGGCCGGCGGCGTGGTGGTCAGGGTGCCCTTAACGCCAGGCACATTCAAACCCGATTTCGACAAAATTCAAGCTGCTATCACGTCCAAAACTCGCGCTATTTTGATCAATTCCCCGCACAACCCAAGTGGCATGGTATGGCGGCACGAAGACATGCTGAAGCTGCAAGAAATTTTGGCGCCCACTCAAATTGTACTGATCAGTGACGAGGTCTACGAACACATGGTTTACCAGCCGCTTCAACACCACAGTGCAAGCTCTTACAAAGGCTTGGCAGAGCGTGCCTTTGTGGTGTCAAGCTTTGGCAAAAGCTACCACGTGACAGGCTGGAAAGTGGGCACCGTTGTAGCGCCTGCGGCATTGACCGCTGAATTTCGCAAAGTCCACCAATTTGCTGTGTTTACCGTGAACACGCCCATGCAATTTGGGTTGGCAGGCTACATGTCAAACCCTCAAGCCTATTTGGAATTGCCACAGTTTTACCAACGCAAGCGCGATCTCTTCAGAGAAGGATTGTCAAAAACCAAATTCAGGCTTTTGCCGGGCGAAGGCACCTATTTTCAATGCGCCGATATTTCCAATCTGTCGGTACCCGAAAAAGATTTGGGTGAGGCTGAATTTTGCAAATGGTTAACACGCGAAATTGGTGTTGCAGCTATTCCCTTGTCCGCCTTTTATGGCGAATCGTTTGACCAAAATGTCATTCGATTTTGTTTTGCAAAAAAAGACGCTACCTTGAATGCTGCCATTGAAAGATTGGCCAAACTTTAATCGTCATTTTCTGGCGCTAAGTTTGGAAACAGCACGGAGTTGAAGCCAAATTTCGTAAAATCACGCACACGTTGGGGGAACAAAATACCCACCAAGTGATCACACTCATGCTGAACCACTTTGGCGTGAAAACCATCTGCTGTTCTCTCAATGGCTTGGCCATGCTGATCAAAACCAGAATAACGAATGTGCTGCCATCTGGGTACAACAGCTCGCAAACCAGGCACCGAAAGACAGCCTTCCCAATCATGCTGCAGTTCATTGCCGATGGGCGTAATGACAGGATTGATCAAGACGGTATAAGGAATGGGGGCTGCATCAGGGTAGCGTGAAATGATTTGCCCCGTTCCAAAAATGACCAGCTGAATATCCCAGCCAATTTGAGGTGCAGCAAGTCCTGCACCACTGGCCGCGATCATGGTCTCTTTCATGTCCACAATGCCATCCAACAGTTCCGGCGAATTAAATTCAAGCACTGGTTTTGCAATTCGCATCAGGCGCTCATCACCCATCTTCAATATTTCACGAACCGTCATTTGGATCTCCTTTTAACAATGACAAAAGGCCAGCTTCATCGAGAACCGGCACACCGAGCGCAAGGGCCTTTTCAAGTTTGCTCCCGGCCTCTGCACCTGCAACCACATAACTGGTTTTTTGACTCACAGAGCCAGCCACTTTGGCACCGGCTTCTTCTAGCATGGCTTTGGCCTCATCTCGACTTAAGGTCGGCAATGTGCCAGTGAGAACGATGGTTTGGCCACTTAGGGGTTTGGGGACGCGCTCTGCAGGGGCGCCTTCTTCCCAACGAACACCACAAGCTCTGAGTTGCGCCACAATTTCTTGGTGGTGCGATTGAGCAAAAAATGCAATCACACTTTGCGCCACGATGGGTCCTACGTCTGACACCTCTAAGAGTTGATCTAATGGCGCATTCATGAAAGCGTCCAAATTACCAAAGTGGCGGGCAAATTCTTTGGCTGTGGCTTCACCGACATGCCGTATGCCCAAACCATAAATGAATCTAGGCAAGGTGGTGGACTTAGAAGCTTCCAGTGCGGCCAAAATATTGAGCGCCGATTTTTCTGCCATTCGATCAAGTTGAACCAATGCGCTTAAACCTAATTTATAAAGATCTGGCAAGGTACTGACCACGCCGGCATCCACCAATTGATCGATCAATTTTTCGCCTAGACCATCTACCTCTACAGCTCTTCTTTGCGCAAAGTGCAGAAAAGCCTGCTTGCGTTGAGCACCACAAAAAAGGCCACCACTGCATCTGTAGTCGGCCTCATCTTCATCTCTCAAAGCTGCACTGCCACACACTGGGCAAACATGGGGCATGGTAAAAATTTGGGACCCAAGCGGGCGCTTAGCAAGGACAACGCTGACAACTTCAGGAATGACGTCACCTGCGCGCCGAACAATGACGGTATCACCCACCCGAACATCTTTACGTCTAGCCTCATCTTCGTTGTGCAGGGTTGCGTTGGTGACGGTCACGCCACCCACAAAGACAGGGGCCAATTTGGCAACAGGTGTTAGTTTGCCGGTTCGACCTACCTGAATGTCAATGGCCTGAACTGTTGTGAGTTCTTCCTGCGCAGGGTACTTGTGAGCAACGGCCCAACGGGGCTCGCGCGTGACAAAACCAAGTTTTTCTTGAAGCCCAAGGTCATTGACTTTGTAAACAACACCATCAATGTCGTAAGGCAGCTTATCTCGCACTTGGGCAATTTGTGCATGAAAATCAATCAGTCCGGCGGAACCTCTGACACACTGCGTTTGTGCAGCCACTGGAAAGCCCCAAGCCTTGAGCGCTTGCAATAAATCATAGTGCCGCTGAAAAGGTGCCACACCTAATGGCCATCCCAACACCTCTCCTAAGCCATACGCAAAAAAACTCAGGGGCCGTTGCGCGGCGATGTTGGAATCCAATTGACGCACAGCACCGGCTGCAGCGTTTCTTGGATTCACAAATGTTTTCTCACCTTTGAGACCTTCAGAGATTTTAAGAAGTTGACGTTCATTGAGCGCATCAAAGTCGTCTCGCCGCATATAAACTTCTCCGCGGACTTCCAGCACTGAAGGCACTTCAAAAAGTTGCAAGGGGATTTGCCCAATGGTTCGAACATTGTGCGTGACATCTTCACCATATTCACCATCACCTCGAGTAGCCGCTTGAACCAAAATGCCATTTTCATAACGAAGGCTCATGGCCAAGCCGTCAAATTTAAGTTCTGCAACGTATTCGACTTCAGATGCACCCTCTGCCAAACCTAATTCTTTTCGAATTCGAGTGTCAAAGGCTGCGGCGCCACTGGCCTCATTGTCAGTTTCGGTTCGAATGCTCAACATAGGCACTTGATGACGCACTGTAGAGAACTCAGGCAATACGGCCCCTCCTACGCGCTGTGTAGGTGAGTCTGCCGTTAACAAAACAGGATACTGATTTTCGATGCTCTGAAGTTGTAGAAACAATCGATCGTATTCAGCATCTGGCACTTCAGGTGCATCCAAGGTGTAGTAAGCATGCGCATGCCGGTGCAGCAATTTTCGAAGCTGTGCGGCTTGTTCACTTGCCAGATCGAATGCTGAAGGGCTAGGCCTGGTGCCCTCTTCCGATCCTGAAAACAAATCTAAGTTCACAATGAGATCGAGGGCACGATTATGAAAACAATCGACGTGCCTGAGGTGAGCCAGCAGACAACTCACGTGAATCTAGGGCATCGTAAAGGAGTTCTAGATCAACTGCAATGGCGTTTAAATTTGCTTCGGTGAGTGCGTGTCCTGAACCATCGGTAATGACGCCGTCCATGTCTTTGCCAAGTATGCGGGCTGCTTCGCGCAACCTGGCAAACGCTTGTTCTTCTCGGGGTACCTGCGGCACATCCAGGCTTAAGGTGAATTCTTTGATGGCAGACAAGGCCGGATCATCGGCCATGGCCGCTTGTGTATCAAAGGACAAAGACAAAATGGGGGGCAAGCCTTGAACTGGTGCAGCCAAAACCATTCGACCAGGAATGACGCCAGCCACAAAACCCCAACGCGCAGCGTGTTGATGAATGTAGCCCGGACTCCATGCGGCTGATGTGGCACAAACCGTGAAGCTAAGCTGCGCATCGTGCGCACTGGCAAATTGATCAAGCTCACGGGCACGGGCGACTTCTTCCAACATGTCTGGAAACTCGGGTGCACCCCCAATTGAATCGGCAAAGTTTTGGGCCTTGATCACATACTCTGAAAATTCAATTTCATTCAAGGGCCCTATCCGATTGGCCAATTGAACACCCGCTTGAAATGCGTGGTACCTGCGCCCAGCCACTGGGGTTTCCCATTCGCCTGTATTGTCATTCAAGCCTTCTACAGCAAATGGTTTGGTACCGACTCGACGCGTGGCAGGCAAAGCCGCCAAAGCAGCATCGCCTGAAACCTGCACATCAACCTCAATCGCGGCAATGACGTCGATCAGTGCATCCAGCGGCGGCTTTTTTTCAGGCGTGGGCAGAATGCCAATTTCATCGTCTAAATAGGCTGATTCATTCGAACCTGCGCGACTCAAATCTGAATTGTCTAGGACAGGGTCGACGCTAGGCGTAGTCTCGGGTGAGGCTTGGCGTGGCGCGTTTTGCCGAGCGGTCCAGAGGTTGTACAGAACAACCCCCACCAAGGTCACGACACCAACAATGGCCAAACTATTTTGCAAGGAACTCATATCAGGGTGTGCAAAGGAAGGTGTCTATCAAATGGATTTGATCAAGCCGTTTCGGCAATGGCAACTGCAGCTTCCATGTCAACAGCAACAATGCGGGAGACACCCTGCTCTTGCATGGTCACACCGATCAGTTGCTCTGCCATCTCCATCGCAATCTTGTTGTGACTGATGAACAAAAATTGAGTTTCTTTGCCCATGCTCTTGACCAATTTGGCGTAGCGTTCTGTGTTCGCGTCGTCCAAGGGGGCATCCACCTCGTCCAACAAACAAAAAGGTGCTGGATTGAGTTGAAAAATGGCAAACACCAAAGCAATGGCCGTGAGAGCCTTTTGGCCGCCAGACAACAAGTGAATGGTCTGATTTTTTTGGCCAGGCGGCTGCGCCATCACCTGAACACCAGAGTCCAAAATTTCATCGCCCGTCATGACCAAGCGGGCACTGCCGCCGCCAAACAATTCAGGGAACATTCGACCAAAATGTTCATTCACAATTTTGAAAGTACCTGCCAAGAGATCTCTGGTTTCGGCGTCAATCTTCTTAATGGCATCTTCAAGCGTTGTCATGGCTTCGGTCAAATCAGCGGTTTGAGCGTCCAAGAATGCCTTGCGCTCGCGGGATGTTGTCAGTTCTTCTAGTGCCGCCAAATTGACAGCACCCAAAGCCACAATTTCCCGATTCAGGCGATCGATTTCAGATTGCAATCCCGTTAGGCGAACATGGCCTTCCTCAATTGATTTGGCCAATGCCTCAAGATCTGCCTCAGCATCAAGCAGCAACTGAGTGTATTGCTCAAGTCCTAAACGTGAAGCTTGTTCTTTGAGTTGCAGCTCGGTAATTCTTTGGCGCATAGGATCGAGTTCACGCTCAAAACTCATACGTCGTTCATCACTGGCACGCAAACGCGCCGTGAGGTCATCGTACTCACTGCGCTTGGCACCCAATACCTGCTCCCTCTCCATTTTCATGGCCAATGCATTTTGCAAACCGGCCTGTGCCGCCGCATCGGTGAGACGAGACAATTCTTCCTTGGCTCGCTCTTGCTCATCTGCAATCGATTTAATTTGTTGGACCGCAGTTTCTAGGCCACGCTGCAATTCTGAGCGCCTGGCTTCTAGGCTGCGCTGTGAAAAAGTGGCTTCTTGTGCCAAACGTTCAAGCGTTCGCTGCTGCTCACGACACTCTGACAATTTGCGCTCAGCCTCAATCACGCGCTCATCAAGTTGTGCGTGGCGCTCTTGACTGTCAGCCAACTGCATGTCGAGTTCTTCAAATCTGGCTTCAGCCGTGATTCGACGCTCTTGGAGCTCTTCTACATGATGGTCAATTTCTGCCATGTCAGTGGCGATTTGCTCAGTGCGAGCGCGTGTTTGCTCTGCCCATTGAGAAAGTCTAAGTGTTTCAACCTGCAGTTCATGGGCTTTCGATTGAGCCTCTGACGCCTCTTGCCTGGCCAACACCAAACGTTGCGCAGCATCAGAATACGCGGCTTCAGCACGAACGGAGGATGACCTGGTTTCCTCTGCAATCAATGTTTGAGCACGCAATTGCTTTTCGAAGTTTTCAATGTCTTGGGCGCGCGCCAAGAGGCCTGCTTGTTCAGAATCAGGGGCATAAAAACTGACACTGTGTTTGCCAACGGTATGACCCGTTTGAACTACAAAGCATTCGGCGCCTTGCAGTTGATCGCGCCAAGCCATGGCATCGTCCAAAGAAGGCGCTGTGAAATAACCTTGGAGCCAATCTGTGAGCAAAGCCGATAGGCCAGCATCAGAAAGTCTGAGCAAATCGGAAAGGGGTCGGCAAGCAGCTGGCAGTCCTTTTCGAGCTGATGTTTGAGTGGCATTTGGCGGTGAATAAAACGAGAGTTTGGCCGGCGGCGCATCGGATGAAAAAGCCTTCACCATGTCTAGGCGCGAAACCTGAAGCGATGAAAGCTTCTCGCGAAGCGCAGATTCCATGGCATTCTCCCAACCGGGTTCCATGTGCATCTTGCTCCACAAACCTTGCAACTGATCAAGGCCGTGTTTGTTCAACCAGGGCTTGAGTTTGCCGTCAGTTTTGACTTTTTCTTGGAGTGATTTAAGGGCTTCAATCTTGGCAGTGAGATCTGCCAATTTGGCAGACTCGTTGTTCACAGACTGCTGTTGATCTCGACGCTCTTGGTCCAATCTTGGGGTTTGTTCTTCTAACTCTTGCAAGGTGGTGTTGCACAACTTTGCCAAAGTGTCTGCTTGTGCCAATTGCGATTTCAACTGAACAAGTCCTTGCTCGTCTGGCGCATCCAGTGCATTTCGATCAGCCAACAAGCGCTCTCGCCTGGTTGAAAGTTGTCGAGTTTGGTCTTCGATGTTGCGTTGATCGGCCGCCAGCACCTGAATTTGCTGTTGAACCTGCACCACACTGCCTCTTTGCTCGTTGGCTTTGGCTTGCGCTTGCCGCATGACTTCTTCCAAATCAGGCAAGGCTTGGGCTTGATCTTCGACTTGTGCAGCCAATGTGATGGCTTGATCTTCGGCTTGCAGAGCTTGTTCTGCCAACGCTTCCAACTCTGCTAAGGCTTGTATTTGCTTTTCGGACCACTCTGTTGATTGGGACTGCAATTGAAGCAGGCGTTGCTCAGCACGCTGGCGACCTTCCACCACGAAGCGAATCTCAGCTTCTAGCTTACTGACTTCAGCACTCGCCTCGTACAACAAACCTTGTGCCTGATTGACTTGGTCACCCGCAGCGTAGTGCGCTTGACGAACTGTTTCTAGGTCTGACTCGACATGCCGCAAATCGGCGATGCGCGCCTCTAAATCAATGACGGCCTTGTCGACATCGGCTTTGATTTTGACTTGATCGGTTTCTGCATCTGCGCGTTTGAAAAACCAAAGCTGCTGCTGCTTCAAGGTGCTATCGACTTTTAACGCATTGAAGCGCTGAGCCACTTCAGCCTGCTTCTCCAACTTTTCCAAATTGGCGTTCAATTCCCGCAAAATGTCATCAACACGCGTAAGGTTCTCTCTGGTGTCAGAAAGGCGGTTTTCAGTTTCACGGCGCCGTTCTTTGTATTTAGAAACACCTGCCGCTTCTTCCAAAAACAAACGCAATTCTTCTGGCCTAGATTCAATGATTCTACTGATGGTGCCCTGGCCAATGATGGCGTAAGCGCGCGGACCTAAGCCTGTTCCCAGAAAAACATCTTGGACGTCGCGTCGGCGCACGGGTTGGTTGTTGATGAAATAACTGCTGTTGCCGTCTCGTGTCAAAACGCGTTTGACCGCAATTTCTAAAAATTGCCCCCATTGCCCACCGGCACGATGGTCAGCATTGTCAAAGACCAATTCAACGCTAGCTCGGCTGGCTGGCTTGCGGGTGTTGGTACCGTTGAAAATAACGTCTTGCATGGATTCACCACGCAACTCGGAAGCTTTGGATTCACCCAAAACCCAGCGGCACGCATCCATGATGTTGGATTTTCCGCAACCATTGGGGCCGACAACACCGACCAGCTGCCCAGGCAGGACAAAGTTGGTGGGTTCTGCAAAGGATTTGAATCCAGATAATTTGATGGAATTAAGGCGCACAGGAGTCAGAAATTAGGTCAGTAGGCACAACTCGTGCCATAAGCCTCCATGTTAACCGACCCAAGGGCCCCATCAGTCTGGAAAACACCTGAAATTGAACTCAAAAACAGGCCCGCAATTGCCGGATAATTGGGGCATGAACCCCCTCTTGGCTACCCTCCAACCCTACCCCTTCGAGCGCCTTCGCCAATTGTTCGCAACGGTCACCCCTCCCACAGACCGCGCGCACATTAGTTTGGGCATTGGCGAGCCCAAACACGCAACGCCCGAATTCATCAAAATCGCCCTCAAAGCCTCGCTTGATACAGCACTGTCTGGATATCCAGCCACTGCGGGTGAATTGCGCATGCGGGAGGCGTGTGCCCAATGGCTCCAGCGCAGATACCGCATTGAAATTCAAGCCAGCACCCAAATTTTGCCCGTCAATGGCTCCAGGGAGGCCTTGTTTTCCCTGGCCCAAGCGGTCATCGACCCCACAAAACCCGGTGCACGTGTTGTCAGCCCGAATCCCTTCTATCAAATTTACGAAGGTGCCACGCTTTTGGGAGGAGCCGAGCCCTACTACGTGGCCAATGCGCCTGAAAACGACTTCACAGCCAACTGGCAATCAGTGCCTGAAGCTATTTGGCGCACAACCCAACTCGTTTTTGTCTGCTCACCCGGAAACCCCACCGGAAAAATCATGCCCTTGGCTGAGTGGCAAACTTTGTTCGAGCTCAGCGAAAAATATGGCTTTGTCATTGCCTCAGACGAGTGCTACAGCGAAATCTATTTTCGCGATGAACCACCGTTAGGCGGCTTAGAGGCGGCCTCTCTTTTGGGTTACAAAGAATTCAAACGTTTGATCGCCTTCACAAGCTTGTCAAAACGCAGCAATGTGCCAGGCTTGCGCAGTGGCTTTGTGGCTGGCGACGCAGCCATCATCAAAGATTTTTTACTGTATCGCACCTATCACGGCTGCGCCATGAGTGGTGTGGTTCAAGCCGCCAGCATTGCAGCCTGGAACGACGAAGACCATGTGGTGGAAAACCGCAACTTGTACCGCACCAAATTTGCACAAGTCACGCCTGTCTTGGCAGGGGTCATGGATGTCAAATTACCCGATGCCAGTTTCTACTTGTGGGCAGGTGTGCCAGCAGCTTGGAACAACAGCGATACCGATTTTGCACGCGAGCTTTATGCGTCAGAAAATGTCACTGTGTTGCCCGGTAGTTACATTGGCAGAACCGTCGATGGAAAAAACCCTGGCCAAGGCCGAGTTCGAATGGCCTTGGTGGCCGAAACGGCAGAGTGCTTGGAAGCTGCACACCGCATGGCAAGATTCATCAAAGCAGGCAGACCCTCATGAGCGCCACACTTCGACTGGCTGAGCAATTGATCTCATTGCCCTCCGTGACCCCCGAAGATGGTGGCTGTACGGCCTTGATCAATTCGCAGCTTGAACCTTTGGGCTTCCAATGCGAAGTGATTGATTTGGGGCCAGACAACTTTCGGGTCCGAAATCTTTGGGCCAAAAGAGCTGGCACTTCAGGCCAAACCTTGGCATTTGCAGGACACGTTGATGTCGTACCCACTGGACCTTTGACAAAATGGACCAGCGACCCCTTCACGCCCACTCACCGAGACGGCAAATTGTTTGGTCGCGGCGCAAGCGACATGAAAACCTCACTGGCCGCCATGGTGGTGGCCACCCAAGAGTTTTACCAAGCTTGCCCCAACCCTGCATTAGGCATTGCGTTTTTACTCACCAGTGACGAAGAAGGCCCAGCACTGGATGGCACCGTGCGCATTTGTGAAATGCTTCAAGCTCGCCAAGAAACGCCCGACTATTGCATTGTGGGAGAGCCCACATCTGTCAAACAAACTGGCGACATGATCAAGAATGGAAGGCGTGGTTCACTCAGTGGCAAATTGATCGTCAAGGGCATTCAAGGACACATTGCCTATCCGCAGTTGGCAGACAACCCAGTGCACCGAGCCGCACCTGCGCTGGCCGAATTGGCAGCCATGGTGTGGGACGGGGGTAATGAATTTTTTCCGCCAACCAGCTGGCAAATCAGCAACGTGCAAGCTGGCACTGGCGCCACCAATGTCATTCCAGGTGAAATGCTCATTGATTTCAACTTTCGTTTTTGCACCGAGTCCAACGAAGCCTCCTTGAAAAAACGCTTAACCGATGTTCTGCTAAAACATGATTTGAAATTTGACATTGAGTGGACGCTTGGCGGCCTGCCCTTCCTCACCACACCTGGCACGCTTGTCAAAGCCGTACAAGAAGCTATTCATGACGTAACCGGACTTCGAACAGAGCTATCGACAACGGGCGGCACCAGCGATGGCCGCTTTATTGCGCAAACTTGCCCGCAAGTGATTGAACTGGGCCCGCCCAACGCCACCATTCACAAGATCGATGAGCATGTGGCATTGGTCGACATTGAACCGCTTAAAGATATCTACAAAAAGGTCTTGTTTAATTTGAACACGGCCTGCGCGATTGAGATGGGGCAAAAGCCTTAAGGCATCAATGCGATGGATCTCAAAGAACTGATACACACTAGCGCAAATAGACTAGATGAAGCCAAAGTCGCATTTGGCCATGGCACCCTGAATGCGCAAGACGAAGCCGCTTGGCTTGTTTTGTGGCAACTCAAACTTCCCTTAGATCTGGATTTAAACGAAGACATTCTCGGCTTGCAACAACAAGTGACTTCAGCCCATGCCAAAGTTGATTTAAAAAATATTTCGCAAAATCAAATCGAGGCTTGCCAAGCCCTCGTAGCTCAACGGATTCAAACTCGCAAACCTGCGGCTTACCTCACGCGAGAAGCCTGGCTGCAAGGTATTCCTTTTTACATTGACGAGCGCAGCATTGTGCCGCGCAGCCTGATTGCAGAACTGATTGCAGAGGGTGCCTTTGATACTTGGCTGGCAGAGTCTTCACATTCGTTTTTAGACCTGTGCACTGGCAATGGCAGTTTGGCTGTTTTGTGTGCCATGGCCTACCCCGAAATTGAAGTGATTGGGGCTGACATCTCTAAGAATGCCTTGGCCGTGGCCAAAATCAATGTCGATCAACACCAGTTGTCACATCGCATTCAACTTGTCGAAAGCGATGGCCTTCAAGGTCTGACACAAACATTCGATTGCATCATTTGCAACCCGCCTTATGTGTGTGAAGCCAGCATGCAAGGACTGCCAGCCGAGTTCAAGGCAGAGCCGCTTTTGGCTTTGGCTGGCGGCACAGATGGCATGGATTTCATCCGCCAGTTGTTCATTGACTTGCCAGATCGCATGAACGAGCAAGCCATCCTGATTCTGGAAATTGGCAATGAGCGCGAACACTTTGAAGCGGCTTTTCCCTGGCTAGAAGCAGTCTGGTTAGAAACCAGTGCGGGTGAAGATCAGGTTTTGTTGGTCACCAAAGAAGCACTTTTGAAAATTGACGCAAAGTCATGAAAAAAGCCCTCTTGGAAGGCTATGATCAAGCGCAAATTAGTACAACTCTCTCCCATCCCAAATTGATTTTCCTAGGTCGCCCTTTGAGTGCGGCCGATGTTCACCCCCATTCATGATCCAACTGAAAAATGTCACTCTGCGCCGAAGCGCCAAAGTGTTGCTAGATGCTGCTTCCGTCACCCTCAATCCCGGAGAAAAAGTGGGCTTGGTCGGACGCAACGGCGCTGGCAAATCCACACTTTTCGCACTTTTCAATGGCACTTTGCATGAGGACGGTGGCGACTTCTCCATTCCAAAACAATGGCGTTTGGCGCAAGTGGCCCAAGACATGCCAGAGACTGAAGAAAGTGCAACAGATTTTGTACTGGGTGGCGATACAAAATTAGCCGAGTTGCGTGCTGTGCTTCATGCGGCAGAACGATCAGAAGATGGCATGGCCATGGCTCATGCTCATGTTGACTTGGCAGATGCTGGCGAACACGACGCAGTACCCAGAGCACAATCTTTAATCTTGGGCCTAGGGTTTCGAACATCTGAATTGGATCATCCAGTTAACAGCTTTTCAGGCGGCTGGCGAATGCGGCTGCAATTGGCTCGCGCTTTAATGTGCCCCTCCGATTTGCTCATCTTAGACGAGCCCACCAACCACCTAGATTTGGACGCCTTGGTTTGGCTTGAAGCTTGGCTTAAACGCTACATGGGCACCATGGTCGTGATCAGCCACGACCGAGAATTTCTAGATGCCGTGACCGACGTCACCTTGCACATTGAACATGCCAAGCTCAATCGATACGGCGGCAATTACAGCGCTTTTGAAACTCTAAGATCACAGCAACTTGAATTGCAACAAGCCTCGTTCTCAAAGCAGCAAGACAAGATTGCACACTTGCAGAAGTTCATTGACCGATTCAAGGCCAAAGCCAGCAAGGCCAAACAGGCTCAGAGCCGAGTCAAGGCGCTTGAACGGATGGAAAAAATTGCGCCTGTTTTGGCCGATGCAGATTTCACCTTTGAATTCAAAGAGCCCCAAAACTTACCCAACCCCATGTTGGCCATCACCAATGCCAATTTGGGCTATTCGGTCGATGGCATCGACAAAGTCATTGTCAAGCAAGTCAATAAATCAGTTTTGGCAGGTGAGCGCATTGGTATTTTGGGTGCCAACGGCCAAGGCAAATCTACGCTGGTTAAAACCATCGCTCGCAGCATCAAGGCCTTGTCTGGTGAACTGACTGAGGGCAAGGGGCTGAATATTGGGTATTTTGCACAACAGGAACTGGACGTCTTACACCCCTTAGACAATCCGCTAGAACACATGATCCGCTTGGTCAAAGAACTTGGCGCTACACCAGGACAGTCCTCGCGCGAACAAGACCTTCGAAATTTTTTAGGAACCTTTAACTTCACCGGTGACATGGTGAAGCAAAACGTGGGCTCAATGAGCGGCGGCGAAAAAGCCAGACTGGTATTGGCCATGATTGTGTGGCAGCGCCCCAACCTTCTGTTGTTAGACGAGCCCACCAACCACTTGGACTTGGCCACACGCGAGGCGTTGTCAATGGCCTTGAATGAATTTGAAGGCACCGTGATGTTGGTCAGTCACGACAGGGCTTTGTTGCGCGCGGTTTGTGACGAATTTTGGTTGGTTGGCCGCGGAGAAATAAAACCATTCGATGGCGACCTAGACGATTACCAGCGCTATTTGTTAGATGAATCCAAACGCTTGCGAGAAGAAGCGAAAAACAATGTGGTCAATGAGCCCATTTTGATATCAACAGCTGCTAAGTCGGAGCCTCAAAAGCCTGTGGCCAAGATAGTCAACCGAACGCCAGACCAGAAAAAAGAAGACGCTCTTTTACGCCAACAGAAGTCCGCTCTGCTCAAGCCTTTGAAAAAATCAATCGAGCAGGCTGATCAAAAAATAGCCAAGCTAGAAGCCGAAAAATTAGCCTTGGAAAGCAAACTGGCTACACCGCTTCCGCCTTTAGAAATTGCAGAGACAGGCAAGTTGCTTAAATCGGTTAACACGGCCCTTGAAGAGTTGGAAATTCAATGGCTGGCTTGGTCAGAGGAATTGGAACGACTCAATCTTGATGCTTGAAAAAGTGCAGCCTGGGCAGGCAAGAAAAAACCCCACAGAGCAGGCTTTGCGGGGTTTTAAAGGGGTTTGAGTATATGGTGGGTCGGGCGAGATTCGAACTCGCGACCAACGGATTAAAAGTCCGCTGCTCTACCGACTGAGCTACCGACCCATCTACTCAAGCCTTAAATTATAGCTTCAAATTTTAGGGTTTGCCAAGCCTGACGCAAGATAATTCACGACCAATGAGGCCGCCACCAAGCCAAAACTTGCCGTCACGGTCACAGCCGATCCATAGCCATGGCAGTTGAGTGTGCCGTCCCCTTCAATGAGGCAGGATGCATCGGGCGGCGCAACATTCTCTCGACTGAATACGCAAAGCACACCTAACTTTTGACCCTCTTTGGGAGCGCCCTTTTCTTTCCTGAGTCGATATCGCAATTGGGACAATAAGGGGTCGTGGGTCACCTTAGACAGATCGGCTTGCTCAACACGATGGGCTTCTTTTTTACCCCCAGCAGCTCCCAGTGTGACCATGAAAACTTTTTGGCGTATAGCCCAGTCGGCCATGGCCACTTTGGCCTTGACTTGATCACAAGCATCAATCACAGCTGTGATGTGCATCAAGCTTGACGCAGATGAATTGATGTTGGCAACAAGCTCTAACCAGTTTTCTGGCGAAACAAAGTCATCAACAACATGAACACGGCATTCCGAATTGATCTGCGCTATTCTTTCTTTCATGGCCAACACTTTGGCCTGTCCCAGTGTGCTTTCTAAAGCATGAATTTGGCGATTGATATTGGATTCGGCAATGTGGTCCATATCGACCAAAGTCATCTCGCCAACGCCACTTC
>JBIIJK010000003.1:0-82357 GCA_044233865.1 Limnohabitans sp.
ACGCTGGCCAATCTTGCGAACTATTGCATTCGCAATCGCTATTTTCTCAACATTGAAATCAAACCAACGCCAGGTGTTGAATTCAAAACAGGTGAGGTCGTGGCCCAACAAGCGGCTCTTCTTTGGCAGCACGAAGAAGTACCACCATTGCTCACTTCTTTTCAGGTGGAATCTTTAAAAGGGGCTCAGCAAGTCGCACCTCAATTGCCCAGAGGTTTGTTGCTGCACAACCTGCCTGATGCTTGGCTAGAAACTGCCAAGACCTTGGATTGCAGCGCCGTCGTCTGCCAATATGCCTTGTGGACACCCGATAGGGTGGCTGCTGTTCATGCCGCGGGCATGCGTTGTTTAAGCTACACCGTCAACGACGAATGGGCTACCCAACATCTGATGGCATTGGGAACAGACGGCATCATCACTGACCGTGTCGATGCTTTCAGCCCCGCAACTTGAAACGCATTTGCAAAGCCCACTCTAATGTGGCACAAACCAAAACAAGCGCGCCATAGGTCGCCATTTTGCCGTCGTTCCCCGTTATCACCAGTCCCACTACCAGCACGGCCAAGCCGCAAATGGCATTCAGCAGCCACCGCCAAAGCCACTTAATTTGAGGCTGACGCCTGAACTGAAACGAGCCCCATAGCGTGATACCCAAGGAAAGTACCAGCGCAGGCAAGCCAAAATTCGCCAAATGCCAAAATACGTCATCCCAAGTCATTCATTTCCTTCTCTGTTGGTACAGGTTTTATAATCTGAAACATGGCAGTCTGGGCATTGGGGTTAAACCACACAACAGCTCCGCTCGATTTGCGCGGGCGGTTTGCCTTTGCCTTGGACCAATTGCCACCTACTTTGAAGCAACTCAGGGGCAATTTGGCCTCTCATACAGCGCGCCAACCTGAAGCTGCCATTCTCTCAACTTGCAACCGCACAGAAATTTATTGTGCAGCAGATCAGCTTGTGGTTGATGAAACTCTGAATTGGCTAGCGCAAACAGGTGGCGTCTCTGCCCATGAGCTGCGCGCCCACACTTACATGCTTGAAGAAGGCCATGTGGCCAGGCATGCCTTCAGAGTGGCCAGCGGTCTCGACTCCATGGTCTTGGGAGAAGCTCAAATTCTGGGTCAACTCAAAGATGCGGTCAGAGCCGCTGAAGAGGCCGGCGCCTTGGGCAGTACCCTCAACCAATTGTTTCAACGCAGTTTTGCAGTGGCCAAAGAGGTTCGTTCTACCACTGAAATTGGTTCCCACTCCATCAGCATGTCAGCAGCAGCAGTTCGCTTGGCGGGACAAATTTTTGAAGACATCAGCAAAATCAAAGTTTTGTTTGTGGGTGCGGGCGAAATGATTGAGTTGGTGGTCACCCACTTTGCTGCCAAAAACCCTCACAGCATGGCCATTGCCAATCGCAGCATGGACCGCGGTGAAAAACTTGCTGACCGATTTGGAGCCGAGGTCATGCGCTTGTCTGAACTGCCCGATCGACTGCATGAGTTTGATGCTGTCATCAGTTGCACAGCCAGCACTTTGCCCTTGATTGGCTTGGGTGCTGTAGAGCGGGCTTTGAAAAAACGCCGCAATCGGCCCATGTTCATGGTCGACTTGGCGGTTCCGCGAGACATCGAACCCGAAGTTAAATCCTTAGAAGACGTCTACCTCTATACCGTTGACGACTTGGCCAGTGTCATTCAAACAGGCCAAGCACATCGGCAAGCTGCTGTGGCCGAAGCAGAGGTGATCATTGACGCAGGTGTCCAGAGCTTTATGCACTGGATGCACCAACGAGGCAGCGTGCCACTCATTCAGCAACTCAATGCGCAAGCCGATGAATGGCGCGAAGCTGAAATGACCCGTGCCCGTAAATTGTTGGCGAAGGGTGAGGACCCAGAAAAAGTGCTGGAGGCACTTTCACGTGGCTTGACTCAAAAGATGCTGCATGGCGCAATGGCAGAACTGAGAGAAGCAGATCCCGAACACGTGGCCCAAGCCACCAATGCTGTTCAACGTCTTTTCTTGCGCAAAGAACGCTAGCGACCATCGCCCAAGCCTGCGCCGCATTGAGATTGACTCAATGCCTCTTCCAATTTTTCGCAAAGACTCATGAAACCCTTTTTACGTCACCAGCTTGAGCGGTATGCACAGCGTCTAGAAGAGCTGGACTTTTTGCTGTCGCGCGAAGACATCATGGCCGACATGAATCAGTTTTTAAAACTGTCACGCGAGCATGCTGAGGTGAGTGCTTTGGCCAAACGTTATGCACGGTATTTAGAACGCAGCAGCGATTTAGAAGCAGCCCATGCCATGCTAGAAAGCAGCAGCGAAGACATCGATATGCAAGCCATGGCCCACGAGGAAATACAAAGTGCCTCACTAGAAATGAGCGATTTGGAAGCTGAGTTGCAGCGCATGTTGCTGCCCAAAGACCCCGACGATGCACGACCTGCTTTTTTGGAAATACGCGCAGGGACAGGCGGCGACGAGTCAGCGCTTTTTGCCGGCGACTTGCTTCGCATGTACACCAAGTTTTGTGAGCGCAAAGGCTGGCGTGCCGAAATCATGTCGGAGTCTGCCAGTGAGCTAGGTGGCTACAAAGAGGTGGTCATTCGCATCGAAGGTGACAACGTGTTTGGCACCCTGCGCTTTGAATCGGGTGGTCACCGTGTCCAACGCGTGCCTACGACTGAAACACAAGGCCGAATTCACACCAGTGCATGTACCGTGGCCGTTCTCGCAGAGCCCGACGAAGCCCAAGCTGTGACCATCAACCCTGCCGATTTGCGCATTGACACCTACCGCGCCAGCGGAGCGGGTGGACAGCACATCAACAAAACAGACTCTGCAGTGCGCATCACGCACATTCCTACGGGCATTGTGGCGGAGTGCCAAGACGATCGCAGCCAACATCGCAACAAAGCCAAAGCCATGCAGGTTTTATCGGCACGCATTCAAGAAAAAGATCGCAACGAGCGCGCCGCCAAAGATGCGGCTTTGCGCAAAGGGCTCATTGGCAGTGGCGACCGGTCAGACCGAATTCGCACCTACAACTTTCCGCAAGGACGCCTCACAGATCACCGCATCAACCTCACCTTGTACAAGCTGAGTTTCATCATGGAAGGTGACTTGGAAGAAGTGACACAGTCACTTCAGAATGCCAGGCAAGCCGAGCAACTGGCTGATTTGGAATCAAGCCTGCCATCATGAACGTGGCGCAATGTTTAACGCGTGGCCAGGTATTGGGACTGCCCCGACTGGAAGCCCAAATTCTGTTCTTGCATGCCGCTGGCAGATCGCTGCACGACCGCGCATGGCTGTTGGCGCACGATACCGATGAGGTATTGCCTGAACAGATTGCAGCCTTTGAAGCACTGGCACAGCGCCGACTGCAACACGAACCTGTAGCCTACATCGTGGGGCAGAAAGAGTTTTTTGGACTTAACTTGGCCATCGACAAGCGTGTGCTTGACCCCAGAGCTGACACCGAAGTGTTGGTGGATTGGGCCTTGGCGTGCGGTGCAGGCTTAGAGCGCCCCCGATACCTTGATTTAGGGACAGGCAGTGGCGCTATCGCATTGGCACTCAAATCTCAGCTTTCAGAGGCCGAAGTTCTGGCCGTGGACAACTGCGCCGAGGCTTTGAGCCTTGCTGCCCAAAATGCCCACAATTTGGCATTGAATGTTGGCTTTCTTCAAAGCAACTGGTTCTCGCAAGTTCAAGGCAAATTCAATGTGCTGGTGTCAAACCCCCCCTACATTGAAGACCATGACGCCCACTTGGCAATGCTGACCCACGAACCCCTTCAAGCCTTGGCAAGCGGCCCTGATGGCCTAGAAGACATCAAGAAAATCGTTCAAAATGCCCAAAATCACTTGGAAGCGGGTGGCTGGCTGCTCCTAGAACATGGTTGGAAGCAGGCGGCAGCGGTTAGAAGCCTGCTTGAACAAGCCGGCTTCAAGCAGGTCCAGTCCAAATTAGACTTGGCTGGCATTGAACGGTGCTCTGGTGGCCAAAAATAGACCCTTGTCTGCAAATACCCCGACAACATGAAATAATCACCCCATTGAAAGTTAAAGAGGATTTCCCATGAGCGATACCCAAGCCCGCATTGATGATTTGGTCAAACAAAACGAAGTACTGCTTTTCATGAAGGGCAGCGCCAGCTTTCCCATGTGCGGCTTCTCTGGTCGTGCCATTCAAATTTTGAAGGCTTGCGGCGTTGATCCGAAGGCTGTTAAAACAGTCAATGTGTTGGACGACGCTGAAATTCGCAATGGCATCAAGGAATACAGCAACTGGCCTACCATTCCTCAGTTGTATGTGAAGGGCGAATTTGTGGGCGGCTCCGACATCATGATGGAAATGTACGAGTCGGGTGAACTGATTCAAGTGCTGGGCACCACGCCCAAAGAATAAGCACCCTAGCAGTGTGAGCTTCAACTTCTGCATGGAAGCTTGAAACACAAAATGGTTTCAGTCTACTGACTGAAGCCATTTTTTTTGAGCTGCCAAGACAGATTGGGGATAAGCAGATTGCCCACGGCTGCCGTTGTAACGGCCGAGCGCGTAAAACAGGTCGCCACTTTCTCGCTCCAACATGTGGCGCAAGATGACACAACCAAAACGAAGCTGCGTTTGCGTATGAAACAAAACACTTTCGTTGCCATCGCCAATGCTGCGCGTCCAAAAGGGCATGACCTGCATATAACCCCTGGCTCCAGCGCTTGAGATGGCGTACTTCCTGAAGGCACTCTCAACTTCAATCAAGCCCATTACCAATGACAAAGACAAACCTGCGCGCCTGGCCTCATACCAAACTGTGTGCAAAAACTCAGAGCGATCGTCTGGATGTTTCATCCATTGGCTTAAGCGAAGCGAGGCTTTGTTTGTCCATTCATTGAACTGCTTCTTCTCAAGCTCTGTATTGAGAACTGGTACGGGTGGGCCGCTCTGTAAAACCGCCTGACTGAGAGCAGTTCGAATTGAATCTGACAGTGCCTCTTCGGCTTGGTTACCCGCCCAAGCGGATTGAATGAATGAATGAGTCAACAGCAAAGCGGGTGCAACGAGGGTTGAAACAAACCCACGCCCACCACCCCGAATAGCTTGGCGCAAAAATTTGCGTCGATGCAAATTCATGCGCTGGTCTTTCAGACAGCCTGTGCTACTTTGCTGATGACAAAGGCCGCAATGTCTGCAGGCGCTACTGCCGTGGCCGCTTCGTCGCGGCGGTGTTGGTATTCCACTTTGCCTTCTTTCAAACCACGGTCGCCCAGTGTCACGCGGTGCGGCACGCCAATGAGTTCCCAATCGGCAAACATGGCACCAGGGCGCTCGCCACGATCATCGAGCAACACATCGATACCCGCCGCCATGAGATCGGCATAGAGTTTTTCAGATGCGGCTTTGACATCGGGGCTGCGATCGGCACCGATGGGGCAAATGACCACGGTGAAAGGCGCTATGGCATCCGGCCAAATGATGCCCTTGGCATCGTGATTTTGCTCAATGGCCGCCGCAGGCAAGCGCGTCACACCAATGCCGTAGCAGCCCATTTCTAAAAATTGGGGTTTGCCGTTTTCGTCCAAGAAAGTGGCGTTCATGGCTTGGCTGTACTTGGTGCCTAAATAAAACACATGGCCTACTTCAATACCGCGTTCAATGGCCAAGACGCCCTTGCCATCAGGCGACATATCGCCATCGACCACATTGCGCAAATCGGCCACCATCATGGGCTCTGGCAAATCACGCCCCCAATTCACACCCGTGATGTGGTGGTCGGGTTGATTGGCGCCGCAAATCCAGTCGGCCATGACAGCCACTTCGCGGTCGGCCACCACGTTCAAAGGCTTCTTCAAATTCAAAGGGCCTAGGTAGCCAGGCTTACAGCCAAAGTGCTCGTCAATTTCTGTCAATGTGGCAAAGCGAAACCCCGCGTTCAAGCCAGGCAACTTGCCCACTTTGACTTCGTTCATGTCGTGGTCGCCACGAAGCAACAGTAGCCAAACCTTGGAGGCTTTGATGTTGCCCTGCTCGTCCGTTTCATCGGTGGCCAAGACCAAAGATTTCACAGTGGTCGACAAAGGCACGCCCAACAAGGCCGCAACATCTTCGCAGGTGCTCTTGCCGGGTGTGGGGGTGAGGGTTTGGGGTTTGGCGGCATCAGGGCGTGCATGAGAGGGCGCCAAAGCTTCCGCCTTCTCCATGTTGGCCGCGTAATCGCTTTGAGGGCAATACACGATGGCGTCTTCGCCGGTGGCAGCAATCACTTGAAACTCTTCGCTCAAATCGCCACCAATAGCGCCACTGTCGGCCGCTACAGCTCGGTAGCTTAAGCCAAAGCGGTCAAAGATTTTGCGATACGCATCGGCCATGATCTTGTAGCTTTGTTTGGCCGAAGCTTGGTCGCGGTCAAAGCTGTAAGCGTCTTTCATGATGAACTCACGACCGCGCATCAAGCCAAAGCGGGGGCGGCGCTCGTCACGGAATTTGGTTTGAATTTGGTAGAAGTTTTTGGGCAATTGTTTGTAGCTGCGCAACTCTTGCCGCGCTACATCCGTGATCACTTCTTCGCTGGTGGGCTGCACCACAAAGTCACGGCCATGGCGGTCCTTGATGCGCAACAGCTCTGGGCCCATCTTTTCAAAGCGTCCGGTCTCTTGCCACAGCTCAGCGGGTTGAACCACGGGCATGGTCATTTCAATGGCGCCAGCGCGGTTCATTTCTTCGCGCACGATGGCTTCCACTTTGCGAATCACGCGCAGTCCCATGGGCATGTAGTTGTAGATGCCAGCGCCCAAGCGCTTAATCATGCCGGCGCGCATCATGAGTTGATGGCTCACCACCTCAGCGTCAGCTGGCGCTTCTTTGAGGGTGGAAATTAAAAATTGACTGGCTTTCATGGGCTAATTCCAAGCGTACTCAGGGTGAGTCCTAATGTTGCACAGAACCGTCCGTGCATAATGGACACAGTTTAAAAATTTGGGATTTGATTATGCTTGACCGCGAAGGCTTTCGGCCTAACGTCGGCATCATTCTGCTTAACCAGAAAAATCAGGTGTTTTGGGGCAAGCGCATCCGAACCCACAGTTGGCAGTTTCCGCAGGGCGGCATTGACCGGGGCGAAAGCCCTGAACAGGCCATGTTCCGAGAACTGCACGAAGAAGTGGGACTCCTGCCGGAGCATGTGCGCATCGTGGCCCGAACCCGAGATTGGTTGCGCTATGAAGTGCCTGATCGTTTCATCAGAAGAGACGCGAGGGGCCATTACAAGGGCCAAAAGCAAATTTGGTATTTGCTTCAACTGGTCGAGCCCGACTGGAACATCAACCTGCGCGCCACCAGCCACCCCGAGTTTGACGCTTGGCGCTGGAACGACTTTTGGGTGCCGCTCGATGTGGTGGTGGAGTTCAAACGAGGCGTTTACGAAATGGCGCTCACTGAGTTGTCCAGATACTTGCCCCGCTATGACAATCGCGCACGGGGTTACCGCGGCGCGTCTCGGCCTAGAAACAAGGACAACGATGAAGAAACACCTGAACAAGGTGCAGAGGTGTCAATGACGGTTCAGTTTGGTTTCATGCAAACGCAAATTCGCATGGAGTTGCCACCGGGTGGCAGTTTTGACCCAGACCCTCAGAACAGTTTAGACAAACCAAAACCAGAAGACCAATGAAAAAGGGGCTTTGAATGCCCCTTTTGACTTGGATAAGTAAGGGCTCACCGGGTCAGGATTAAATTGTCGCGATGCACAAACTCAGACTCAGCGACATAGCCCAACAAGCCCTCAAACTCTGAAGAGGGTTTGCGGCAAATGAGTCTGGCTTCGGTACTGGCGTAATTGGCCAAGCCACGCGCAATTTCCAGTCCGTTCACATCGCGTATGGCGATCACATCACCCCTGGAAAAGTCGCCCTCGACATGCGTCATCCCAATCGCAAGCAAGCTCTTGCCTTCGGTTTGTAATTTAGAAGCAGCGCCAGGATCGACTGTGACCGCGCCGCGCAGTTGTAAATGGTCGGCCATCCACTGCTTACGCGCTTGCTGTTTTTGCGTTTGCGCCACCAACAAGGTACCAATGGGCTCACCTTTGCACAAGCGAATGAGGGCGTCGGGTTCACGGCCCCAAGCAATGACAGTGGATGCGCCCGAACCGGCGGCACGCTTGGCCGCCAAAATTTTGGTGATCATGCCGCCACTGCCAATGCTGGAGCCTACGCCACCAGCCATGGCCTCTAACGCAATATCTCCGGCACGGGCTTCGTGCACAAATTCGACAGCAGGATTTTTGCGAGGGTCGGCGGTGTACAAACCTTTTTGATCGGTCAAGATGACCAAGGCATCAGCCTCCACCAAGTTGGCCACCAAAGCACCCAGGGTGTCGTTGTCGCCAAACTTAATTTCGTCGTTCACCACCGTGTCGTTTTCGTTGATGACAGGCAGCACCTTGTGATGCAACAAAGTGAGCAGGGTGGATCGAGCGTTCAAATAACGTTCTCTATCGGCCAGGTCGGCATGCGTGAGCAGCACCTGGGCGCTGCCCAAACCGTTTTCACGCAATTTGGTTTCGTACATTTGCGCCAAACCCATTTGGCCCACCGCAGCGGCCGCTTGCAAAGCATGAATTTCTTGGGGGCGTGTGGCCCAACCCAAACGCTTCATGCCTTCGGCAATGGCGCCGCTGGACACCATGATGACCTCGCGACCGTCTTTGGCCATGATCGCCATCTGGCGGCACCATTCACCGATGGCCGCTTCGTCTAGACCGCGCCCTTCGTTGGTGACCAAACTGGAGCCGACCTTGACCACGATGCGCCGCGCATCGCGCAAAACAGTGGACGTAAAAGGCTGGCTCATGGTGTTCAATGTAACGCAAGTACAAAAAATTCAGGTTGCCGAATCAATTAGAGGGGCGGTTCCTCAACAAAACGCGGATCGACATAGACCGGTTCTTGCTCTTGAATTTGCTGCGCTTTGATGTGCTGAAAAATCGTCTTGATCAAAGTCTCACAACCTTCGCGGGTGAGCGCAGAAATTTCAAACACAGGGCCTTTGTATTTGAAGCGTTTGATGAAGTCTTTGACACGGGCTTCGCGCTCTTCAACCGGCACCATGTCAAGTTTGTTGAGCACCAACCAACGCGGCTTGTCGTACAAAGCTTTGTCGTATTTTTTGAGCTCGCCCACAATGGCTTTGGCTTGCGCCACAGGATCGACCGTTTCATCAAAGGGTGCAAAGTCAATCATGTGCAACAACAAGCGCGTGCGCTGCAAATGGCGCAAGAACAAATGGCCCAAGCCAGCGCCATCAGAGGCGCCTTCAATGAGACCGGGCACATCGGCCACCACAAAGCTTTGCTCAGGGCCGACGCGCACCACGCCCAAATTGGGGTGCAAAGTGGTGAACGGGTAGTCTGCAATTTTGGGGCGCGCGTTAGAAATGGCGGCAATCAGTGTGGACTTGCCTGCATTGGGCATGCCCAGCAACCCGACATCGGCCAAGACCTTCAACTCGAGCTTGAGTTCTTTTTTCTCGCCCGGCCAGCCAGGTGTTTTTTGACGCGGCGCACGATTGATGGCGCTCTTGAAGCGCATATTGCCAAAGCCACCATCGCCGCCCTTGGCAATCATGAGAACCTCGCCTGGTTGTAACAGCTCATACAAGACCTCGCCCGTTTCGGCGTCGGTGATGATGGTGCCCACAGGCATTTTCAAGGTGACATCGTCGCCCATGGCGCCAAACATGTCGGAGCCCATGCCGTGCTGGCCGCGCTTGGCCTCGTGCCTGCGGGAGTAACGAAAATCAACCAGGGTATTGAGGTTAGGGTCGGCCACTGCAAACACGTGGCCACCGCGGCCACCATCGCCGCCGTTGGGGCCGCCAAATTCTTTGTACTTCTCATGCCGGAACGAAACGCAGCCGTTCCCGCCATCGCCTGCGGCGATGTCAATATAGGCTTCGTCAACGAATTTCATGATGTTTCCAGTTTCTATTCCAGTTTGTCTATTTTAATTTTGAGCTCTGGAACAAAAAAGCCCCGACTCGGCGGGGCTCTTTGCGCAATGGCTGACGCTGTTTAAGCAGCAGTCACATTCACCATTTGCTTTTTCAGAGCACCTTTGAAGCCAAACGACACGTGGCCGTCGATCAAAGCGAACAATGTGTGGTCTTTGCCAATGCCCACATTGTTGCCGGGGTGGAACTTGGTACCACGCTGACGAACAATGATGGCGCCTGCAGTGATGAGTTCACCACCGAAAGCTTTTACACCGAGCATTTTGGGCTGCGAATCGCGCCCGTTTCGCGTAGAGCCGCCGCCTTTTTTCTGTGCCATGACCTGTGCTCCTTAGCCGGCAATCGCGCCAATTTGCAGTTCTGTGTACTGCTGGCGATGACCTTGACGTTTTTGATAGTGCTTGCGACGGCGCATCTTAAAGATGTGCACTTTGTCGTGCTTGCCGTGTGCCAACACTGTGACAGTAACAGTTGCGCCGGACACCAGGGGCGTACCAACTTTCAGATCTGCGCCGTTGCCGACTGCCAAAACCTGGTCGAATACGATTTCCTGGCCCACGTCCGCAGCAATCTGTTCTACTTTAATTTTTTCACCAGCAGCAACACGATACTGTTTGCCACCGGTTTTTATGACCGCGTACATAATGACCTCTTCATGGAATTCCTAGGACGAACCCTAAGGAACCGCGGATTTTAGCACGTACTTTTGAGAGTTGACAAGCCCCTTCACCACAATTCATTGAAGCCCCCCAGTTGTCGTTTTCGCTCTCTATAATCATGCCAATACACAGAAACCCCATCGAAAACCCAAGTTTTCAGGCAATTCTGCCCACAAATCCAGTTGTTTAAAGCCATTTTGTCTACCTCCGCGCCATCCTTTCAAGCCTCCCCAGCCTCTGCCTTGGCTCTGGTGGCAAAAGATTTGGCCCAGGTCGACGAGGTCATCGCAAAGCGCTTGAGTTCGGGGGTGCCCCTGGTTGGCCAAGTTGCCCAGTACATCATTTCGGCGGGCGGCAAGCGGCTAAGGCCTGTCATTTTGTTGCTCACCTGCGGTGCTTTGGGCTACCAAGAAGCGCATAAATACAGCATGGCCGCTGTAGTGGAGTTCATTCACACGGCCACATTGCTGCACGACGACGTGGTGGACGAGTCGACACTGCGGCGTGGCCGCCCTACTGCCAACGAGAATTTTGGCAATCCCGCCAGCGTGTTGGTAGGCGACTTTCTCTATTCCCGCGCTTTTCAAATGATGGTGGATGCAGGCAGCATGCGCATCATGCAAGTATTGGCCGATGCCACCAACGTCATTGCAGAGGGTGAAGTTCTGCAACTCATGAACATGCACGACGCCTCTTTGGACGAAGAGGCCTATTTGCACGTCATTCGGTCCAAAACTGCCAAATTGTTTGAGGCCAGCGCCCGTTTGGCAGCCATCTTGGCCAAAACCTCTTCTGAATTGGAAGAGGCCTGCGCAGACTATGGTCAAGCCTTGGGCACTGCTTTTCAAGTAATTGACGATGTTTTAGATTACGAGGGCAATGCCGCTGAAATGGGCAAGAACCTTGGCGATGATTTGCGCGAAGGCAAAGCCACTCTGCCCCTGATTTTAGCCATGCAACGAGGCACACCAGCACAGCGAGAACTGATTCAAAAGGCCATCGAAACTGGCTCTATTGACCAACTGAGCAGTGTGATTGCCATCGTCCGCGATACAGGTGCTCTTGAAGCTAGCCGCAAAGCGGCCATGTCAGAAGCTCAGCGTGCCGTAGATGCGGCGCAGCATCTGCCTGATGGCGAACACAAAGATGCTTTGGTTGCTCTGGCGTCTCAATTGCTAGAGCGCCGCACTTAAAGCTGTCACGGGTAAGCCGTCATCAATTGCGAAAACCTCGCCATGTCGATGTTGCCACCGCTGATGATCAGGCCTACTTTCTTTCCCTTCAACGACTCACTTGCTTGCACGGCAGCTGCCAATGAAAGGCAACCCGTGGGCTCCACAATCATCTTCATGCGCTCAGCATAAAAGCGCATGCTTTGGACCAGTTGTGCATCTGTCACGGTGTGAATGTCGTCCACCAAAGCTTTGATAATTTCAAAAGTGATGGCGCCAACCATGGGCGTTTGTGCACCATCGGCAATGGTCACGGGCGTTGCAATTTTGACCCGTTCACCTTTTCTAAATGATTGCTGCACATCGTTGCCTGCCTCGGGCTCTACACCCACGATTTGACAACTCGGAGAGAGCGCCTTGGCGGCCAATGCACTGCCGCTTAAAAGCCCACCGCCGCCCAAACAAACAAACAGCACATCGAGTTCGCCCACTTCCTTGAACAACTCCAAAGCCGCTGTACCTTGACCTGATAAGACATCAGGATGATCAAAGGGGGGAATGAAAGTGAGACCATTCTCGCTGGCCAAGGCTGTGGCCAGGGAGCTGGCGTCCTCAGCATAACGGTCATAGCCGATGACCGTGGCGCCGTAGCCTTTTGTGGCCGCCAACTTAGCGGGCGAGGCATCATGTGGCATGAGGATGGTGGCGGGAATTTGAAGAATGCGCGCCGACAAGGCAACGGCTTGCGCATGGTTGCCTGAAGAATAAGCCACCACCCCTGCTTGCCTTTGTGTTTCATTCAATTTGGCCAAGGCATTGAAGCCGCCTCTGAACTTAAAAGCACCCATGCGCTGAAAGTTTTCACACTTCACATAGAGGGTCGCTTGCAGTTGTTCATTCAACAAACTCGACTGCATCACTGGGGTTTTATGAGCGACTCCCTCAAGGCGTGCAGCCGCAGCCAAAACATCCTCGAAAGTGGGTAAGGGCGTCATTTAAGAGAGGATGGCGGAGGCCATGAGCTTACCTAGCTTGTCAAAGTAATCAATGCTAATTTGGGTCGGCACTAAAAATTTGATCTTTTGGTTTTGTTCAGTCTGTATCACTTGGATCAAGCCCGCTTTTTTCAGGACCTCGATGCGCCGATGGATAGTGGCTGGGCTGGCAATGTCACTTAACTCCATCGTTTGAGTAACGACCATAGGCTGGCCTTGTGCACTCTTGATGGCAATGGTCTCAAGTAATTTCTTTCCAATTTCATCAATTTCCGAAAGATCAATGTTTGATTTACGCAAAGTCTCAGCCAACACCAAATATCGCAGGTAAATTTGTTTCATGAAGAATTGCTTAATGAGAGATTGAAATTTAAAACTTTTGCCGTTCAGTTTCTGGGCTTGAGTATTTTTGAATGATGAACTTCATGGCCAGTAAGACCAACAAAGTTCCAGCCCAATTGCTCAATGCCATGACAGTGAAACTTAAGGCCAAGTTTTCAGTGAGCCCTTGCGAGTAAAACCAAAGTTGGTGTAGCAGCGCGCTAAGGGTAGCGAAAAGAAGTGATATTTTCAACAAGGTTTGGGGTGACAAAACTTTAAACTCACGGTCTAAGCCAAGAAAACTCACGCTGAGTTGACGTGCCAACCACGGTGAAAAACCGGCTACGAAACCGGTGATCAAAGCGAAATCAAGCCCCAATTCGGGGTGGACTTGATAATTCCAGACAAGACCCCCCAAGGCGATGCCCAAAGCGCCTGACTCTAGTGCCAGCAAGACCAAGAGAAACCGAAAACCACTTGGGAAAAAGACCCAATGCACATCAAAAGAAAATTCCGAGTCACCCAATACCCATTCATTCACGAGGAGGGACAGGTAATAAACACTTGCAGAAACCCAGACAACCAAGAGTTTTTTGATGTACTTCATACGATGGTATTCAATTTGACTATTTTACTTGTGCCAAGCACTGCTGCTTCATGTCGTGCATTTTGATGCTGTAGCAATAGCTTTTTTCTTTCATCACATTGGCGAGGCACATATTTTTGGTGTCTGCGTCCTTGACTGAGAAGCAGTAGGAATTTTGCCGACTCGACATGGCCAAACAAACATTTTTTCGATCAGGATCTCTGATTGAAAAACAGGCCGGCGTATTGGCCCAAACAAACCCTAAACTGAACAAGCTCAAAAGAACAATGGCTATTTTCATCAAAAGCCTCCTTTGGATTTAACCCTTTCCGTGGCATTTTGGTTGACAATGACCTTTGGCAATGCGCCGCACTTTCCAATCTCGACTTGACGGAGTTTTAACATGTCAGAAATTCGCCCTGCCAGTCAAAGACCAGAACCGCCTCGGGTGCAACAAGAACGACCCGTCAAAACGGAGCAAAAGGTCAAAAATGATCCGCCACCAAAAATGGAACCTCAGCGTGAAGTGACAAGGCAAGAGGTCAAGTCAAATGACAAGCCCAAAGGCGGTAACGTCGACATCACGGTCTAAGTTTTGAAGGGAAGCGCATGACTTAAAATGTTTCCCTTCAATCGTCACATAGAAAGCACACCCCATGGGCGCCCAGTGGAAAGCAAAAGGCAAGGCACAAGCCGCAGACGCTAGAGGCAAACTCTTTGGGCGTTTGGCAAAAGACATCATGGTGGCCGCCAAGAGTGGCGCTGATCCTGCCGCCAATTCTCGGTTGCGCTTGGTTGTGGAGCAAGCCCGCAAGGTCTCCATGCCCAAGGACACCCTAGAACGCGCCATTAAAAAAGGGGCTGGTCTTTTGGGGGACCCCGTTAATTTTGAACGCGTCATTTACGAAGGTTTTGCGCCCCATCAGGTCCCTTTAATGGTCGAGGCACTGACCGACAACCTCAACCGTACCGCCTCTGAAGTGCGTGTGTTGTTCCGCAAAGGACAACTTGGTTCGTCGGGTTCAGTGTCTTGGGATTTTGACCATGTAGGCATGATTGAAGCAGAGGCCTCAAAAGCTGATGCCGATGCCGAGATGGCCGCCATTGAAGCGGGCGCGCAAGACTTTGAAGCCGCCGATGAAGACGGCGTGACGGTGTTCATTACAGATCCAACAGATTTAGATCTGGTGAGCAAAGCCTTGCCTGAGCATGGGTTCACCGTGTTGTCCAATAAGTTGGGGTACAAACCCAAAAACCCTGTTAACCCTGCCAACCTTAGCGCCGAGCAGCTTGAGGAAGTGGAGAATTTCTTGGCTGCCATTGACGGCAACGACGATGTGCAAAATGTATTTGTAGGCTTGTCGGTTTAACGGCTGCCCAGCATGCAACTGACCTCATGGGTCATTTGGCCGCGGGTTTGGGTTTCTCGCCACCTGCAGGTTTGATCAAGCAAACAATTTTAGAATCCCTTTCCTTGTACTCATATTTGGGGCATACCTCTAGCACGCTCTTTTTCTCTAATGGCTGCGGCAATGACTCTGGTGTAGCCTTAGGGCGCGTGATGCGCTCTGGCACAGCTGACCGCTCTGGTTTTTTTTTATCATCCGCTTTGGGCGCGTCTGCTGCGTTGGCATTGAATGCCATCAGGATGATTCCTAAAAATACTAATTTCATATTTCCTCGCAGTGCCTGCATTGAACCACATGTCATTTTGATTCAATTGTCGAAATAGAACAAGATGGCTGGCATGCCTCCGCACAAATTCTTGCATTTCAAATTTGAACCGTTTGAATTGCCAAATCGCACGCATCATTGAACGCCTTGTTCTTATGAAATGGCGTTCAGATGGCAATTCATCATTCCGGCAACCTGCCCACGCCTTCAGACGCGCCTGTTGTTCACTACCTTCAGCAAACTTGGGAAATAGCGGCGCAGCTTAGAGCCTCTGACATCCATTTTGAACCTTTCGAAAATTTCTTCCGTGTCCGCTTGCGTGTCGATGGCGCACTTCAAGAAATACCGGCACCACCCTATGAGTTTAAAGAACAAATTGTGTCTCGCATCAAAGTTTTGTCGCGCTTAGACATTGCAGAAAAACGCTTGCCGCAAGATGGCCGCATGAACCTTGGACTCAAAAATACACAGCGTCTGAATTTACGAGTGAGTACATTGCCGACACTCTTTGGCGAAAAGATTGTGGTGCGCATATTGCCAACCGATTTGGCAAAGCTCAACTTAGATCACTTGGGTTATGGCCTTGCCGACAAACAAAAAATGCTTGACGCTATCCAAAAACCACATGGCATGGTTTTGGTCACAGGACCCACAGGTTCTGGCAAGTCTCAATCTTTGTATGCCTGTTTGAACCTGTTGAATCGGGCTGAAGTGAACATTGCCAGCGTCGAAGACCCCTCTGAAATTCAATTACCGGGTATCAATCAAGTCAATGTGAAAGAAAAAATTGGCCTGAATTTCGCCACATCACTTCGCGCCTTTTTACGCCAAGACCCTGACATTCTCATGGTGGGAGAAATCAGAGACCATGAAACAGCAGACATTGTCATGAAGGCCTCGCAAACCGGTCATTTGGTGCTTTCTACTTTGCATACACAAGACGCACCCAGCGCTTTGGTTCGCCTTCGCAACATGGGCGTTGCCACCTACAACTTGGCCTCTAGCATCAGCCTCATTTCTGCACAGCGCTTGGTTCGCCGCTTGTGCGTGCACTGTCGAACGCCCGTCAGTGTGTCTTCTCAATCACTGAAAGATTTAGGTCTCCAGTCTTTCACCGACCAAGCTGCACCACAGCATCATTTTTATTCGGCACAAGGCTGCTCACAGTGCCACAAGGGCTATTGGGGGCGAATTGGTTTGTTCCAAGTCATGCCGATTACAGCGGCACTGCAGCATTTGATTTTGCACAATGCCAGCGGTCATGAACTGACAGCGCAAGCCGAAAAAGAGGGCATCAACTCGCTGCGACATGCAGGACTTATGCAAGCCTCTATGGGCATCACCTCTTTGTCTGAAGTACTGGCGCACACCGATGTCACTTGATGCGGCCCTCTCCCGAGCAGTCGCCAGGCGGCAGGCTGCGCCCCTTCGCAAGCTGAAAAGCAAGGCTGTGCCTGCCAAAACACTGAGCGTTTTCACGCGGCAGTGGTCGGCGCTCATGAGTGCCGGCATTCCGCTGTCGCAGGCTTTTGAATTGCTCAGTCAAAGCATCGTGGGCAATCGCGCTACTCAGAAGGCTTTTGGTAACACATTGCAAACACTTCGCAACGAGGTCAATGCAGGCCAGTCGCTGCACAGTGCGTTTCAAAAGCATCCGCAAGTTTTCAACCAACATTACTGCAGTTTGTTGCACGCGGGCGAGTCAGCTGGCATTTTGGACAAAATACTGAGCCGCTTGGCAGATACCCTTGAGGCCCATGCCACCCTGAAAGCCAAACTGAAAAATGCACTCATTTACCCAGCAAGCATCTTGGTCATTGCTGTCATTGTGCTGGTGGTCATCTTGCTGTGGGTGGTGCCTGTCTTTGAAGATGTTTTCAAGAGCATGGGCGCGTCATTGCCTTGGGCAACACAGCAATTGATCAACATGAGCTTTTGGTTAGGGCAATGGGCTGGCGTGCTTTCAGGATCGCTTTTGGTATTCATCGCATTGCTGCATAAGGTGCACCACAGGTCCTTGAAGCTCCAAATCATTTTTGAAAAAATGGCATTCTTAAGTCCTGTTGTAGGGGCGCTTTTGCAAACCGCCATGATCGTCAAATGGGCACAAACCTTGTCGGCTTTGCTTGAGGCCGGCATTCCTTTGGCCGAAGCACTGGCACCCGCTTCAGCCGCAACTGTCTCGCCCAATTTGGCACAAGCCACGCTGGCTATGACGCAAAGCATTCAAGAGGGCCACAGTTTGAGCAAGGCCATGTCAAAATCCAACTTATTTTCTACCATGACCATTCAGATGTGCGCCATAGGCGAAGAAACGGGATCACTTGATACCATGCTTGAACGCACAGCCAAACTCATGGAGTCCGATCTGAATCAACAAATTGGCAATCTGTCTACGCTCCTCGAGCCCGTCATCATGGTCGTGCTGGGCACGCTCATAGGCGGCATTTTGTTGGCCTTGTACATGCCCATCTTCAACTTAGGACAAGTCTTTTGATCACCCTGACTGCATGGCCTCAATTGTGGCTCCCCCCTGGCAGCATGGGCTGGGTCATGCCGCACTTTGTAGAAGTCAGCTTGGCTGAAATCATTTTGATGGCTGCCATTGGCTTGGTCATAGGTAGCTTTGTCAACGTGCTCATTCACCGTTTGCCGCAAATGATTTTGACGGCTGACGACACTAGCCCCGTTAGCTTCAATTTATCGACGCCACAATCACACTGCCCTCACTGCCGCCACACACTGAGTTGGTACGAGCTCATTCCGGTTTTGTCTTTTGTTGGGTGCTTTGGACGCTGCAAACATTGCAACGAGGCTATTTCTTTTCGCTACCCGGGGGTTGAACTCCTCACAGCTGTTTTGTTTTGCATGTCACTCCTGAGGTTTGGTTTTGGCTATACAGCCTTGCTAGGGGGTTTCTTCTGCGCTGCCCTTTTGGCCTTGGCTTGGATTGATGCCGAAACATTCCTTCTGCCAGATGTTCTTACCCAAGCCTTGCTGTGGGTGGGCCTCATTGGCAGCGCCATGTCGCTCACCCCCACCCCACTTATGCACTCACTGTCTGGTGCGGTTCTGGGCTATGGGCTTCTTTGGCTGGTCAGCTGGGGCTTTGAGAAAGTGGCAGGCAAAGAGGGTATGGGGCAGGGCGATCTCAAACTGCTGGCCAGCCTTGGCGCTTGGGTGGGGGTTTGGAGCCTTTTGCCTTTGCTCTTGTTGGCCTCTGTTTCTGGGCTGATTTTTGGGGTCATCCAAAAAATGAGGGGGCAACTGGGTCACAATGGACACTTCGCATTTGGACCTTTTTTAGCCTTTTCTGGATTCGCATGTTTCTTTTTAGGCATTTCCATGGGGGCTTAACCCGTTGAGCCGCAAGCCACTTCGACTGGGGCTGACGGGCGGCATTGGCAGCGGCAAGAGCACGGTGGCCAGCATCATGGCCAGCGCGGGTGCGGCGGTCATGGATGCCGATGCCATTTCCAGGTCACTCACCCTGCCCGGCGGGAGAGCCATTTCTGCCATATTGGCTGAATTTGGCGAGCAATTGATTGCCCCCGATGGCGCCATGAACAGAGACGCCATGCGAGCACTGGTCTTTTCCAACCCCGAAAGCAAGCGACAGCTTGAGGCCATCATTCACCCTTTGGTGGGGCAAGTCCTCCAAGAAGAAAGTGTTGCCGCCATTGCCGCAGGGCATGCCTGCTTGGTCTATGACGTCCCCTTGTTGGTAGAGTCTGGCGAACGCTGGCGCCGCCAAGTCGACTTGGTCTGCGTGGTTGACTGTGGCGTTGAAACTCAAATCCAGAGGGTGATGAGCAGAAACCAGCTGGGCCGGGCAGAAATAGAGCGAATCATTTCTCAGCAAGCCAGTCGGCAACAGCGATTGGACTGTGCCGATGTGGTCATTTTCAACGAAGACATCGATTTAGCCCACTTGAAGCAGTTGGTGCATGAAATGATGACCCGCTTCGGGCTATGATCTTGGCACTGAAAGACGCAGCGTGATACTTTACGAATACCCCCTCAACGAAAGAACCCGGACTTATCTGCGCCTGCAACATTTGTTTGCGCGCTTTAATCAGTTGAGTCAGCGTTTCGAGCCAGTTGATCACCATTACGCGCTCACCACGATTTTTGAGATCATGGAAGTGGGTTCACGGTCTGAACTGAAATCAGATGTTCTCAAAGACATTGAACGCCATAAACAGCAGCTCAATAGCTACCGTGGCAATCCCTCCATTTCAGAGCAGGCGCTTGATCTGGTCATTGCACAACTCGAACAACGCTTCGAAGCACTCAACAGCATGGTTGGGAAAATGGGCAGTGCTATGGGTGAAAGCGAATTCCTCAACAGCATTCGAAGCCGTTCAGCCATTCCGGGCGGAACTTGCGAATTTGACTTGCCTGCGTACCACGCCTGGCAGCACCATGACCCCGCCTCCAGGCAAGCTAATTTGTTCGAATGGTCGCAACACTTTTCACCTTTGGCCAATGCGATTCAACTCATTCTCAAAATGATGCGCGAATCTGGCAGCACGCAAAAGGTCATGGCAACGGGTGGCCAGCTTCAACAAAATTTGCCGCAGGGACGCAATTTTCAACTGCTCCGTTTGCGAATTGACGAAAGTTTGAACCTCACACCCGAGATCAGTTGCAACAGGCTGCTGGTCGTCATTCGGCTCATGCAACAACAAGCCGATGGCAAGCTGCTTGCCAACAAAGAAGACACCCCCTTTGAAATGACGCTCTGCGCTTAAAGCGCAGGCCATGAGCACCTACTGAGACCGATGAGTGAGCCATCTGCCAAGCCCAAACACGTGAAGTGCCCCACCTGTGGCGGCCCCAGTCTTTTCAGTCCAAACAATACTTACCGTCCCTTTTGCAGCGCAAGATGCAAGGGCATTGACTTGGGTGCATGGGCCAATGAGAGCTTTAGGGTGCCCGAAGACACCCCCCCCGATCAAGAAAATTTTGGCGATCCTAAGTTGCAGTAACTAGGGCTTAGCTTGCAGCCACATGCGTGTCACCCACGAAACCACTTTCTTCGGCCAACCAAGTTAGAACAGGCACGGTGCCAGGCAATACAGGCATCACTTGAACGGGCAAGCTTTGCCAAGCAAACTCTTGACCTTCTCGCATTTCCAAGTTGCCTTGCCAACTGCGAACTTTGCAAAAGTTCAGCCTGACCAAAGCATGCGGATAGTCCACCAACTGTTGTCGCCAAATTTGCACGTCACCAATCGTCAAACCAAGCTCTTCTTCAAGTTCTCGCGTTAAAGCTTGTTCTATGGTTTCATGGGCCTCTAGCTTGCCCCCCGGAAACTCCCAGTAAGCTTCGTACACTTTGCCTGGCGGTCTTGAGGTGAGCAAGAATTGATTTTGCGCATTGATCAAAATGCCAACCGCCACATCGACTGTCTTGCGATTTTGCCCACCATCGCGTTGAAGATGCGCATCCGCCACCAGCAAAGACTGGCTAGGTGCTGAGCTTGTACTCACAGTGATCGCTGAGTCGAAGCGCCCTGCCCCATGCGCCCCACACAATCTCGCGCAAATTGATAGGCCACTCGGCCACTGCGCGAACCACGTTCAAGGGCCCAAACCAGGGCTTCAGGTCCGGAGGCTTGAATGACGGCTTCGCTGGCACCCAGAGACCGCAACCATTGGGCCACGATGGTCAGGTATTCGTCTTGAGAGAAGGGATAAAAACTGATCCACAAGCCAAAGCGCTCGGACAAAGAAATTTTTTCTTCAATGACTTCGCCTGGATGCACTTCGCCATCTTCGGTGTGAGTGTAGGTGAGGTTGTCCTTCATGTGCTCTGGCAACAAATGGCGTCGGTTGCTGGTGGCGTAAATCAGCACATTGGGTGTCGATGCCGCCACAGAACCGTCGAGAATGGATTTCAAAGCTTTGTAGCCACCTTCGCCATCTTCAAAGCTCAGGTCATCGCAGAAGATGATGAATTTTTCTGACCGTCCAGCAACCACATCGACAATGTCGGGCAAATCGGTCAGGTCTTCTTTGTCAACTTCAATGAGGCGCAAACCTTGTGAAGCGTAGGCATTCAAACAAGCTTTGATCAAGGAAGATTTGCCGGTGCCACGTGAACCCGTTAGGAGCACATTGTTGGCCGGCAAGCCTTGTACAAATTGCAAAGTATTTTGTTGCAACTTTTCTTTCTGTCCATCAATTTCCTGCAAGTCAGCCAGGTTCATGTCTGACACATGACGCACAGCCTCTAAGACACCATGGCCAGAAGCTCGCTTGCGATAGCGCCAGGCAATGGCTTCATCCCAATTGGGCTCACTTAAAGGCTGGGGCAACACGCGTTCAATGCGCTCCATCATGAGCACAGCGCGTTCTAATAGTTTTTCAATGGCAGTGCTCATGAGCGATAGTCTGCATTAATGGAAACATAGTCGTGGCTTAAATCACAGGTCCAAACCGTGTCTACCGCCTGGCCGCGTCCCAACAACACTTTGATGGTGATTTCACTTTGCTTCATGACACGTTGGCCATCGGCTTCTTGGTAGGCTGGATTGCGACCGCCGTTTTGCACCACACACACATCGTCGAGGTAAAGACCAATCAGGTCTTGATTGAGATCGTGAATACCTGCGTAACCGACCGCGGCCAAGATGCGTCCAAGGTTGGGGTCACTGGCAAAGAAGGCTGTTTTAACCAAGGGCGAGTGGGCAATGGCGTAAGCGGCCAAAAGACACTCTTCAGAGGTTTTGCCACCCTCCACGCGCACGGTGATGAACTTGGTGGCGCCTTCGCCATCTCGCACGATGGCGTGCGCCAGCTTTTGGGCCACAGCCATCATGGCATGGCGCAAAGCTTTGCCATCAGCAGAATCCCAAGTTGAAATGACAGGGTGCGCTGATTTGCGCGTGGCCATAAGGATGAAGGAGTCGTTGGTCGAGGTGTCACCATCAATGGTGATGCGATTGAAAGAGGCATTGGCCAAGTCAGTGGCCAAGGCTGGCAACAAGGCGGGATCGATGTTGGCGTCGGTGGCCAAGAAACCCAGCATGGTGGCCATGTTGGGCCGAATCATGCCGGCCCCTTTGCTAATGCCAGTGATGGTGACGGTCTGACCAGATAGCACCACTTGCGCACTGAAAGCCTTGGGCACGGTGTCGGTGGTCATGATGCCTTCAGCCGCCTTGGCCCAATGCTTTTCTTGCGCATCGGCAATGGCAGCAGGCATGCCCGCTACAATGCGATCGACAGGCAAGTTTTCCATGATGACCCCCGTTGAGAAGGGCAAGACTTGTTGGGGTTTGATTTTGAGAATTGCGGCCAGGGCTTCGGCAGTGGCACGCGCGTCGGCCAAGCCTTTGGCACCGGTGCCCGCGTTGGCATTACCCGTGTTGATGATCAAAGCTCGAACGTGTGTGCCAGCTTCTGAAGCCTTCACTTGCTGCAAATGATCACGGCAAACTTGAACAGGCGCGGCGCAAAATCGGTTTTGCGTGAAGACACCCGAAACAGCGCTGCCCTCATCTAACAAAATGACAGTAAGGTCTTTGCGCCCCACTTTGCGAACGCCCGCCTCTGCAATGCCTAAGCGGACACCCGGAACAGCCAAGACCTGGTCGGGGTTGGGAGCTTGAAGATTCACTGTCATGAAAACCTCTTATGCCAACTTACCGTGGCAGAACTTGTATTTCTTACCGCTGCCGCAAGGGCAAGCTTCGTTGCGACCCACAGGGGCAAACAATTTGCTTTCAGATTCAGGCTGCGTTTGTTGCTGACCTTGCTCATCTGGCGCGGTGTAAGTCACGTTGCTGATATTTTCTGCGCGCTCTTCCAAGACTTGAGCCGCTTCGCTAATTTGCTCACTGGATTCAATTTTCACGTTCATCAAAACGCGTGTGACTTCGTTTTTAACGGAGTCGAGCAATTGACCAAAGAGTTCAAAAGCTTCTCGTTTGTATTCTTGCTTAGGTTGCTTCTGCGCGTAACCACGCAAGTGAATGCCTTGGCGCAAATAATCTAAAGAACTCAGGTGTTCACGCCATTGGGAGTCGATGCTTTGCAACAAAACGACACGTTCAAAGGGCACAAAGTTTTCAACACCCACCGCCTCTAGCTTAACTTGGAAGGCATTGTTGGCTGCAGCCAAAACCATTTCCAAAATTTCTTCGTCGGTGATGGCTGTGGCCGCAGCGACTGTTTCACGAAGCGGCAATTCAATTTGCCATTCGTCTTTGAGGACGCGCTCTAAGCCAACCAAGTCCCACTGCTCTTCCACAGATTCATTGGGTACATACTGACGTACCAAGTCTGTGAAACTGCCTTCGCGCAAGGACGCTATTTGTCCATCTAGTTCGGTGGCGTCTAGGATGTCGTTGCGCTGCTGGTAAATGACCTTGCGCTGATCGTTGGACACGTCATCGTAATCAAGCAGTTGTTTGCGCGTGTCAAAGTTGCGAGCTTCTACTTTGCGTTGCGCACTTTCAATGCTGCGTGTGACCATGCCGGCTTCAATGGCTTCGCCTTCTGGCATTTTGAGGCGGTCCATGATGGCGCGCACTCGGTCGCCTGCAAAAATGCGCATAAGGGGATCGTCTAAGCTCAAGTAAAAACGCGAAGAGCCAGGGTCACCCTGACGGCCCGAACGGCCCCGCAATTGATTGTCAATGCGGCGTGACTCATGGCGCTCCGTGGCAATGATGCGAAGACCACCCAAAGACTTGACCTGCTCGTGCACAGTCAGCCACTCGGTGCGCTTGGCAGCAACTTGCGACTGACGCTGTTCTGGGCTTAAAGCTTCATCGAACTCAATAGCCTGAATGTCTTTCTCAATGTTACCCCCCAAAACAATGTCGGTGCCGCGGCCTGCCATGTTGGTGGCAATGGTAATCATGCCAGGACGACCTGCTTGCGCAACGATGTCAGCTTCACGCGCATGTTGTTTAGCGTTCAACACTTGGTGCGGCAACTGGGCCTTGGTGAGCATCTCAGAAATGAGTTCTGAGTTTTCAATGGAAGTGGTTCCCACCAACACAGGCTGACCACGCTCGAAACATTCCCGAATGTCGCCAATGGCTGCGTCGTATTTTTCTTTGGCCGATTTGTAAACACGATCGAGTTGGTCTTCGCGTCGGCTGATTCGGTTCGGAGGTACCACCACAGTTTCCAAGCCATAAATTTCTTGGAACTCGAAGGCTTCTGTATCAGCCGTGCCTGTCATACCACCCAGTTTTCCGTACAAACGGAAATAGTTTTGGAAGGTGATAGAGGCCATGGTTTGGTTCTCAGCCTGAATGGCTACGCCCTCTTTGGCTTCGACTGCTTGGTGCAAGCCATCGCTCCAGCGGCGGCCGGTCATGAGACGGCCTGTGAACTCGTCCACAATAACAATCTCACCCTCTTGCACCACATAGTGCTGGTCTCGGTGGTAGATGTGACTGGCACGCAAGGCAGCCGTGAGTTGGTGCATGAGCGCAATGTTGGCCGGGTCGTAAAGGCTTGCGCCTTCAGGAATGAGACCCGCGCTGGCCAAAATGCCTTCAGCTTTTTCATGCCCCTGTTCGGTCAAAAACACTTGGTGTGATTTTTCATCAACCGTGAAATCGCCGGGCTTGGTAATGCCCTCGCCCGTGCGCGGATCTGCTTCGCCTTCTTGGCGAGTCAGCAGTGGCACAACTTGGTTCATGGCTTGGTATTGAGCCGTTTGATCATCTGCTTGACCGCTAATAATGAGGGGTGTGCGCGCCTCGTCAATCAAAATGGAATCAACTTCGTCGACGATAGCGTAGTTAAGGCCGCGCTGTACACGGTCTTTGGCTTCATAGACCATGTTGTCGCGCAGGTAGTCAAAACCAAATTCGTTGTTGGTGCCGTAGGTTATGTCTGAGTTGTAGGCCGCCTGTTTTTCTTCGCGTGAGAGTTGGGACAAATTAACACCCACACTCATGCCTAAAAAGTTATACAGCTTGCCCATCCACTGTGCATCGCGGCTGGCGAGGTAATCATTCACGGTGACCACGTGCACACCTTTATTGGCCAAGGCATTCAAATAGACCGCCAGTGTGGCCGTTAAAGTTTTTCCTTCACCGGTGCCCATTTCGGAAATTTTGCCGTTATGAAGCGAAATACCACCCAACATTTGCACATCGAAGTGACGCATCTTCATGGCACGTTTTGAGCCTTCACGAACAACTGCAAAAGCTTCGGGCAAAATATTGTCCAAAGATTCACCTTGTGCAACGCGAGCTCGAAACTCATCTGTTTTTGCACGCAATTGTTCGTCGCTGAAGGCTTCGTATTGGGCTTCTAGCGCATTGATAAGCACCACAGTTTTGCGGTATTGCTTGATCAAGCGGTCGTTGCGACTGCCGAAAATTTGGGTCAGAAAATTGATCGCCATGTTGATCCGAGTCTGACTTTGCTAAAAACGCAAAGTACAGCCCGCAAATCCTGTCTTAAAGTGGATTCAAAAGTACCTGCGCACAAGGCACAAGTGAACGCGACATTTTAACTGCTGAGCGCAGGCAGTTAGCCGAATTTTCCTGCAGATGATCAGGGCTCTCGCATAATGCAGGGATGGCAAAAATTAACCAGGCAGTCACCCTCATGGAAGCGGCGCAAGAATCGCCCAGTTTGGCGCGCTTGACAGAACTCACCCGGGAATCAAGCCTGCGTCTCCATTCTTTACAAAGCCTCATTCCTGGGCCCTTGCGAAGTGCCATCCAAGCCGGGCCGATCGATGGCACAGAGTGGTGCCTTTTGGTCAATTCCAATGCGGCGGCAGCCAAACTGCGTCAAATGCTGCCTGCGCTTCAGGCACATCTCATAAGCCATGGACACAGCGTTGAGAAAATTCGCCTTAAAATACTTCAAAATCCGCGCTGAAGATGTGACAGACGAAAAAAAACCAACCAAAAGGCTGGGTTTTCAAAGTGGTGCCGCTTGTCGGATTCGAACTGACGACCTACCGCTTACAAGGCGGTTGCTCTACCAACTGAGCTAAAGCGGCACGGGCTGAATTGTAATTCAATAATCGCAGTTTTTGAGGGCCACGCTCAGTTTTTGAAAGCGCTTATTTAATTCTGGTCAGGGTTGGACGCGTTGGAGAAGGTGGTACCGGCTTGTTGGTTTCTTCTGTCGATTCAGATGCATCAGGCACTTTGTACAACTTGTCCATGCCCACCACTGTGGTTCCCAACGGAGAGTCAGTGACCGGGAACGACATGCCCTGTCCATTTTCACGCGCATAAATGGCCATCACGCGGTGAATGGGTACCATGATGTCGCACGGCTTTCCGCCAAAGCGAGCTTTAAATTCAATGAACTCATTGCCCAATTGGAGCGAGCTGGTGGCATCGAAACTGATGTTTAAAACAATTTCACCACCCTGCACAAAATCACGAGGTACTTGGACCGAGGCATCGACCTTCACAGCCACGTAGGGTGTGAAAGAGTGATCAGTACACCACTCGTACATCGCCCGAATGAGATAAGGGCGTGTAGAGGGAGATTCCAGTGCGTTCATCACCATGGTGTTTTGCTCTGCGTTCGAAATTGCTTTGGCAATTATTTGCGCATGACCTTTTCTGAAGGCGTGAGCGCCTCGATGTAGGCCGGGCGAGAGAAGATGCGCTCGGCATACTTAAGCAAGGGGGCTGCGTTTTTGCTCAGGTCAATGCCATAGAAGTCGAGGCGCCAGAGCAAAGGTGCAATGGCCACATCGAGCATCGAGAAGTTGTCACCCAACATGAACTTGTTCTTCAAGAACACAGGGGCCAATTGGGTCAAGCGATCGCGAATATGCGAGCGGGCTTTTTCCAAAGCTTTGTCGTTGCCCTTGAGTGTGCGATTTTCCAAAGTGGCCACATGTGTAAACAACTCTTTTTCAAAGTTGAGCAAGAACAAGCGCACGCGTGCACGGTCAACGGGGTCGCCGGGCATAAGCTGGGGGTGAGGGAAACGCTCATCAATGTATTCGTTGATGATGTTGGATTCGTACAAAATTAAATCACGTTCCACCAAAATCGGCACTTGGCCGTAGGGGTTCATGACGTTGATATCTTCTGGCTTGTTGTAAAGATCGACATCGCGAATTTCAAAGTCCATGCCTTTTTCAAACAACACAAAACGGCAGCGGTGAGAGAAAGGGCAGGTTGTTCCTGAATAAAGCACCATCATGGTGAAGGCTCCTAAAAATCAAAAAGAGTGGGAAGCCACCGGGTTGGCTGGCCTGCCCACTCCATCAATTCGGGCAAATGCCCGAATCACGAGTTGTTACTTGATGTCTTTCCAGTAGGCAGCATTCAAGCGCCAGGCAATGAAAGTAAAGATGGACAAGAAAATCAAGACCCAAACGCCAATGCGCATGCGAGTATTTTGGACAGGCTCAGCCATCCATTGCAAGTAGTTGACCAAATCGCCAACTGCTTGATCGTATTGCAGAGGTGTGAGGGTGCCGGGCTTTTCAGTTTTCCAACCCGTGAATACTTGCACCGCTTGTCCATGCTCTTTGCGCTCTTCATAAACGGGCGAACGCTCACCTTGCAGCTCCCAGAAAGGGTTGGGCATACCCACATTGGGGAAAGCCAAATTGTTCCACCCGGTTGGTTTGGTTTCGTCGCGGTAGTAAGTGCGCAGGTAAGTGTAGAGGTAGTCTGCACCGGTACCGCCGTGGCCGGAACGTGAGCGCGCCACCAAGGTGAGATCGGGAGGTACTGCACCAAACCAGTCTTTGACTTGCTTGGGATCAGAATTGACCTTCATGGTTGCGCCCACTTTGTCGGTAGTGAACAAAAGGTTGTCTTTGATCTGCTGATTGGTTAAGCCGATGTCTTGCAAGCGGTTGTAACGCATGAAGGCTGCAGAGTGACAGTTCAGGCAATAGTTGACAAACAACTTGGCGCCATTTTGCAAAGAAGCGAGGTCATTGGTTTTACCGGGCGCTTTGTCCCAAGGGATGGTGTTGCCACCCGCCGCATGTGCACCCGTGAAAGCTGCCAGCGCAACACACAAACCCAGAGCCAATTTTTGAATTGATTTCATTTCCAAATACTCCTGGACTTAGTGCGCAACAAAAACTACGCGGTCAGGTACAGGCTTGGGTGTACCCAACTTGCTCCACCAGGGCATGAGCAAGAAGAAGCCGAAATAGAACATCGTGCCCACTTGGGAAACACGCTCACCGATGGGTGAAGGCGGTTGCACACCCAAATAGCCCAAGATCAAGAAGTCAATGACGAACACGGCGTACACATACTTGTGCCAGTCGGGACGGTAACGAATTGATTTGACAGGACTGTGGTCAAGCCAAGGCAAGAAGAACATGATGATGACCGCACCACCCATGACCACCACACCCCAGAACTTGGCATCAATGCCGTACATGAGGGCAGAAATGACCACGGCACCGCCAACAACACCTGCTTTGAGAATACTTGGCATGGCATTGTTTTTGACTGCCAAAAATGCGCCCAGCAAGACGCAAGCGATGAGGACATACATCATCTCGCCAGTGATGGCTCGCAACATGGAGTAGTAAGGTGTGAAGTACCAAACGGGGGCAATGTGCAACGGCGTCTTGAGGGGGTCGGCTGGGATGAAGTTGTTGTACTCCAAGAAGTAGCCGCCAAACTCAGGCGCGAAAAACACAATGGCCGTGAACACCATCAGGAAAATGCTGACAGAGAAAATGTCGTGCACTGTGTAATAAGGATGGAATGGGATGCCATCCAATGGGTGACCCTGCGCGTCTTTGGGTGCACCGGGCGCCTTGATTTCAACGCCGTCGGGGTTGTTGGAGCCCACTTCGTGCAGCGCAATGATGTGCGCCACAACCAAGCCCAGCAGAACCAATGGCACTGCAATGACGTGGAAGCTGAAGAAGCGGTTCAGGGTGGCATCGCCCACCACAAAGTCGCCGCGAATGAGCAAAGCCAAATCGGGACCAATGAAGGGGATGGCAGAAAACAAATTCACAATCACCTGAGCGCCCCAATAGGACATTTGGCCCCAAGGCAACAAGTAGCCCATGAAAGCTTCGGCCATGAGGCACAAGAAAATAGCGCAACCGAAAATCCAGACCAGTTCACGGGGCTTGCGATAGCTTCCGTACATGAGGCCGCGGAACATGTGCAGGTACACCACTACGAAGAACGCAGAAGCGCCCGTGGAGTGCATGTAGCGAATGAGCCAGCCCCATGGCACATCGCGCATGATGTACTCAACGGAGGCAAACGCCAGATCGGCATCGGGTTTGTAATGCATCACCAAGAAAATACCGGTGACGATTTGGATGACTAGCACGAGCAATGACAAAGCGCCAAACACATACCAAATGTTCAAATTTTTGGAAGCGTAGTACTCGCTCATGTGCGCTTTGAACAACGAAGTTGCTGGGAAGCGGTTATCGACCCAGTTCATGATTTTTTCGCTAGCAGAGGCGTTGGGAGAAATTTCCTTGAATTCAGCCATGTTGGTTCGCCTCAAGCCTTCTTGTCTTCACCGATCAGCAACTTGCTGTCGGACAGGTACATGTGGGGGGGTACTTCCAAGTTATCTGGCGCTGGCTTGTTTTTAAACACGCGACCAGCAAAGTCAAAGGTAGAACCGTGGCAAGCGCACAAGAAACCACCTTGCCAATCGTCTGGCAAAGAAGGTTGTGGGCCTGTTTGAAATTTGTCGCCAGGCGAGCAACCCAAATGGGTGCAGATGCCAACGGCCACCATGAACTCAGGTTTGATAGAGCGATGGGTGTTTTTGGCGTATTCGGGCGTAGGGTAGGCCTGGCGGTCAGAGGCTGGATCGGCCAATTGACCATCGAGCTTCTTCAAGGCTTCAACCTGCTCGGGAGTGCGGCGCATGATCCACACGGGTTTGCCGCGCCATTCAACGGTGAGCTTCTCACCGGGTTTGACTTCGGAAATATCGACTTCAACAGCTGCACCGGCGGCTTTGGCGCGCTCGGAAGGCTGGAAAGTGCTGACAAAAGGTGTGGCGACGAAGCCTGCGCCTACGGCGCCAGCGCAAGTAGAGGCAATCAGCCACGTCCTTTTGCTGCTGTCGACTGGGGTATCACTCATGAGAATCCTCTAGCGAATCGGTATCAGGGTTTAGCCTTGGATTGTAGCCGACTGCGGGGGGCCATTTCCAGCCCCTGCTCCGACTCAGGGAATCAGCTGGCGCGCCATTCGGATGGCAGCCACCATGCTGGAAGCATCGGCACAGCCCTGTCCGGCAATGTCAAAAGCCGTGCCGTGATCGGGGCTGGTTCGCACCAATGGCAAACCAAGGGTGACATTGACGCCTTGCTCCAGGCCCATGTATTTGACGGGGATGAGTCCTTGATCGTGGTACATGGCCAGAACCACATCAAATTCAGAATCAGCACCTTGCTTTTGACGTGCACGCATGAAAACAGTGTCAGGCGCATAAGGCCCTAGCGCCAAAATACCCTCAGATCTGGCTTGGGCCATAGCAGGCGCAATGATTTCAATTTCTTCTCGGCCAAACAAGCCAGCCTCACCTGCGTGTGGGTTGAGTCCTGAAACGCCAATTTTAGGAGCACGTCCAAACAACAAGCTGAGTGACTGATGGGTAATGCGAAGACTCTCAAGCACGTTGTCATAAGTGACTGCATCTAGAGCTTGGCGCAAGGAAAGGTGAATGCTCACTAACACGACACGCAACTCATCGTTGGCCAACATCATTCTCACTGGCAGGTCCGCCAAGCGCACACCAGAAAATTGGGCAGCCTCGAACTGCAGCAACTCGGTATGCCCAGGAAACTGATTGAAGGGCGAGCCCGCTGCAGAAAGTGCTTCCTTGTGCAGCGGCGCAGTGACCATGGCGGCAATTTCTTTGCGAAGCGCGGCCTGCGCAGCCCACACCACACATTGCCCAGCAAACCGACCTGCCTCGGCATGAACTTCTCCGTAGGGCAGTTGTGAAGCCAATGCCGCAACTTGCAAAACAGGGATGACGCCTACGGGCAAATTCTGCGCTTGCGCTGGCTTTTGAATGACTTGCAGTTTGAGTTGCAGCGCTTTTGGATCTACCAAGTTGACTGCTTTTTGCATCGCTTGTGCATCGCCCGCCACAAAACAAGCCTGTGTGACAGGCGGGTCTTTGGGCGACAAGGCATCGTTCAAAAATGCACGCGCAATGATTTCAGGGCCAATGCCGCAAGGATCTCCTGGCGTGATAGCGATGGGGGGCAATGTCGACATAAATGGTTTTGGTTGAGTTCAACTTGAAATGAACGCCTAAAAAAAATTAGTCGTGTCTGTTTCAATTTCAAAGAGAGTCTATTGTGATTCATCTCTGAAACAATGCATAAGATTCAAGATCAGTCCACAATGCGAATCATGAAAAGAATTTGGCTTGTGTTTTCGCAATCGGTGACGGTCCTTTTGGCCGCTTGGTTTGTCGTCGCCACCCTCCAGCCAGGTTGGCTCAAGGGCCAGGGAGGTGCCAAAACACTTGCTTTAACTCAGGCCCGCATGGAGGGCAATCAAGACGCCATGCCGGGGGGCAGCTTCAGACAAGCGGCTCAAAAAGCAGCGCCAGCCGTCGTCAGTATCAATGTGCAGCAAAAGGCTCGAAGCAAAGCACGCCGCGCAGATCCTTGGTTTCGCTTTTTTGAAGAGCCTGAAGACGAGTCAACTGGTGGCGGCATGGGCAGTGGTGTGATTGTGAGTGCAGAGGGCTATATCCTTACCAACCACCATGTCATTGAAGGCGCAGAGGCCATTGAAGTCGCCCTGAACGATGGCCGCACCGCCATGGCCAAAGTGATTGGCACAGACTCCGAAACAGATTTGGCTTTGCTCAAAATTGACTTGCCCAAACTGCCCACCATCGTCTTGGGCCAAATGGAAACTTTGCAGGTGGGCGATGCTGTATTGGCCATCGGCAACCCATTTGGTGTGGGTCAAACTGTAACCTCTGGCATTGTGAGTGCCTTAGGCCGCAAACAATTGGGCATCAACACATTTGAAAATTTCATTCAAACCGATGCGGCCATCAATCCCGGCAACTCTGGTGGCGCTTTGGTTGACGCCAATGGCTTGCTCATGGGCATCAACACAGCCATTTATTCACGCTCTGGCGGCAACATGGGCATTGGCTTTGCGGTACCCGTGTCAACGGCCACGCAGATCATGGCTGCCCTGATCAAAGACGGTAAAGTGACGCGTGGCTGGATAGGTGTTGAGCCGCGTCCATTGACGGTTGAAATTGCCGAGAGCTTTGGCATCGCCAAAGACAAATCTACAGGTGCTTTGCCACAAGGTGTCTTGATCAATGGGGTTTTGCAAAACAGCCCCGCTGCCAAAGCCGGCATTCAACCGGGCGATTTGATTTTGAAAGTGGCTGGGCACGTTGTGGCCGATGTACCCGAAATGCTCACTCGGGTTGCGGCCTTGAAGCCAGGCGAAGCAGCAAGCTTGTCGATTCAGCGCAGTGGCAAATTGATTGACATTCAGGTGACGCCGGGTACACGGCCAGTCCGCCCTTAAAGCAGCAGATCCTTGCTCAGTGAACAAGCGCCAGCTTTATGTGGCGGTCTCTTCTTCTTTAGGAGCTTGCGTGTGTTTGATGAAGAATTGGGCTGCCCAAATACCCAATTCGTAAAGCACACACATGGGAATGGCCAGCGCCAATTGCGAGACCACATCTGGGGGTGTCACGATGGCCGCAATGACAAACGCCAAGACCACAAAGTAGCCCCGAAAGTCTTTGAGCTTTTCAATGGTCACCACTTTCAAACGCGCCAAAACCACAACCGCAATGGGCACTTCGAAAGCCAAGCCAAATGCCAAGAACATGCTCAGCACAAAACCCAGATAGGCCTCAATGTCTGGTGCTGCCGTGATGCTTTTGGGTGCAAAGCTTTGAATGAATTTGAACACCTGCCCAAAGACAAAGAAATAACAAAATGCCACGCCTATAAAAAACAAGACGGTGCTAGAAATGACCAATGGCATGACCAGACGTTTTTCATGGGTGTACAAGCCAGGTGCAATGAAAGCCCAGACTTGGTAGAGAACCACAGGCAAGGCCAGCAAAAATGCCGCCATGAACAAGATTTTGATGGGCACCATGAAAGGCGAGATGACCGAGGTGGCAATCAAGGTTGCGCCAGCAGGCAAATTGGCCACCAAGGGGGCGGCAAGCAAGTCATAAAGCTCTGCAGGTCCAGGAAATAAGGCCAAAATGGCTGCCGCAATGCCGATACCCGCCATGGCGCGCACTAACCTGTCGCGCAACTCCATTAAATGCGTCACAAAGGGCTGTTCTGTGCCGGCCAGTTCGTCTTCGGGCTTTGGGGTTGGATCGGACACTGAAAATTAACCTAATTTGGTGGGCCGGTAGCGCGCCACTCTGGCCGCACCGGACAATGTTTTGGTTCGCACACCTGCACGCGATTTGTACCACTGAGGCACTGCGGCCTGCTTTAAACGAAACTTTTTACCAGGGTGCTTGTACACAGGCGGTGGCGGCACCCACGGCGTGTGATTGGTTTCTGAGGTCAAGCCCTCTGTGGTTTCATTCCACTGCTTTTCAAAGTCGATGGCCGTTGTCTGAACAGAGCCTTCTACGTCGCGAGCGGCACTCTCCATCGTTTCCTTCATTTTTTTCAGCTCATCCAAATCCATGGTGCGATTGACCTCGGCCTTGACATCGGAGATGTAACGCTGAGCCTTGCCCAAAAGACTGCCCAAGGTGCGCGCCACGCGCGGCAACTTCTCAGGGCCGATGACGATCAGCGCCACCACCCCAATGAGGGCTATTTTGGAAATGCCGAGATCGATCAAATCAGGACTTTGTCTTGGCTTCCACGTCGATCGTGGTTTTTTCAGTCGTGGTCGAAGCGGCTACTTGAGCGGCTGGTTTTTCTTCGGTGGCCGGAGGGGCATTGGGATCTTTCATGCCGTCTTTGAATCCTTTGACGGCACCACCCAAATCAGAACCCATGTTTCTCAGCTTTTTAGTGCCAAAAACCATGACCACGATCAGCAAAACAACTAGCCAGTGCCAAATAGAAAATGAACCCATGAATGTCTCCTAACAATGATTGGTGATTCTAAGCGTTTAACCCCGAAGCCAAGGACGCGGGCCGCCCATGACATGGAAATGCAAATGGTGAATTTCTTGTCCGCCTTCAGATCCGGTATTGGTCACAATTCTGTAACCACCCTCTGGGTAAGGGCGGCACCCTTGCTCCAACGCAAGTTTGGGGGCCAAACCCAATAAATGGCCCATTAAGGCCGAATGTTCTGAGGTTATTTGAGCCATTGAAGGAATATGCAGCTTGGGGACCATCAAGAAATGGATGGGTGCCCAAGGCGCAATGTCATGAAAAGCATACACATGCTCGTCTTCAAAGACTTTCTTGGAGGGGATTTTTCCTGCAATGATTTTGCAGAAGAGGCAGTTGGGATCTTGCATCATTCACCTGATTGTTCACGTTGTTCTGCTTTGCGCAGGGCTTTTTCCTCCAGGCCACTCAAGCCCTCACGCCGGCTGAGTTCGGCCACCACATCGGCGGGTGACAAGCCATAGTGCGCCAAGGCAATCATGCTGTGAAACCACAAGTCAGCCACCTCACCCACCAGTTTGTGGGCATCGCCGCCGTGGTCCATGTCTTTGGCAGCCATGACAGTTTCTGTGGCTTCTTCGCCAATTTTTTTCAAAAAAGCGTCTGGCCCTTTGTGCAGCAGGCGGGCCACATAGCTTTTTTCAGGATCGCCGCCGTTGGCAGGCTTGCGACTTTCAATCACGGCCGCTAAGCGGGCCAAGGCATCGGTAGAACTCATGATTTTGGCAACAAGTGCTCACTTGTAAATGGTTTCGGGGTCTTTCAAAACCGGCTCGGTGGCGACCCATTCGCCATTTTGATACGTTTGAAAGAAACAACTGTGACGGCCGGTATGGCAGGCAATGCCGGGCTCATGCCCCAGTTGTGTGACCTTGAGGAGCACCACATCGTTGTCGCAGTCTAATCGCATGTCATGCACGGTTTGCACATGGCCAGACTCTTCGCCTTTGAACCACAGTTTGTTGCGCGAGCGACTGAAATACACCGCGCGCTTAAGTTCGGCGGTTTTTTCAAGGGCCTCACGGTTCATCCAAGCGAACATCAGCACATCGCCGGTGCTGGCTTCTTGGGCGATGACGGGCACCAAGCCCTGCGCGTCCCATTTAATTTGATCAAGCCAATTCATGCGCTGAATCTACCACTTGTCGAAGGCTTGAACAGGCGTTTGTTTACAAACGAACAGGAATTCCCCGCTCGCGCATGCGCTGCTTGGCTTCCTGAACCGTGTATTCGCCGTAATGAAAAATGCTGGCAGCCAGCACGGCATCGGCCCCACCCTGCTGCACGCCATCGGCCAAATGGTCCAAATTTCCCACACCACCCGAAGCAATGACGGGCACTTGCACCGCATCGCTCACGGCTTTGGTCAGGGCCAAATCAAAGCCCGACTTGGTGCCATCGCGGTCCATGCTGGTGAGCAAAATTTCGCCAGCGCCAAACTCGGCCATCTTGGCCGCCCACTGAACTGCGTCTAAGCCCGTGTTTTGCCGACCACCATGGCTGTAAACGTCCCAGCCTTCTCCGCGCAACTGGATGGCCTCGCCCTGACGGCGTTTGGCATCGATGGCCACCACGATGCACTGCGCGCCGTACTTTTGCGACGCATCTCGAATGACTTGAGGGTTGGCAATGGCCGCCGAATTGAAACTGGTTTTGTCGGCGCCCGCGTTGAGCAAACGGCGCACATCTTCAACACTTCTGACACCACCGCCCACGGTGAGGGGAATGAAAACTTGTGAGGCCACCGCCTCAATGATGTGAAGAATCAGATCGCGGCCATCGCTGGTGGCAGTGATGTCCAAGAAGGTGAGTTCATCGGCGCCTTGTTCGTTGTACCTGGCCGCTATTTCGACGGGGTCGCCTGCGTCGCGAAGTTCGACAAAATTAACACCTTTGACCACGCGGCCGCCGGTGACGTCAAGACAAGGAATGATGCGTTTGGCTAGCATGGTATTTGAACTGTGAATTGTTGCCAAGCTTCCCATTGCTGTGAGGGCTGGACTTCGATGGAAGACGTGACGCGCGCTGCTTCAACGCACAACATGCGTTGATAGCCATCCATAGGCATGTCTTTGAGTTGGCTGCATTTCTCAGCACCTGGATTCCAAACCACGCTTTGGCCCCAAGAGGCACTTTGTGAAATGTGCAACACGTTAGCGCCTTCTGTCAAAGTCCATGTGGGTTGATTTTCCGTGGCCACGTCATAGACTCGATCAAACTCTGTGTTGAAGCTGAGCAGGCCCTGGCATTTTTGATGCGTGTCATTGACTGCATCCCATTCCGCTTGATGGGCTTGACCCTGCAAACTGACTTTCTGAATTTGATTCACTGCAAAGTAAGTGTGCAATGCACCCGTGAAGCTTAGCGTTTGAAGACTCAGGTTTTGAACTGAGAGTTGAATTTTCAAACTTTGAGCACTTAAAAGTACCTTGAGTTGCGTTTTGAATTGAATCGGCCAGAGTGCATGCGTTTGCGCATTGTTTGAGAGCTCAAAAACTTTCTCAGACCCATGACTTTGCTCAGATACCAAACGCCAAGCCATGTTGCGCGCAAACCCATGCTTAGGCAAAGTACCGCGTTGGTTAAATTGCGGAAAGCAAACAGGGATGCCGCCTCGAATGGCAGTGGTACCGTCGCAAGCAGAAACTGGACTGAGATACAAACGCTCTTGTCCGCCCGTTTGCCAAGACAAAACCTGAGCACCCTGCTGAGCCACAAACACGCTGTCGCCTTGAGGCAATGACCAACGCCATCCCTCGTGCCCCTGCAGGCTGTCAGTCGTTAAGTTCATCGGCCCGCGCCTGGGCTGCTTGGAAGTCAAGGTCGCCAGAGTAAATGGCGCGGCCGCAAATAACACCTTCGACGCCTTCATCTTCCACAGCACAAAGCTGCTCGATGTCGGCCATGTTGGACAAACCGCCAGAAGCAATGACCGGAATGGTGAGGGCTTGGGCCAACTTCACTGTGGCATCGATGTTGATGCCACTCAACATGCCATCGCGGCCAATGTCGGTGTAAATGATGGACTCGACGCCCCAGTCTTCAAATTTTTTGGCCAGGTCGACCACTTCGTGGCCGGTGAGTTTGCTCCAACCGTCGGTGGCCACTTTGCCGTCTTTGGCATCGAGGCCCACAATGATGTGGCCGCCAAAGGCACTGCACGCATCGCGCAAGAAGCCTGGGTTTTTGACTGCAGCTGTGCCGATGATGACGTATCGCAAACCGCCGTCGATGTATTTTTCAATGGTGTCTAGGTCTCGTATACCACCGCCCAATTGAACCGGAATTTCGCCCCCCACCGCTTTAAGGATGGATTTGATGGCCGCAAAATTTTGCGGCTTGCCCGCAAAGGCCCCATTGAGGTCGACCAAGTGCAAGCGCCTTGCGCCTTTGTCGAGCCAGCTTTGGGCCATGGCCGCGGGGTCCTCACCAAAAGTGGTGGCTTGGTCCATGTCGCCTTGTTTGAGGCGAACGCAATGGCCGTCTTTGAGATCAATGGCAGGTATCAGAATCATGGCTAAGGGGTAGCGCTAGAGTGAAGAAAAGTGAAATTAGAAAAATGGTCAAAAAAAATCAGGGTTGCCAGTGCAAAAAGTTCCGATAAAGGGCCAAACCTTGGTCGGCACTTTTTTCTGGGTGGAACTGCGTTGCAAACAAATTATCGCGCGCAATGGCACAGGCAAAAAGCCCGCCGTAATCAGTTTCTGCAGCAACATGGCTTGCATTATCGGGTTTTGCGTAAAAACTGTGTACAAAATAGAAATAGCTGCCATTGGGAATGTTGCCCCAAACCGGATGCTGGGCAGCCTCATGTGAGCAAAAATTGACCTGATTCCAGCCCATTTGTGGCACTTTGAAGCGGCTGCCATCGGCCTGTATTTTGCCAGCCAAATCAAATTTGACCACCTTGCCAGGGATCAGTGCCAAGCCAGGGACATCGCCTTCTTCACTGTGATCGAGCAACATCTGCATGCCCACACACACACCAAACAAAGGCTTTTTGGATGCCGCGTCTAGCACCGCTTCAAACAACCCAGAGTCGCGCAATTCACGCATGCAATCTGGCATAGCCCCTTGACCGGGCAATACAACTCGGGTGGCGTCTCGCACATCCTGTGGATTGGAAGTGATTTTGACTTCTACCCCAGTGTCTTGCGCAGCATGAATGACTGCTTGGGCCACTGAACGCAAATTGCCCATGCCGTAATCGACCACCGCCACTGAATTGGGGGACATGCTCAGAGCGAACCCTTGGTTGAAGGAATGACGCCAACAGAACGGGGATCAATTTCAAGCGCTGCTCGCAGCGCGCGCGCAAAAGCTTTGAACACAGTTTCGGCTTGGTGGTGCGCATTGTCGCCACGCAAGTTGTCAATGTGCAGTGTGACCAAGGCATGGTTCACGAAGCCTTGAAAAAATTCGTGCATGAGTTGGGTGTCAAAGCCGCCCACCATGCCGCTGGTAAAGGGCACGTGATTGACCAAGCCAGGACGCCCCGAAAGATCGATGACCACGCGCGACAAGGCTTCGTCTAAAGGCACATACGCATGACCGTAACGGCGCAGTCCTTTTTTATCGCCCATGGCTTTGGCAACGGCTTGACCCAAGGTGATGCCGACATCTTCAACGGTGTGATGTCCATCGATGTGCAGGTCACCCTTGGCTTGGATGTCCAAGTCAATCAGGCCATGGCGTGCAATTTGATCGAGCATGTGGTCAAAAAAACCAATGCCCGTAGACAAGTTGGCTTGACCGGTGCCGTCCAAATTGACTTTGACTCTGATTTGAGTTTCTGCAGTGTTGCGCGTAACTTCAGCAACGCGAGGTGTGCTCATAAAGATTCCTTGAGTGCTGCCAACATGTGGGCGTTTTCTGCAGGGGTTCCGACAGTAAGGCGCAAACAGTTGGTGAGCAATGGGTGCATTTTAGAAACGTTCTTGACCAAAATGCCTTTCAACTTCATACCTTCGAAGCACTTTGTGGCGTCTGGCATACGAACCAAGAGCATATTGGCCTGACTGGGGAAGACTTGCACCCCTGGCAACAAGGCCAATGAATGACTGATTTTTTCACGTTCTTCCCGAATTTGAGCCGCCTGCTGGGCAAAAACCTCCGCGTGTTCCAAAGCAAACAGCGCGCATTCGCAATTCAAGACACTGATGTTGTAGGGCGGGCGAACTTTGTCGATTTCTGCAATCAAGGCCTTGGGGCCAACCATGTAACCAAGGCGTACGCCTGCCAAACCAAATTTAGACAAGGTTCGCATGAGCAGCACATGGCCATGTTGGGCTATGCGGTCCATGTAGGTTTGACTAGCAAAAGGTTGATAGGCTTCGTCCATGACGATCAAGCCGCCTTGCTGACCTTGGGCCAGCACAATGCGCTCAATGGCGTCGGCGCTCCAAAGTGTGCCCGTTGGGTTGTTGGGGTAAGCCAAATAGACCACTGCCGGTTTGTGCGTTGCAATGGCACTCAGCATGGCCGCCTCGTCCAATTCAAAATTGGCAGTCAGTGGCACGCCATGAAATGTCACACCTTGTAATTGTGCGCTCATGGCGTACATCACAAAGCCAGGCAGCGGCGCCAAAATGCTGGCTCCGGGCACGTCACAAGCCACTGAAAGAAGCGTGATCAGTTCATCGGAGCCGTTGCCCAACATGATGTCAAAGCCTTCTGGCATGTGCACATATTTGGCCAGTTCTGAGCGCAACACATTGATACGGTTGCCGGGATAACGATTGAGGGCCAAAGCACCCAGACGCTCGCCCAATTGCTTTTGCAATTCGGGGGACAAGGTGAAGGGGTTTTCCATGGCGTCTAGCTTGACCATACCCGTTGAGTCTTGAATGGCATAAGCGTGCATGGACTGCACATCTTGGCGAATGTGTTTCAGCCAAGGGGCGGGGGTTTGGTTTGGACTCATGGTGTTTTTCTTTGAGGCGGTACAGGGTTCAAGCGCAACTCGGCGGCACGCGCGTGGGCTTGCAAGCCTTCGCCGTACGCCAACTCTGCCGCAATGAGGCCCAAGCTTTGTGCGCCCTTCTCACTCACCTCTATGAGGCTAGAGCGCTTTTGGAAATCGTAAACACCCAATGGGGAAGAAAAGCGCGCAGTGCCGCTGGTAGGCAACACATGGTTGGGTCCTGCGCAGTAATCACCCAAAGATTCGCTGGTGAATGCACCCAAGAAAATAGCGCCTGCATGCTTGAGCAGTGGCTCCCACTCATGGGGATTGCGACTGGACACTTCCAAGTGCTCGGGGGCAATGCGATTGCTGATCTCGCAGGCCTCTTGCATGCTGCGCGTTTGAATGAGCGCACCACGATCGTTCATGGATTTGGCAATGATGGCTGCGCGCGGCAATGTGGGAAGCAGTTGGTCTATAGCCGCCTGAACTTTGTCGATGTAGTCGGCATCTGGGCACAACAAAATGCTTTGCGCCAACTCATCGTGCTCGGCTTGCGAAAACAAATCCATGGCCACCCACTCAGGCGGCGTTGTACCATCGGCCAAGACCAAAATTTCGCTAGGGCCTGCAATCATGTCAATGCCTACGGTGCCAAACACGCGCTTTTTTGCGCTGGCCACATAGGCATTGCCAGGGCCCGTTATTTTGTCGACTTTGGGAACTGTGGCTGTGCCATAGGCCAAAGCGGCCACGGCCTGTGCGCCGCCAATGGTGAAGGCTCGCGACACACCCGCCACATAGGCTGCGGCCAGCACCAACGCATTTTTCAAGCCTTGGGGCGTGGGTACCACCATGATGATCTCTTCAACACCAGCCACATGCGCAGGGATGGCGTTCATCAAAACGGACGAGGGATAAGCGGCCTTTCCGCCTGGCACATAAATGCCAACACGGTCTAGGGGTGTAACTTTTTGACCCAACAAGGTGCCGTCTTCGTCTTTGTAAGACCAGCTTTCGCCAGAGGCTTTTTTCTGCGCTTCGTGGTAGCTGCGCACACGTTTGGCTGCTGCATGCAAAGCTTCTTTTTGGGCAGTGGGCAAGCCTTCAAAGGCTGCCTTCAATTCTGCTTGGGTCAGCACCAATTGCTGCATGCTTTGAGCGCTGACGCCATCAAAGCGCTGCGTGTACTCCAACACGGCGAGATCGCCCCGCTGCTGAACATCTACCAGAATTTCAGCAACACGCGATTCAATGGCCGCATCAGCGTCTGCAGACCAATGCAAACGTTTTTGAAACGCGGCTTCAAAATCTGTATCGGTCGTTTTCAAACGCAATGCTTTGGCAACTAGCGTGGTCATGAGTCTTATTTTTAATGGTGAAGTAGTGCTGTTCAGAATACTGCGCAACAGGCCTTAAGCTTTTGCAGTAGCACGCGCTGCCACTGCGCTTGCAAAAGCATCAATGATGGCGCGAATAGGTTCTTGTTTCAATTTCAATGAGGCTTGATTGACCACCAACCTTGAACTGATGTCCATGATGCGCTCAACTTCAATCAGGTGATTGGCTTTCAGAGTGCTGCCCGTCGATACCAAGTCAACGATGGCGTCGGCCAAACCTGTGAGCGGTGCCAATTCCATGCTGCCGTAGAGCTTGATCAGGTCAACGTGCACACCTTTTTGTGCAAAAAATTCGCGCGCAATGCTGGTGTATTTGGTGGCCACTTTGAGGCGCGAACCAGATTTCACTGCAGATGCGTAATCGAAATCGGCACGCACAGCCACACTCATGCGGCACTTGGCAATTTGCAAATCCAGGGGCTGGTACAAGCCCTGGCCGCCATGCTCAATCAGGGTGTCTTTGCCGGTCACGCCCAAATCGGCGCCGCCATATTCCACATAAGTGGGCACATCGGTTGCGCGAACTAAAACGACTCGCACGCCCTGCTGGTTGGTAGGCAAAATGAGTTTGCGCGAAGTTTCCGGATCTTCCAGTACCTCGATACCCGCCGCTTTTAAGAGCGGCAGCGTTTCATCAAAAATTCGTCCTTTGGACAAGGCCAAGGTGATCATGTCAGTTCCTGTGATTACTTCGAACGTTCAATTTGCGCGCCCACTTTACGCAGCTTTGCTTCCATGCGATCGTAGCCACGGTCAAGGTGGTAAATGCGGTCCACAATGGTTTCGCCTTCCGCCACCAACCCAGCAATGACCAAACTGGCTGAAGCCCGCAAATCGGTGGCCATCACAATGGCCCCTGACAATTGGGTTACGCCTTGGACCACGGAAACTTTACCGTCAATTTGAATGTTGGCCCCCAAACGAACCAGCTCATTGACGTGCATGAAACGATTTTCAAAAATGGTTTCAGTGACTTTGCTGGTGCCTTCGGAAATGCAGTTCAAGGCCATGAATTGCGCCTGCATGTCGGTTGGAAAGCCAGGGTACTCTGTAGTGCGAAAGCTTTGGGCCTTCATGCGCCCTTGCGCTTTCACGCGCACAAAGTTAGAACCCACTTCAATTTGTGCGCCTGCATCTCTGAGTTTTTCAATGACGGCGTCTAGGTGATCGCCACGCGCATGCTTCAACACAACGTCGCCACCTGTGGCCGCTACCGCGCACAAAAATGTGCCAGCTTCAATTCGATCGGCCACTACAGCATGGTCGCAGCCCTTGAGTTTTTCAACGCCCTGAATGTGAATTCGGCTGGTGCCATGGCCTTCAATCTTGGCCCCCATCTGAATGAGCATTTCAGCCAAGTCAGGAATTTCTGGTTCTTGCGCTGCATTTTCTAAAACAGTTTCACCTTCTGCCAAAGAAGCAGCCATCAAAAAGTTTTCTGTGCCCGTGACAGTCACCATGTCTGTCGCAATGCGTGCGCCCTTTAAGCGTGTCCGTCCCTTGGCCAAACTCGCCACCATGTAGCCGTGCTCAACCACAATCTTCGCGCCCATGGCCTGCAAACCTTTGATGTGTTGATCAACTGGCCGCGAACCAATGGCACACCCACCTGGTAATGAGACGCGTGCATGACCAAAACGCGCCAACAAGGGGCCGAGTGCCAACACGGAAGCACGCATGGTTTTCACCATCTCGTAGGGCGCTTCCGGCTTGTTCAGCGCGCTAGCATTCAATGTCACACTGCCATCTTCTGCGTGCAGGCAAGTCACGCCCATGTTGCGAATGAGTTTCAGCATGGTGCTGACGTCTTGCAACTTGGGCACGTTACGAAGCACAACTTCCTGGTCGGTTAACAAGGCTGCGCAAAGTTCGGGCAAGGCGGCATTCTTGGCGCCTGAAATTTCGATCTCACCATTCAAAGAATGGCCGCCACGAATGATGAGTTTGTCCATTTTTTAGTTCTAGTTACTGGATGAGCGTAATGGTTTGTGCCTGTTGATCAGGCTTGAGCTTTGGCCCATTCAGCAGGCGTGAAAGTTTTCATCGACAAGGCGTGCACCTCATCGTTTTGCATTTTGTTGCCCAAGGTGGCATAGACCTTTTGATGGCGTGTAATGAGGCGCAAGCCCTCAAACTGGGGGGATACCACCACGGCTTGCCAATGACGGCCATCGCCGTCAACGGTGAGGTGGTCGCAAGCAAGGCCAGCGGCAATCATGGTTTGAATTTGTTCTGCAGTCATTGGGTTCGGTGCTTAAAAAATGAAATCAACCTCTGATTTTGTAGCCAGATTTCAACAGTTGGATGGCCAAAGTGCTCACACCCAACATGGCCACAGAAACAACCGCCAAGCTGATCCAAGGCGAGACATCGCTTTGACCAAAAAAGCCGTATCTGAAACCATCAATCATGTAAAAGAAGGGGTTTAAGTGACTCAAGCCCTGCCAAAACGGCGGCAAAGAGTGAATGGAATAAAAAACACCCGACAAGAAGGTCATGGGCATGATGACAAAACTTTGAAAAGCAGCCATTTGGTCAAATTTTTCGGACCAAAGACCTGCTACTAAACCCAAAGCACCCAATAGGCCGGCACACAATGCGGCAAACACCAAAATCCAAACGGGTGCATGGTACTGCAAGGGCGCAAACCACACTGTGACGGCAAAAACACCAAAGCCAACCGCCAGGCCGCGCAACATCGAAGACCCCACATAAGCCACGTACCAGTGCCAGTGCGACAAAGGTGTGAGCAACAAGAAAACTATGTTGCCCATGATTTTGCTTTGTACCAAGCTGGATGAACTGTTGGCAAAAGCATTTTGCAAGACGCTCATCATGATCAAGCCGGGCAACAAAAACGCCGTGTAGGGCACGTTGTCATAGACCTTCACATGGTCTTCCAACACATGGCCAAAAATCATCATGTACAAGACGGAGGTCAAAACGGGTGCCGCTATGGTTTGGAAAGCCACCTTCCAAAAGCGCAACACCTCTTTGTACAACAACATGCGCCAGCCGCTCATGATTTGCCCTCGGACATGACATCTAAGAAAACATCTTCCAAATCAGCTTTGCGAATTTCAACATCCTCTGCAATCAAACCAGCTTGGCGAACAGCCGCCAAGTAGCTTTCAATCTCAACCGCATCGTGCGCTGGAAACTGAACGATGCGACCCGTGATGCGCGCTTTGGCTGCCAGATCAATGGGCAATTGACCATCAATTTTGAAACGCAGCACATTGCTGGAGGCTGATTTCAACAACTCAGAAGTGCTGGCCAAAGCCAATACCCGACCTTGCTTGAGCATGGCCAAACGGCCGCACAGCGCTTCGGCTTCTTCCAAATAATGGGTGGTGAGTAAAACAGTGTGGCCTTCACGGTTTAACTTGGCGATGAATTGCCACAGGGTTTGCCGAAGCTCGACATCCACCCCTGCAGTGGGCTCATCCAAGACAATGACTCGGGGCTTGTGGACCAAGGCTTGGGCCACCAAAACACGGCGCTTCATGCCGCCAGAGAGCTGTCGCATGTTTGAATTGGCTTTGTCTGAAAGGCCTAAGCTGTCCAGCAACTCATCAATCCAAGCATCATTTTTGGTAACGCCAAAATAACCCGATTGAAAACGCAAGGCTTCGCGAACGGTGAAGAAAGGGTCAAAGACCAGTTCTTGAGGGACCACACCCAACATGCGCCGGGTTTGGGCGTAATCCAACTGAACATCCTTGCCATGCACCATGACACGGCCTTCAGTGGCTTTGCTGAGACCCGCCAGAATGCTAATCAGGGTGGTTTTGCCAGCGCCATTGGGACCCAGCAGGCCAAAAAACTCCCCTTCAGCAATGTCAAAGCTCACTTTGTTGAGTGCTGTGAATGGCTGGCTGCCTGTATTTTTGGCAGGGTAAGTTTTGGAAACGGATTGAAAAGAGATGGCGGGCATGAGCCCTCTATTTTACGGTCATGCGCTTTCGACCAAGAGCTCAGACACCCCATAAAGCAAGGCCAATTCGCGTAATTTGGCTGGGAATTGCTTGAATTTCAATGTTTTTGACAAACTTTCGGCTTCTCTGCGGCATCCCAAGAGCACTGCGAGTGCTGAGGAATCAAAATCAGTCAGCTGTCCGGCTTGTATTTGGACCTCGGAATCGGGGCAATTGCGAATTTGCGCCTGCAACTTGCACAAGCAAGCCGCAGCATTGCTGTGACGCAAATCGGGGGGCAAGGTTAAAAGAGCTGTGGACATGCATGAAACGCGGTCAAGGCCGCGGTACGAGGCGCTAAATTAGGCTTTTTTGGCATTCGATTTATTTCGATCAGACAAGCTCTTGATCAAACCATCTATGCCACCCGCATTGATTTCCTTGGAAAATTGTGAGCGGTAGTTTTCAACCAACCAAATGCCCATGACATTGAGGTCAAAAATTTTCCACCCCGCACCTTCACCTGGCGTTTTTTCAAGGCGATAGTCAAGCTGAATAGGTTCACCTCTGCCTCTGATCTCGGTTTGAACGACCAGATTTTTGTCATCTGTAGCACCGCGCAAAGGCTTGAGCTCAATGGACTGATCGCTGATTTGGCTGAGTGCACCAGAATAGGTGCGAATGAGCAGCAACTTGAACTCTGCTTGCAAGCGTTCTTGCTGCTCAGGGGTGGCCTTGCGCCAACCTGGCCCGGTGGCCAGCGCGGTCATGCGGCGGAAATTGACATGCTGCATGAGCTTGGTATCGACCAATTGCATGATCTTGTTGATGTCACCGCCCTTGATGCTTTTGTCGGAACGAACAGCATCCAAAGTTTCATTGGAAATGCGTTTCACGAAAGCATCGGGTGCTTCATCGGCAGCCAAAACGGGGGCTGAACCCAAGCAGAAACCCAATGCCCAAACAACAGGCCATAAATAAGTGAAGAATTTGCGATTCATAGGATGGGATCATAAAGAGCGTTTGACTCTTTAACGCGTGAACTACAAAAAAGTAGATTAAACCACCAAGTTCAATTCTTCTTTGCCCCAAGGCTGTTAGGGTTTGGGCGTCTGAGGCAAGGGCTCCTGTGTGCCCGTAGCGCTTGGTCTGTTGGGGGCCACCATAGGCGCAGGTTGGTCCGGATCTTCAAAATCGTCCACCATGGGCGGGTTGCCATCGTAAATGTCATTCAAACGCTTTTGCAAATAGGCATCCCGCGTGAAGGTGTAGGGATCTAAAGAAGCTTGTTTGACAGCGTCGGACAAGGACAAATAGCGCTCCCGCTTGTCGGTCAAGCGCAACAATGTCAAGGTATTTTTAGCCGCTGTGTTTTCCAGTTGTTGGTTCACATCTGTTTTGTTGTCGACGTAGAGGCCCAGGCTGTCGCGAAGGGTAGAGGGCCCAAAAAATGGCAAGACCACATAGGGGCCAGACGAAACACCCCAAAACGCCATGGTTTGACCGAAGTCCTCTTTGTGTTTGTCAATCTTCAATTCGGTGGCCCAATCTATGATGCCGCCTAGCCCCAGTGTGGTGTTGATGCCCACGCGCATGGCACTTTTAGCAGCAGCTTGGAGTTTCAATTGCGCCAAGCTGTTGAAGAAAGACATGACATCGCTCTGGTTGCTGAAAAAATTGCCAATGCCTTTGCGAACCACCGTTGGCAAAACTTGGCCATAAATAACAGCAACAGGCCTGAGCACCACATCATCGGCCATGTCGTTGAAGGCCGTGACTTTTCTATTCAAAGGTTCGAGGGGATCTGTTGGATCTGGGCCTTTGAGCGAGGCGCACCCTTGCAACAGCAAGCTTGCCGCAATGAGTAAACCGAGGCGCACGCGCCACCAAAATTTCATTACTTGCTTCCCGATGTGGGTGCGGCAGGATCTGCCGCTTTGCTGTACAAAAATTGGCTGATTAAATTTTCTAAGACCACAGCCGATTGGGTCGAGCCGATGTTGTCGCCCGCCACCAGATTCTTTTCATCGGCGCCGGCCACAATGCCCACGTACTGCTCGCCTAACAAACCACTGGTCAGAATTTTCAAAGAACTGTCTTGAGGAAAAGCGAACTGGTTTTGCAAAGCCAAACTGACCTTGGCTTGAAAACTTTCGCCGTCAAATTGAATGTTGTCAACACGGCCCACCACCACACCTGCACTCTTAACAGCCGCACCTTTTTTAAGGCCGCCGATGTTGTCAAACTTAGCGGTCACGGTGTAATTTTTGGACCAACTGTATTGCAACAAATTGGCCGACTTAAGCGCCAGAAAAAGCACTGCTGCCAATCCGATCAACACAAACAATCCTACCCACACATCATTTTTTGAACGTTGCATCACGTCCTCCTTAAATGCTGAACATCATCACAGTGAGGATGAAGTCCAGTCCTAAAACAGACAAAGAAGAGATCACTACGCTTCGGGTGGTCGCGGAAGCCACGCCATCGGGTGTCGGCTGAGCCACATAGCCTTGCAGCAAGGCAATGAAGGTGACTGCCACGCCAAACACCAAACTTTTGATCATGCCATTGCCAACATCTTTGAACACATCGACACCGCTTTGCATTTGACTCCAAAATGCGCCCTCATCAACGCCAATTAGAAGCACACCCACCACATAACCACCCAAAATACCAACGGCACTGAAAACGGCGGTGAGAAGAGGCAAGGCAATGATGCCACCCCACAAACGCGGCGCCAAAATTCGCAGTTTTGGATCAACCGCCATCATTTCCAAAGCCGTCAATTGCTCGCCAGCTCGCATCAAACCAATTTCTGCCGTAATAGAGGCACCAGCCCGCCCTGCGAACAACAGCGCCGCCACCACAGGGCCGAGTTCACGCACCAAACTCAGTGCCACCAACAAGCCAAGTGCATCGGCCGCGCCATAGCGCTGCAAAGTGTAGTAGCCCTGCAAGCCTAAAACGAAGCCGACAAACAGGCCTGAGACGGTAATGATGGCCAAGGAGTAGTTGCCCAAGAAATGCACTTGATCGCGAACCAGCCCAAAGCGCTTCAAACAAGCGCCCGACATCATGGCCAGTTGACCAAATAATCGCGCGCCATATCCCCAATCCGCCAATTTCTGGCGGACGGCATAGCCAAGTTCAGCAGGGTGCAAGAAGTTCATGGTGCAATGCGGCTGAAATCTTCGGCGATGGATTTGGCGGGGTAATGGAAATGGACCGGGCCCTCGCTGAGGCCATTCACAAATTGGTGAATCAGCGGATCAGCAGTTTGCCTGAGTGCTTCGGGCGTGCCTTGCGCTGCCACTTTGCCATTGGCCAAGACCACCACATGGTCTGCAATTTGAAATGTTTCGTCGACATCGTGCGATACCACCACACTGGTAATGCCCAAGCTGTCGTTCAACTTGCGAATGAGTCTTGCGGCCGTCCCTAATGAAATGGGGTCAAGCCCAGCAAAGGGTTCGTCGTACATCATGAGATCGGGATCTAAAGCAATGGCACGGGCTAATGCAACGCGTCGGCCCATCCCCCCTGAAATTTCGGAAGGCTTCAGATCTCTGGCACCGCGCAAGCCCACCGCATCGAGCTTCATCAAAACAATGTCGCGCACCATGGACTCAGACATTTTCGTGTGTTCTCTTAAAGGAAACGCCACGTTGTCAAACACACTCATGTCGGTGAACAAAGCGCCAAACTGAAACAACATGCCCATGCGCCTGCGTGCTGCATAAAGTTGTTCCGTGTTCATTTGACCAACATCATGGCCATCGAATGTGAGTTGGCCGTTTTGGGCGCGGTATTGACCACCAATTAAACGCAAGACAGTGGTCTTGCCACCGCCAGAGACACCCATCAGGGCCGTGACTTTGCCGCGCGGTATGCCAAACGACAGGTCGTTCAGAATGACGCGGTTCCCGTAGCCGAAGCTGAGGTTTTTCAATTCGACCAGGAGTGGAGAGTTGGGCAATGTCATGTGAGAAAAAACAAAAGCCGGGATCGCCGGCTTTTGAAGGGTAAGGCGTTCAGGTGAAGCTTGTGTGACTCTTTGAAAATTCACACGCCAACCTGTCTGCAGACATTTTAACGGGGTAAGTCGCTGCTTCCCATTAAGAATTCATCCACCGCGCGGGCAGCTTGGCGGCCTTCACGGATGGCCCAAACCACCAAAGATTGGCCACGGCGCATGTCGCCCGCCGCAAAAACCTTGGCCACATTGGTGGCGTAGCCACCTGTGAAATCGGTAGTGGCTTTGGCATTGCCACGGTTGTCTTTGTCCACGCCAAAGGCGTCCAAGATGGTGGCAACAGGGTTCACAAAGCCCATGGCCAAGAACACCATGTCGGCTGGGTAAGTTTTTTCGGAGCCTGGCACGTTGACCAATTTGCCGTCTTTGAATTCGACTTCAACGGTTTTGAGACCTGTGACCTTGCCTTTTTCGCCAATGAATTCTTGGGTGGAAACGGCAAATTCGCGGGTACAGCCTTCTTCGTGGCTGGAGCTGGTGCGCAATTTGAGGGGCCAGTAAGGCCATGTCAAAGGACGGTTTTCTTCTTCTGGCGGCTGGGGCATCACCTCAAACTGCGTGACGCTCTTCGCACCATGGCGGTTGGAAGTACCGACACAATCGCTGCCGGTATCGCCGCCGCCAATCACGATGACGTGTTTGCCGTCAGCGCGCAGTTGGTCTTTGAGCTTGTCGCCGGCGTTCACTTTGTTTTGCTGTGGCAAGAATTCCATGGCGAAGTGAATGCCTGACAAATCGCGGCCAGGCACGTTCAAATCGCGTGATTGCTCTGAGCCACCGGTCAGCAACACCGCGTCAAAGTCTTTCTGCAGTTGCTCAGGGCTGATGGTTTCTTGCGACCAGTTGGTCACTTTGGAACCCGCAGGGAGACTGCCCACCATGACGCCGGTCTTGAGGGTCACGCCTTCGGCGATCAACTGCTCAGCGCGGCGGTCGATGTGCGATTTTTCCATTTTGAAATCGGGGATGCCATAACGCAGCAAGCCACCAATGCGGTCGTTCTTTTCGAACAAAGTCACGTCGTGACCGGCTCGCGCCAATTGCTGGGCAGCTGCCATGCCTGCGGGGCCAGAGCCCACCACAGCAACTTTTTTGCCAGTCTTGTGCGCAGCAGGACGGGGCTTGACCCAGCCCTCTTGCCAAGCACGGTCAATGATGGCGTGCTCAATCGATTTGATACCCACGGCATCGTCGGCCACGTTCAATGTACAAGCGGCTTCACATGGAGCGGGGCAAATGCGGCCCGTGAACTCTGGGAAGTTGTTGGTGCTGTGCAGCACTTCAATGGCGTTTTTCCAATCGCCTTGGAATACCAAGTCGTTGAAGTCCGGAATGATGTTGTTGACAGGGCAGCCGCTGTTACAAAACGGTGTGCCGCAGTCCATGCAGCGAGCGCTTTGCGCTTTGGCTTGCGCGTCGTCCAAACCAATGACGAATTCTTTGTAGTTTTTGACGCGCTCGCCGACGGGCTTGTAGCCCTCTTCGACGCGCTCAAATTCCATGAAACCAGTGATTTTTCCCATGATCAATCCTTGTTATTTCTTTGTTTTTAGCTAGCAGCAATTGCATCTGTAGACTTGGCAGCTGCTTTGCGTGCGTTGATTTCACCCAAGGCGCGCTTGTACTCGTTCGGGAATACTTTGACGAACTTCAAGCGGGCTTGCGCCCAGTTGTCCAGCAACTCACGTGCGCGTTGGCTACCGGTCCACTTGTGGTGGTCTTCCAGCAATTTTCTCAACTGTGTTTCGTCGGCTTGGTCGCGGTGCCACACTTTGCGGTCTACCGCGGCTTCTTGCTCGACCACAGTCAGTACTTTTTCCATGCTGACCATGGCGGTGTTGCAGCGCGATGCAAATTGGCCGTCTTCGTCGTACACATACGCAATGCCGCCGCTCATACCGGCCGCAAAGTTGCGACCTGTTTTGCCCAATACAGCCACAGTACCACCAGTCATGTATTCACAACCGTGGTCGCCCGTGCCTTCGACCACTGCGGTGGCGCCCGACAAACGAACTGCAAAACGCTCGCCGCCCACACCAGCAAAGAAAGCTTCGCCAGTAGTAGCGCCGTACATCACGGTGTTGCCCACAATGATGTTTTGGCTGGCCACGCCGCGGAATTCGAGGCTAGGACGAACCACAATGCGACCGCCCGACAAACCTTTGCCGGTGTAATCGTTGGCTTCACCAATGAGGTACAGCGTAATGCCCTTGGCCACAAACGCGCCAAAAGATTGACCGCCAGTGCCCTCAAGTTGAATGCGGATGGTGTCGTCTGGCAAACCTTCTGGGTGCACTTTGGTGACTGCGCCTGAAAGCATGGCGCCCACAGAACGATTCACGTTGCGCGCCACTTCCATGAACTGCACCTTCTCACCTTTGTCAATGGCGGCGCGACTCTTGGCAATGAGGATGTTGTCCAAAGCTTTGTCCAAGCCGTGGTCTTGCACATCGACATGGCGACGGGCCACGTCGGCGGGTACATCGGGCACAGCCAACAAACGGCTGAAATCGAGGCCGCTGGATTTCCAATGTTCGATACCTTTGCGGGTGTCGAGCAAGTCGGCACGGCCAATCATGTCGTCAAACTTCTTGATGCCCAACTGCGCCATGATTTGACGCACTTCTTCGGCGATGAAGAAGAAGTAATTCACCACGTGTTCGGGCTTGCCAGAAAACTTTTTACGCAACGTGGGGTCTTGTGTGGCAACGCCCACAGGGCAAGTGTTCAAGTGGCATTTGCGCATCATGATGCAGCCTTCCACCACCAGCGGTGCGGTAGCAAAGCCGAATTCATCGGCACCGAGCAAAGCACCCACGGCAACGTCACGGCCGGTCTTCATTTGACCGTCAGCTTGCACACGAATGCGACCACGCAAACGGTTGAGCACCAAGGTTTGCTGTGTTTCTGCCAGACCAATTTCCCATGGGCTGCCAGCATGCTTGATAGACGACCAAGGGGATGCGCCAGTACCACCATCGTGACCGGCAATCACCACGTGATCGCTCTTGCACTTGGCCACACCTGCCGCAATGGTACCCACGCCAATTTCAGACACCAGCTTCACGCTGATGTCACTGTGCGGCGCCACGTTTTTCAAGTCGTGAATGAGCTGCGCCAAATCTTCAATGGAGTAGATGTCGTGGTGGGGTGGTGGAGAAATCAAACCCACGCCTGGCACAGAGTGACGCAACTTGCCGATGTAGTCGGACACTTTGCCGCCTGGCAATTGACCGCCTTCACCTGGCTTGGCACCTTGCGCCATCTTGATCTGAATTTGATCGGCACTGTGCAAGTACTCGGCGGTGACACCAAAGCGGCCAGAAGCCACTTGCTTGATCTTGGAGCGGAGGGAATCGCCAGCCTCTAAGGGCATGTCAACTTCCACTTCTTTGGCGCCAATGACGCTTTTCAAAGTCTCGCCCTTTTTGATCGGGATGCCTTTGAGTTCGTTGCGATAACGCGCAGAGTCTTCACCGCCTTCACCGGTGTTGCTCTTGCCGCCAATGCGGTTCATGGCAACGGCCAATGTGGCGTGTGCTTCTGTTGAGATAGAACCCAAAGACATAGCGCCTGTTGCGAATCGTTTGACGATTTCGCTGGCAGGTTCTACCTCATCAACGGAGATAGCTTTAGCGGGATCAATCTTGAACTCAAACAAACCGCGCAATGTCATCTGACGCTTGGTTTGATCGTTGATGATCTGTGCGTATTCTTTGTACGTGGTCCAGTTGTTGGCACGGGTGCTGTGCTGCAACTTGGCAATGGCATCGGGTGTCCACATGTGCTCTTCACCGCGAGCACGCCATGCGTATTCACCGCCGGCATCGAGCATGGTGGCCAAAATGGGGTCGTTGCCAAAAGCAGCCTTGTGCATGCGCAAAGCTTCTTCGGCAATTTCAAAAATGCCAATGCCTTGAACACGGGTCGGTGTGCCGGTGAAGTATTTGTTCACGGTTTCAGTGTTGATGCCGATGGCTTCAAACAACTGCGCGCCGCAATAAGACATGTAGGTGCTCACGCCCATTTTGGACATGATCTTGGACAGGCCTTTGCCCACCGCTTTGATGTAGTTGTAGATGGCTTTGTCAGCCGACAAATCACCTGGCAACTCTTTGTGCAAAGCTTGCAGTGTTTCCATGGCCAGGTAGGGGTGAACGGCTTCTGCACCGTAACCTGCCAAAACCGCAAAGTGATGCACTTCGCGAGCAGTACCGGTTTCCACCACCAAGCCGGCGGTGGTGCGCAAACCTTCGCGCACCAAATGCTGGTGAATGGCCGACAGCGCCAGCAAAGCGGGAATGGCCACTTGCGTAGGCGACACACCGCGGTCGCTGATGATCAAAATGTTGTGGCCACCTTTGATAGCATCAACGGCTTCAGCACACAGCGAGGCCAGTTTGGCTTCAACACCTTCGCTGCCCCAAGCTGCTGGATAAGTGATGTCCAACGTGGCGCTCTTGAACTTACCTTGTGTGGATTGTTCAATGTTGCGCAACTTGGCCATGTCTGAAAAGTCCAGCACTGGCTGGCTCACTTCCAATCGCATGGGTGGGTTCACTTGGTTGATGTCGAGCAAGTTGGGTTTGGGGCCAATGAAGGACACCAATGACATCACGATGGCTTCGCGAATAGGATCGATGGGTGGGTTGGTCACCTGTGCAAACAACTGCTTGAAGTAGTTGTACAGCGGTTTGTTTTTGTCAGACAAAACAGCCAAGGGGCTGTCGTTGCCCATCGAGCCCAGCGCTTCTTCACCGGCTTGTGCCATTGGAGCCAACAAGAACTTGATGTCTTCTTGGGTTGTTCCAAAAGCTTGTTGCAAGTCGAGCAATTTTTCGTTGGAGACGGGGGCGTTGGCGGTGGTTTCTTTCACGTCATCCAATTTGATGCGCAAGTTTTCAATCCACTGCTTGTAGGGCTTGCTGCTGGCCAGGTTCGACTTGAGTTCTTCGTCGTCGATCATGCGGCCTTGTTCCAAATCGATCAAGAACATCTTGCCGGGCTGCAGGCGCCATTTGCGAACAATTTTGCTTTCTGGAATGGGCAACACGCCAGTCTCAGAACCCATGATCACCATGTCATCGTCGGTGATGCAATAGCGTGAAGGACGCAAACCATTGCGGTCCAAGGTGGCGCCAATTTGACGGCCATCTGTAAACACAATGGATGCAGGGCCGTCCCATGGCTCAAGCATGGCGGCGTGGTATTCATAAAAGGCCTTGCGGCGCTCGTCCATGGTGGTGTGGTTTTCCCATGGTTCTGGAATCATCATCATCACAGCTTGGCTGATGGGGTAACCTGCCATGGTGAGCAACTCTAAACAGTTGTCAAAAGTGGCTGTGTCTGATTGGCCTGCAAAACTGATGGGATAGAGCTTTTGCAAGTCGTCGCCCAGCACAGGTGAAGACATCACGCCTTCGCGCGCCTTCATCCAGTTGTAGTTGCCCTTGACAGTGTTGATTTCACCGTTGTGCGCCACATAGCGGTAAGGGTGAGCCAAAGGCCACTCTGGGAAGGTGTTGGTTGAGAAACGTTGGTGCACCAAGCCGAGAGCAGACACACAACGCTCGTCTTCCAAATCACGGAAGTAGGTGCCAACTTGATCGGCCAACAGCAAGCCTTTGTACACCACAGTACGGCTAGACATGCTGGGAATGTAGTACTCGTTGCTGTGCTTCAAATCGAGGTTTTGAATAGCGGCGCTGGCTGTTTTGCGAATGACATACAGCTTGCGCTCCAAGGCGTCTTGCACAATCACATCAGCACCACGGCCAATGAAAATCTGCTTCAAGATAGGTTCTTTTTCACGCACCGTGGGTGACATGGGCATGTCACGGTTCACCGGCACATCGCGCCAGCCTAACAATACCTGACCTTCGGCTTTGACAGCGCGTTCAAGTTCTTGTTCGCAAGCCATGCGCGAGGCATGCTCTTTAGGCAAGAACACCATACCCACGCCGTACTCACCTTGCGAAGGCAATGTCACACCTTGCTTGGCCATCTCTTCACGGTAGAGCGCATCGGGCAACTGAATCAAGATGCCTGCGCCATCGCCCATCAACTTGTCGGCACCCACCGCACCCCGGTGGTCCAAGTTTTCAAGAATCTTTAACGCTTGCGTCACGATGGCATGCGTTTTCGCGCCCTTGATATGGGCCACAAAGCCCACACCACAAGCGTCGTGTTCTTGAGAAGGGTCGTACAGACCCGTTTGTTGCAAAGCTAATTTTTCGGCAGCCGAAGTCATGGCGCACTCCTAGAGATATTTCGCGGGAAACAGAGCATATTGCATCGCAACAAAAAAGCCAAGAAAATTAATTGGGGTCAGATCAACATTAATTTGATCCGCTTTTAAAAGTCAATTAATTGGGGACAGATCAAAATAGGCGTAAAAATAAACATTTAGGTCTAATTTTTGATTAAAGATCAGGCCTTAGGGAGTTTTTTGAAAGGTCTTCCAGCCTTTTGCGGCAGGATTTGACGTTGAGTATTCTTTTCCAGCGACGTTAAAAAGTCAGGGCGCCCCACCACGCGCCCCTTCAATGCAGACTCGGTCAGGGTTTTTTGCGTGGCCACAGACAAACCTCCGGCCACAAATTCGGCATATGCCGCTTCCCTGGCAAAGGGCGTATTGCCCAAGCCCCAATAAAGTGCGTGCGGCGTTACCAATTTGTCGATACTTTGACCTGCCAGGTGCTTGTAGCTCGACCAGCTAAAGTCCCCAGCCGATTCTGCCAAGCCTGCTCTGACTGGATTTAAGTCAATGTAGGCCATACACGTGAGGAGATAGGCTTCAGAATCAATCAGTGAGGATTTGTAGCGCCCTTCCCAGAGTGTGCCGCTTCTGTTGTGGCGCTTGTTGAAGTAGCGCACATAAGTCCGCCCCACCGATTGCATCATCAAAGACATCGCCTCATCGCTGGGCGGTGTGAGCAACATGTGGAAGTGATTGTCGAGCAACACATAAGCGTTGACAGCCACTTTGTGTCGCTGCGACTCTTCCAGCCACAGGTTGTAAAGCATTCTTCGATCGGTCTCGTCCAGCACGATGGGCTGGCGATTGTTACCCCGCTGAATCACATGATGCGGGTAATTTGGAAGGGCTAAACGGGGTTGGCGGGCCATGCCTGAATGCTAACCCGAAAGAAATTAATGTTGATCTGACCCCAATTAAGGGTAACGCGATGCAAGGGATTGCTGAAGGCCGAATTCGGTCAGGAGGGACTGGAGGTGGTCGGCGGCACCTTGTTTGGGGCGGCCGGTGTAGTGGGCAAGGATTAGCTCGTTTTTCATGCTGTGTTCCCAGCCAACCAGTTCGGTGACGGTGACGGCATAGCCTTTTGACTCTAGGTAAAGGCAGCGCAATACGTTGGTGAGTTGGCTGCCTATTTCGCGCGTGTGCAACGGGTGACGCCAGAGTTCGGCCAAGGGAGTGCGCGATAAGTTGAGGGCCTTGTTTTGGCGCAATTGAGCGGCCACTTCGGCTTGGCAACAGGGCACCAAGACCATGGCGCGGGCTTTTTTCAGGAGTCCAAAAGCGATGGCGTCGTCGGTGGCGGTGTCGCAGGCATGCAGCGCCGTCACCACATCGATGTGCGATGGCATGAGGTCAGACTGCGATGACTCGGCCACCGAGGTGTTCAAAAAGACCATGCGCTGAAAGTCCAAGCGCTTTGCCAGTGCACGTGAGGCTTCGACCAATTCAGAACGCGTTTCAATGCCGTAAATATGGCCGTGCGACAACTGCTTGAAAAACAAATCGTAGACGATGAAACCCAAATACGATTTGCCAGCACCGTGGTCTGCAAGCGACAAGCCCTTAGGCATCACGCCGTGAGTAGCGGGCTGAGAGGCAGACAACTTCAAGGCCTTGGCTGCATCTTCTTCAGACAACTCTTTCAAAATCTTTTCAATGAACTGAAACAGATGAAGCACCTGCTTCAACTTGCGACGTGAGTCTTGATTGAGCTTGCTCTCACGCGTGAGGATGTGCAACTCTTTGAGCAATTCAACCGATTGCCCTGGCCGCAAATCTAAATCCAATGGTTTGGGTTCCGTCGATTTCGAATTAACTGGATTTTTTTTCATCAGACTCATTCTGCGGCAAAGTGGGCCCCACTTCCAAGGCTTTCCATCCCGCCAAACCCAATTGGTTCAAGGTGGCCATGTTGACTTCAAAAATAGCTTCCGCCTCAGGAAACGCAGCCACTGCACGGTCAATGCTGGCCTCTCGAATCAAATGCAAAGTGGGGTAAGGCGATCGGTTGGTGAAATTGGTGATGTCGTTTTCTTCGGTGCCCGCAAATTGGTAGTGCGGATGAAAACTGGCAATTTGAATGTCGCCTTCCAAATCAAGTGCCAACAAACAATCGTCTGCCACATTTAAAAAATCGTTGTAATCGTAAAAATCTTGTAATAAGTTTTGAACCACCAACAAGGTGGTGTCGCGCTTAGAAGCATCTAGCGCCACTAGATCTTTTAACGCTTGCAGCAAGTCATCGCGCAAAGCTTCCAATGTGGAGGCCGAACTGACTGTGCAATGCACTTGGCCCTTCACATAAACCGATTTGGCAAAGGGACATAAATTCAAACCAATGACCGCTTTTTCTAACCAGCGCAAAGTATCTTGCACCATCAGATTTTCTGGTTTGACTTTCATAGGGGTGGTATTCAAAGACATTGCAAATGTTGTTTAAGTTTTCATGAAGCCATGCTTTGTTGACTCAAAGTTCGTGCAATCAACAGGGACAGCAAGCCGCCTAGAACACAACACAGCCCTGTCGCTAACCAAGTCCATTGCCAACCACCCACTTGCGACGCCAGCCAAGCCACCAAAGGCGGCCCTGCAAACTGTCCAGCCGCAGAGCCTTGCTGCATCCAACCCACTGTGGTGGACACATTGCGTTCATGCGGCGCCAAACGAACTGCCAAAGAAAATAAAGTGCCAGGAACCAAGCCACCACAGGCTGAAAAAAGCAAAACGCCCGCGTAGCGCAAACCTGGCCAGCTTTGGGTGAACTCTGCAAACGCCAAAAAAGCCCCAGCCCCCATTGCCAGGAATCCCATGGCCAACAACACGCTGGGATGAATACCCTTTTGCAACAAACGCCCTGAGGCCATGTTGCCCACCATGTTGACGGCTGCAGCGAATGCCGTCAATGATCCCAAAGTGGCACCCAACAAACCAGCCTGAGTGTAGATGGATGGCAAGAACCCCACCACCGCCAGCCACTGGCCAGAATACATGGCAAAGCAAAGTGCCACCCACCACGGCCCTGGCGCAGAGAGCGTTTCACGCAATCTTTGGGTCCAAACCACTGCTTGAACTGAAGAAGCATTGAAAGGATCAGTGCCAAAGGATGTTGAAACATCTGCAGGCACAACTCGCCACAAAACAAAGGCCATGACCCAAGACAAAATAGCAAACAACAGCCACCAGGTACGCCATCCAAACTCAGGCAACCACAAAGGACCCGCTAACAAGGTCAGGGCTGTGCCCGCAGGCATGTAAGCCCCCCAATAGCCCAACAACTTTCGCAAATGGTGTTCGCTGACCAACTTTCGAATGAGCCCGGGTGCGGGCAAGGTAACCGCTAAGAATCCAAAACCTTCAACGGCACGCCATACCATGAGGGAGCTAGCGCTTTCTGCAGCAGCGCCCATGGCACTGGCCGCACCCAAAATAACCAAGCCCAATAACATGCTGCGCTTCAGGCCGAAGCCATCGGCAGACAAACCCACAGCGAGGGCCAAGCTCATGCCCGCAAGTTGTACCAAGGACAACAAGAAGCCCGCTTGCATCAAACTCAAGCCCAAAGTTTGACTCAATTCTGGCAAAGCAGGTGGCAGTTTTCCAATTTGCAATGCAGCCACCACACCAGAAAATATCACGCAGTAGGCAGCCCCTAAAGACAAAGATTTGTCAGAGACTGGTGAGGAACTTGTCATGCTAACAATCGACGCCCCGTTAAGCGTTCATGCTCTCGTGCAGCGAAGCGATCGGTCATGCCCGCAATGTAGTCAGCCACTGCACGTGGCGTTTCTTTGCGCGCAGCAAAATCAGAGGACATTTCTTGGGGTCTGCTAAGGTAAGCAGAAAACAATTCGCGCACAACCACCTGGGCTTGGGTCGTGGTCTCCATTACTTGGGGATGCCGGTACAAATGTTTGAACAAAAATGATTTCATGTCTTGAACTTGTTCTGCCATGGACTCCCCAAATGCCACCAGAGGCCCTGCAAGTCTTGCCTGGTCTGCATGCTGAGGCGCATGCAACAGCAAATTAGAACGCGTAGTGTCAATGACATCGTAGACCTGATCGCTGAGCATGCAGCGAATGGCTTCGTACAACAAGCGTCTAGATTTGGAAGCGTCCTCCAAACTTGGATGCTTCTGCAACGTCAAAATTTTGTAACGTTCGAACAAAGGCACTTCTGCCATTTGCGACAAGCTTAGCAAACCTGAGCGCACCCCATCGTCAATGTCATGCGCGTTGTAGGCAATGGCATCGGCCAAGTTACAAAGTTGTGCTTCCAAACTAGGCTGTGTGCCGTCTAAAAATCGTTTGGCCACACCGCCAGGTTCTTGAGCCTCTATCAAGAGCGCATTGCGCCGGGCGCAATGTTTCAAAATACCCTCACGCGTTTCGAAGGTGAGGTTCAAGCCATCAAAATTTGGATAACGCTCTTCCAATTGATCCACCACACGCAGGCTTTGAAGGTTGTGCTCGAACCCACCAAAGGCTTGCATACATTCGTTCAGGGCGTCTTGACCTGCATGGCCAAAGGGCGTGTGCCCTAAGTCATGGGCAAGCGCCACAGCCTCAACCAAATCTTCGTTCAGTCCCAATGCGCGGGCAATGGAACGTCCAAGCTGAGCCACCTCTAAAGAATGAGTCAGGCGGGTGCGAAATAAATCACCTTCGTGATTTAAAAAAACCTGCGTTTTATAAACCAGCCGGCGAAAAGCCGTCGAGTGAACGATGCGGTCTCGATCACGTTGGAAGTCATTGCGAGTTGGGGCCGGCGCTTCAGCATATCGCCTACCACGCGAGTTTTCAGCAAAGCAGGCGTAGATTTCAAGCACAGCAACGGTCTATCACAGCACGCACCATGGCTTCTGGTGCTGCACTGACACGGGCCTTGCCTAGGCCATTCATCAAGACAAATTGAATGTCGCCCGCCACAGATTTTTTATCGTGCAGCATGTGTGCAAGGTACTGTCCCGCATTGTCTTGTGCATTGAGCACAGGGCCTTTGATTGGCAAACCAGCGCGTTCAATGAGGTTGGTCAAACGCTTGACAAAAGCAAGATCGATCAAGCCCATGTCGGCCGACAAGTTGGCGGCCATGACCATGCCACAACCCACTGCCTCTCCGTGCAACCACTCACCAAAACCTAGGCCGGCTTCAATGGCGTGGCCAAACGTGTGGCCGAAATTTAAGATGGCCCGCAATCCTGACTCGCGCTCATCTTGCCCCACCACGAAAGCTTTGATTTCACAGCTTCGCTTCACCGCATGCGCCATGGCCTGGGTATTACAAGCTTTCAAGGCGTCCATGTTGGCGTCAATCCAATCAAAAAACGCCATGTCAGCGATAGGGCCGTATTTGATGATTTCAGCCAGTCCAGCGCTGAGTTCGCGTGCTGGCAAAGTTTTTAAAACACCCAAATCGCACACCACCCGCTGCGGTTGGTAAAACGCGCCAATCATGTTTTTACCCATGGGGTGATTGATGGCCGTTTTGCCCCCCACCGACGAATCGACTTGCGCCAGCAGCGTTGTAGGAACTTGAACAAAGGGCACGCCTCGCATGAAACTGGCGGCAGCAAAGCCCGCCATATCACCGACCACACCACCGCCCAATGCAAACAAAACTGTTTTGCGATCGCAAGCACGGCCGAGCAAGGTGTCAAAAATAAGGTTCAGTGTGACCCAATCTTTGTGTGCCTCGCCATCTGGCAACTGAACGCTGTGAATCTGTTTGTAATGGCCAGACAGCGCGTGGCGCAAGGCGGCTTCATAAAGCGGTGAGACCGTGGTGTTGGTCACAATCAAGGCAGCAGCAGCTTGGGGCAATTGACCATAGGTGCCTGCTTGCCCTAATAAATTTTCACCAATCAAAATATCGTAACTCCTGTCCGCCAAATTGATACGGACAGTTTCAAGGTGCTTGTTCAATGTGTTCATGTTCGGCTTGGGTTAGCGTTTGCAGCGTGCGTGTCAAAACCATCGAGGTCTAATTCTGCAATGATGGTGTTGAGCAATCTGTTGATGCTGGGACGTCCTGTTTCAAAAATAAAATGCGCTGTCTCTCGGTAAAGAGGGTCACGCACATTGAACAAAGTCCTCAACTTTTCTTGAGGATCGTCGACTTGCAATAGCGGCCTTTGCATATCGTGCTTTAGTCTTCTAAAAACCTCTTCAGGCGTTGAACGCAAATAAACCACCTTGCCTCGCGTGTGCAAATTTTGCCGATTGAGAGGCCGAAGCACTGCGCCGCCACCTGTTGACAACACACCATGGTGGTACTTGCTTAAATCGTCCAGGACGTTTTGCTCAATGTCACGAAAACGCTCTTCACCTTCACGGTCAAAAAACTCTCGAATCGAACAACCTAAACGTTGCTCGATGACACTGTCTGAGTCCAAAAAAGGCAAGCCGAGTCGACGCCCCATCTGTCTGCCGATGGTCGTTTTGCCAGATCCCGGGAGGCCAACAAAAATAATGAGCAAAAGTAGAAACTTAAGGAAGAATTGAGACTCCAAGTGTATTCGAGGGCGTAGGGCTTATGTTTTCAGCCAGCACTCTGGGCGTCACAAAAATCAACATTTCCGTTTTTCTTTGCGTTGATTGCTGGGTTTTAAACAGCCAACCCAGCCCCGGCACGCTGCCAAGCCAAGGCAATTGAGCCACATCGTCCTTGTCGGCTGCCTCCAAAATACCGCCAATGACCACTGTTCCCCCGTTGTCCACCAACACTTGTGTTTTCACATGCTTGGTGTTGATGGCATAGCCTGCCGCTGTGATTTGGCCCACACTGTCTTTGGAAATGTCTAATTCAAGGACAACGGCCCCCTCTGGCGTGATTTGGGGTGTGACCTCCAACTTCAGGTTGGCCTTGCGAAAAGCAACAGACGCGGCGCCATTGCCATTGTTCACTTGATACGGTAACTCGGTACCTTGTTCAATCAGGGCCTTGGTTTGGTTGGCTGTGACCACCCTTGGGCTGGCCACCACTTTGCCCTTGCCATCGGCTTCAAGTGCAGAAATTTCGAGGTTTAAAAATTGATTGGCGGCTGCGTTAAAGAGTGAAATGGCGAAACTAGGCGGCGGATAAATGGTTTGACCGGCTGAACCTGCAGGCAAATTCAAGGCAAAGCCGGGTTGAACACCGCCTGTGCTGCTCAGCGCTTGACCACTGATTGCCATGTTCACGGGCTTGGCATTGGCGGCGAAGGGCGCCGTAAATGGGGCCGCAAAAGCGCCGCCCAAACGCACACCCAAAGATTTTCCAAACTGCTCTTCAGCTTCCACGATGCGCGCTTCAATCATCACCTGCCTGATCGGCACATCCAAGTGTTTGATAAGCTCTTGCATCTGCTTTAAGTAAACCGGCGTGTCCAAAAAGAACAATTGATTGGTTCGCGGTTCAGCCATGACGGTGCCTCGCGCACTGAGCCAATGGTGCCCCGACTTTGCAGCGCCATTGCCTGTTAATTGCAAGCGCTGAACCACATCCAAGGCTTTGGCATATTTCAAAGGAATGGCCAAGGCTTGTAAATTTTCAGGCACTTCTTTTTTTGGCGCAATCCACAAAACGCCGGCTTGCTGGGTGGCCACCAAATTTTTTGACTGCACAACGACCGACAAGGCTTCACGCCAAGTCATGTCATTCAAGTGCAAGCTGACTGGCCCCGATACACCGTCGGCCACAATCAAATTTTGATTGCCCACTTCAGCAAGCGATTGCAGCAAGGCCTTGACCTCGATGTTTTGGAAACGCCACTTCATCTTTTGCTCCAATTCTGTGGCGCCAAGCGGCGTCATCCAGGATTGAAGCAACACCCACGCAGCCAACTTGATGGCTTGCAGCCTTTGAAAATTTAGCCTGTTCATGGCATGGCCTTTTCCCAAGCCAGCAAAGTGGCTGGCTGGCCGAATTCGTCTGCCAGCCAAAGCCCCTGTGCGTCCAAAGAAAGCACACGTCGGTTTTCAATGCCGAGATATTGCCCTGGGCTTACCGCCATAATTTGACGGCCCGATTGAAGGAGCGTCCAAAACAATTTGGTTTGAGGTTCAGCCAGCGCTTGAACGGTTCCGACTAAACGCATTTGCGCGACTGAGTGGTCTGGCAAAACACGCTCGCCAACACTGAGGTTTTTAGCTTTGACTCGACTGGCCGCCTGAAGTTCAACGCCTGTGTCTGTGAAAGCGTCTTCGGCGTCCCACAGTAAATTAATTTGTCCTTCCAGCGAGTACTCACCCGATGGCAACAAACGCCAAATTAACTTGGGCCAAACGCCATTTTGAAACAATTGATTGAGTGTCTGCCAAAAAGCGTAGGTGGCCGCTTGAGAACCCTTCAGACTGAAATCCAATACGCCAACTTCAAAGCCTTGTTCATCGGGCATAGGGGTGAATTTCATTTGAACGATGTGCAAGTTTTTGGTCTGCGCCAATTGCTGCAAACGATGAACCAACTGCATGCGAAATGCAGAATTTGGCCAAGCCAAAATTAACTCATCGACTTGAGCTTGGTATTCAAGCAGGGCATGATTTCTTTGCGCATGCGTCAAAGACAATGCGGTGGAATTTGCAATGTGCAATGACTGCTCAGCAAGCCGCGTCATGTTTGCTTTTGTCATTTGCTGCCACTGCAAACGATAAGACGGTACGAATCCAGAAGAAATGAGCGCTTGCCAAGCCTCAAAAAGGAACACCGTGCTCACACCGCACAACAAAATGGCGCGTCCAATACGGGCCCAGACACTTCGAAACAGAATGCGATTGCGCCAATGCAAAGCGGCCTGAGGCCACGCCATGGAAATCAGCGACACACAACTTCGCACCCACAGGTTTTTGAACTTATGCGTGTTCATGGCGCGGCCCTAATCATCGGCGGATTCGAGGCATGAGCCCAAAGGGCAGCTTTCAGTTTGACTTCTACCAAACTGGCTCCACTGTGCAAAGGCTTGCTCATAGCCCTGTGTGCATGAAAAATTTGGGGGGCTGTTTTCCACCGATTGAAAAGGATCATGTCGTTCATCAGGCTGTGCCACTTTTCGGGGTCTTCGCTCAGACCCTCGAACTCCAACTTTCCATGCTGCCAGTGCAGGCTGTGTAGTTCAGCCATGACCCCCTTGCGAACGCCATGGTTTGCCAACAAAATGGCCTGTACCTCGTTCAAGTCGTCTCGCTCTTCCTGTCGACGCGTTAAGTAATTCACGCGTGATTTCAAACGTGCCAATTCAAGTTGGGCGTTGGCTGCTTCGGTTTCAGAAATCACTTCTACTTGCTGCATGGACACTAAGCTGGGCGGATTGGAAATAGCTTGGGCCATTTCTTGTTGCGCATCGATTTCTTCCCAAACAATGAGGGCTGCCACCATCAGCGCCGCCATTCCAAATGTCATCATCATTTCAATGCGAAACTTGCGAAGTTCAAGTTTCGAGGAACGCAGCAAATTCAGCATGGCTTGTCCTCTTTGAACACATTGAAATAGTGGCCTGGCAACTCGGCCGTGTGCGGCAATCTGAATGCTTCAGCCACAACCCCTGGCTGAAGCCCCCAAGCCAGCTCCAGCTCATTCTTTTGCGAGGCACAAGTGATGGCATCGGGTTGGAGGTCTAGCGCATTGAGTTGTGCCAAGTAAGCCTCGACCAAGCTTTGTGGACAAGCCCTGACTTGCGCCAACCAATGGCCCTCTAAGCTTGAATGAACTTCAAAGTCCATGGCTAACTCGGCCACTGGCAGTTGAAGTACGTTAGCAGCCTCCAACCAACATTCAGCCGCAATGTCCTCTGGTCCCCAATGCGTTTGGCAATGAACTTCACCCGCCCATATTTCAGGGGAGTGAAGCATGAGAATGGTCGCATGTGGCAAGGCTTGCAGACAATCTACCCTCAAATGAGACATGAGAGTCGCCAAATCCTCAGCCCTTCGGTAGAGCACCGCAGCCTGTTGAACAGCCAAAGCGGCCCAAACCTTGACAGTGCTTGAATTTGATTTGACAGGGCTGATTGCACAGGTTGCGGCAAACGCATTAGAAGGGATGAGAATAGGGCTGACGACAAACCGCAAAGAGGCGGCTGGCATGCGTGAGGGAAGGGACAGCACAGATTCACTTTCACAGAGATTGAACAGTGCTTTGATTGGACCTGCCCTGTGCACTCGAAAGGACTACAATTCCTCTCAATTCAGTTGCTTTCTGCAACGTTCAAATTTCGCCATCTGCCCGGCAGTTTTGACAATGCGGTCAGCACTTATTTCCGCTTAAGACATGTCCAAAAAATCCAAATCAAAATCCTCTCAGCAAAGCGACTTGATTGAAGCGCCAAGATTGCACTGGGCCTTGCGCATTTGTCTTTGGGCAGTCGGGCTTGTCTTTGCAGGTTTTTTGTCCTTGTTGATGGTGGTGGGTGTGGCCATGGTGATGGCCTATCCCCAATTGCCCGACACCTCTGATCTGGCCGAATACCGTCCCAAATTACCTTTGCGCATTTACACGGCAGATGGGGCCTTGATGGGCGAGTTTGGCGAAGAACGTCGCAACCTCACGCCCATCAGAGAGATTCCGCAAGTCATGAAAGACGCCGTGTTGTCCATCGAGGATTCGCGCTTTTACCAACACGGTGGGCTGGACTATTTGGGCCTCATCAGAGCGAGCATTGCCAACTTGAGCAAACGCAAAAGCCAAGGCGCATCGACCATCACCATGCAAGTGGCGCGCAATGTTTATTTGTCCACTGAAAAAACATACACCCGCAAAATCTATGAAATTTTGCTGACCTACAAACTTGAACATTTGCTTACCAAAGATCAAATTCTCGAGATCTACATGAATCAAATTTTTCTAGGCAACAGGGCCTATGGATTTGCATCAGCCGCAGAAACTTATTTCGGTAAATCACTCAAAGACATCACCATTGCAGAAGCAGCCATGCTGGCCGGCTTGCCCAAGGCACCGTCTGCTTACAACCCCATCAGCAACCCAAAACGTGCACGCTCTAGGCAGCTGTACATCATCGAGCGGATGGAAGAAAACAACTACATCACCGCCAAACAGGCCTTGGAAGCCAAGGCCGAGCCCCTGCGAATTCGGCCTAGTATCGACAAGAACCGAATTCATGCAGAGTACGTGGCCGAGACCGTGCGCCAGTTGATGTTTGCTCAGTACGGACAAGAGACTTACACCCGCGGCCTGAACGTTTACACCACACTGCAATCGTCAGAACAAAATGCAGCCTATCAGGCCTTGCGTCAAGGCATCATGGACTTTGAGCGCCGACAGGTTTACCGCGGTCCCGAAAAATTCATTGAGTTGCCCACCAAGCCGAAGGAGATGGAAGATGCCATCGATGAGGTGTTGGATGACCACCCAGACAATGGCGATGTCATGTCGGCCGTGGTGTTGGAAGCCAGTCCCAAGAAAATTGTGGCCATTCGCCAAAATGCAGAGCAGCTTGAAATTACAGGCGACGGCTTGAAGCCCGCCCAGTCTGGCCTTTCTAATAAAGCGGGCCCGAACATCAAAATCAAACGTGGTGCTGTAATACGGGTGGTGCAAACGCCCAAAGGCACTTGGGAAATTACCCAACTGCCTGAAGTTGAAGGCGCATTTGTGGCCATCAACCCGCAAGACGGTTCGGTCAGAGCCTTGGTCGGCGGGTTCGATTTTGCCAAGAACAAATTCAACCACGTCATTCAAGCATGGCGTCAACCTGGCTCTAGCTTCAAGCCCTTCATTTATTCAGCTGCTTTGGAAAAAGGCTTCACCCCTGCAACGGTGATCAACGATGCGCCATTGTTTTTTGATGCTGGCGTCACGGGCGGTCAACCTTGGGAGCCTAAAAATTACGACGGCACCTTCGAAGGCCCTATGACACTTCGCAAAGGTTTGGCCAAGTCGAAGAACATGGTCTCCATTCGCATTTTGCAAGCTGTGGGCACCCGCAATTCCCAAGAATGGGTGACCAAGTTTGGTTTTGACGAAGACAAGCACCCTGCCTACCTGACCATGGCTTTGGGCGCTGGTTCAGTCACCCCCATGCAAATGGCCACTGGCTATTCTGTGTTTGCCAATGGCGGCATGCGCGTTCAACCGCACATGATCACGCGCGTCACCGATCACAAGGGAAAAATCTTGGTCGACAGTCCGCCGCAAAGGGTCAACGAAGCCAATCGCGCCATCTCACCCCGCAATGCGTTTGTCATGACCAGTTTGCTACAGGAGGTCACTCGCTCAGGTACGGCGGCCAAAGCTCGTGTTGCTTTAAAGCGTGACGACATCTACGGCAAAACCGGTACCACCAACGACTCCATGGACGCTTGGTTTGCCGGCTATCACCGCAATTTGGCAGCTGTGGTTTGGATTGGCTACGACACACCGCGCAAATTGGGCGATCGTGAAACTGGGGGCGGCTTGAGTTTGCCCGTTTGGATCAGTTTCATGGAGTCTGCCTTGAAAAACATGCCCATCATGGACGCCATCGCGCCTGAAGGCGTGTTGTATGTGAATGGCGATTGGTACTTTGAGGAATATGCCAAAGGCAATGGGGTCACCAGCCTAGGCTTGGGCAACGAAAAAGGCGGCAGCCTGCCAGAACCCGATGAGAAAAAACGAATTCTGGATTTGTTCCGTAACTGAGCAAGCCCAGTTAGAGGCTCAATTAGAAGTTCAGCGATTGGCCCGACTGCGCTGAGCCAAAGCGTGAGAGGTTTTCAAAAAACTCTCCCTCACCTTTGGTGTCCTGCCAAGAACCGTCTTTGAATTTGTAGTGATGGCCCCCTGATTTAGCGGCAAGCCACACTTCATGCAAGGGTTTTTGCAAATTCACAACGATTTGACTGCGGTTAGCAAAGGTGATGGTAATCATGCCGCCCACTCGCTGGTTATCGATATCGGCATCGGTTTCATCGTTGATTCGATCGCAACTGGTCTCAATGCGAGACAAAAGGCGTTCAGCCGTATCCAGAAATTCAAGGTCGGTCATTACAATCCGTGACATGTTCAAAGTTTTGAGAATTTTAGTCATTACCCAAACCCTTGGCGTTTGTGTGTTGGCATTGACTGCCTGCGGGCAAAAAGGACCTCTGGTTCATCCCCAAGACCCCTTGTCAGCAGACCGAGCCACTTTACTCCAAACTTTAACGCCTCGTTTTCAAAGCGAACCGCCCTCACCCCAGACTCCCCCCGCCACAAAACCATGAACGCCAAAACCCTTCCTGGACAGCCTCACATTGCTTACCAAGCCAATACCTTGTGCATGGAGAACGTGAAGTTGGCCGATGTTGCCGCCCAATTTGGCACGCCGGTCTTTGCTTATTCCAAAGCATCTATGTTGTCAGCCCTGGCGGCCTACCAACGTGGCTTTGCAGGTCGCAAAGTGCAAATTTGCTATGCCATGAAAGCCAACTCCAATTTGGCCGTGCTGCAGGTCTTTGCCAAAGCCGGTTGTGGTTTTGACATTGTGTCAGGCGGTGAGTTAGCCCGCGTTTTGGCAGCAGGTGGTGCACCCGAGAAAATCATTTTTTCGGGTGTCGGCAAAACACGCGCAGAAATGAAACAAGCACTCGAGCTTGGCATTGCTTGCTTCAATGTCGAAAGCGAAGCAGAGCTGGAAGTCCTCAACGAGGTTGCTTTGTCGCTGCGTCAAAAAGCGCCCGTGAGTTTGCGCGTCAACCCCAACGTCGACCCCAAGACACACCCCTACATTTCGACGGGCCTCAAAGGCAACAAATTTGGCGTTGCGCACGAGAGCGCTGTTCAAACTTACAAGCGCGCTGCTGCCTTGCCAGGCTTGGCCGTGGTGGGCATCGATTGCCACATTGGTTCGCAAATTACAGAAGCCACGCCGTATTTGGACGCCATGGACCGGATTCTTGATTTGGTGACCGACATTGAAGCGGCAGGCATTCCCATTCACCACATTGACTTTGGGGGTGGTTTGGGAATTGACTACAACGGCGATACACCACCCGCCGCCGATGCCTTGTGGCAACAATTGTTGGCAAAGTTAGATGCGCGTGGTTTTGGCCAGCGGCAACTCATGATTGAACCAGGACGCTCCTTGGTGGGCAACGCCGGTGTATGCCTGTCAGATGTGGTGTTCATGAAGCCTGGCGAGCAAAAGAATTTTTGCATCATAGATGCCGCCATGAACGACTTGCCTCGCCCAGCCATGTACCAAGCCTTTCACCAAATTGTGCCCGTCACACCGCGCGTTGGCGCACCAACGTTGTTCGATGTGGTCGGCCCAGTGTGTGAAAGTGGCGATTGGATTGGCCGCGATCGCGAACTCAATGTGCAAGCAGGCGACACCTTGGCCGTACTTTCGGCCGGCGCATATTGCATGAGCATGTCAAGCAACTACAACACCCGAGGACGCGCCGCCGAGGTGCTGATTGATGGTGACCAAGTGCATTTGATTCGCAAGCGCGAAACAGCAGCCGATACCTTTCAAGGCGAGCACTTGGTGCCCTGATGGAGGGGCCTTTGGCCGCCATCAAAGGCGCGCCTGAAGCCTGCTGTTTACAGCGTGCCAGACTCGCCAGCCTAATAAGACGCACAAGATTCCGGCGTACACAAAAACTTCTGTGAAGTCCTGTTTGCCAGACCTCATCCAGAAGAAATGCAAAATGGCCAGCACGGCAATGGCGTAGACCAGTCGATGCAACATGCGCCAGCGCACAGCCCCTAGCATTTTGATGGCTGCATTGAACGAAGTGGCAGCCAACAAACTGAGCATGACAGCCCCTGTAAAACCCACGGCAATGAAAGGCCGCTTCACAATGTCCGCAACGATCTCATCCCACGCCAGGCCCATGTCAAACACGCTGTAACAAAGCGCATGCATCAGCGCATAAAAGAATGTCAGCACGCCTAAATTGCGCCTGAATTTCAACAGCTCTGGCAAGTTGAAAATCACGCGCAAAGGCGTGACCATCAAAGTGATGCACAAAAATCTTAGCGTCCAATTGCCAGTTGAACGGATTAAATATTCTGCAGGATTAGGGCCTAAGCCATCTAGGAAAATGCCGCTGCAAAGCCAAGCAAATGGCATCAAGCAAACCAGCACCAAGCCTAACTTGGTCAATGGGTTGCGCAGTACCTGACGCAACATCAAAAGTTCTTTGCGAGGTCCATGCCCGTATAGAGGGAAGCAACTTGGGCCTCATAGCCATTGAACATGAGTGTCTTGCGCTTTTTATCGAGCAAGCCGCCTTCGCCAATGCGACGCTCGCTGGCTTGACTCCAACGCGGGTGATCCACCGTGGGGTTCACGTTGGAGAAAAAACCATATTCTTGAGGCGCAGATTTAGCCCAAGATATCACAGGTTGTTTTTCAACGAAGCGGATTTTCACAATGCTTTTGCCGCTTTTAAACCCGTACTTCCATGGCACCACCAATCGAACGGGCGCACCATTTTGTTTGGGCAGAACTTCACCGTACATGCCAAATGTGAGCAAGCTTAAAGGGTGCATGGCTTCGTCCATGCGCAAGCCTTCAAGGTAAGGCCAATCGATGTAACCACCGCGCAGGCCTGGCATGGTCTGAGGATCGGCTTGCGTCACAAACTCAAGGTACTTGGCACCTGGTAAGGGCTCGACGCGTTTGATCAAATCAGACAATGAGTAACCAATCCAGGGGATGACCATGGACCAACCTTCGACGCAGCGCATGCGGTAAATACGCTCTTGCATGGCGCCCCATTTCATGACATCTTCCAAATTGAAACGGGTGGGTTTTTTCACCAGGCCTTCAACTTCAATGGTCCAAGGGGCAGTTTTCAAGGTGTGGGCGTTACGGGCAGGGTCTGATTTATCGACGCCAAATTCGTAAAAATTATTGTAGGTCGTGGCATCTTTGTAAGAAGTAGCCTTCTCAACGGTCATGGCGCCTTGCACGTTTGATTGCGTCGCAGGCAGGGCAGCCAATTTGACCGCCGCGGCACCGCCTTGCGCAAACGCTTCACGTTGCGCCCACGAGCCCATGCCCAAGGCTGCTGCGCCTGCAGACCACTGACGAAGCAGTTGACGCCGGTTGGCATAAGAGGCCTGCTCGGTGATTTCACTGCTCAGGGGGTGTATGAAGCCGTCTTGTTGGGTGCGAATCAGCATGTCTAACTTTCAAAGAAGATCAACTATTGGAAAACTTCAGACTTAACCCCGTCTTGACAAGGGTTAAACGCGAAAAAAATGGGCCCTGAAGGCCCATTTTGTACTCACGAGCGTTAACTCTGTGTGTTGCTGTTAACGCAAACCTGCAATGTAGTCAGCAACAGCCTTGATTTCACGGTCGTTCAATTTGGCAGCGACTTGTGTCATTTGCAAATTATTTTTGCGAATACCGTCACGGAAATAGGTGAGTTGGCTGGAGGTGTATTCAGCATGTTGTCCCGACAAACGGGGGTATTGCGAAGGCATGCCTGAACCATTTGGGCTGTGGCAGCCAGCGCAAGCTGCAATTTGACGGTCGGCAATACCACCGCGGTAAATCTTTTCACCCAAGGCAACAGATTCTTTTTCTTTGGCGAATCCGGGCTTGGCCGTTTTGCTCGCCAAGAAATACGCCACATTGCGCATGTCAGCGTCGCTCAATTGGGAAGCAAAACCCATCATGACAGCGTTGGCACGTTTGCCAGATTTGTATTCTTGCAGTTGCTTGATGATGTATTCAGGGTGCTGCTGCGCCAACTTGGGGTTGACGGGGGTGCTTGAGTTGCCATCGGCCATGTGGCAAGCAGCGCAAACACCGCCCACAATGGCTTCGCCTTTGGCCAAGTCTGGCTTTTCAGCCTTGGGCGCAGGCGTAGCGGCAAAAACCGAACCAGCCATCACAGCTGAAGTGAGTGCAGCGAAGAAAAATTGAGTCATTGACTTCATGGTCGTCATCCGAAATAGTAGGCGCAAAACCATGAGATTCTACAATGCCTGCTAGCGCCATTTCTGGCGCCCTTCAAGTTTGAACCGTATGGCCACCGAAAATAGCTCCCCTTCAGCCCCTAAACCCTCGCTCTCAAGCGCTGTCAAAGTCAGGAAAACACCTGTCAAAGCAGGGCCATTGCCAGAAATTCCTGAAGTCAAGGTCATCACGCCGATGGGCTGGATGCACACCGCGCGGTTTTTAACCACTGCTGCTGAACTGTTTCACCTGCCCGCCCTCGATGTGCCAGAAATAGCCTTTGTAGGACGCTCCAACGCCGGTAAATCCACCTGCATCAACACCCTGACCCAACAAAAACAACTGGCCTTTGCCTCCAAAAAGCCTGGCCGTACCCAACACATCAACCTTTTTTCATTGGGCAAGCAAGGGGTCACAGACGCCGTTTTGGCCGATCTACCAGGGTATGGCTATGCTGCGGTGCCCAAACAAGACAAATTGCGCTGGCAAAAAGTGATGGCCAATTATTTGGTCACACGCGAAAACCTCAAAGGCATCGTCCTGTTGTGCGATCCCCGATTGGGCATGACCGAACTCGACGAGGTCTTGCTCGAAGTCATTAGGCCCCGGGTCGAAGAGGGCCTGAACTTTTTGGTATTGCTGACCAAATCAGACAAGCTGACCCGATCGGAAGGTGCAAAGGCCTTGTCGATTGCCAAATTGCAAGCGGGCGGTGGACAGGCCAAACTGTTCTCTGCGCTCAAGAAACAAGGCGTTGAAGACTTGGCCCAATTGATGTGGGATTGGACGCATGAAGCGGAACCGGATGGCACCCATGATTGAAACTTGGCAGCAAACATTGCCTCATGGCATTCACTTAAATTGCCGCGCGGCTGGACCCAAGGGTGCGCCCGTCTTGCTTTTCTTGCACGGTTTTCCTGAAGCGGCTTTTGTCTGGGACGACACCTTGCTGCACTTTTCGAAACCTGAGAATGGTGGCTATCGATGCGTAGCGCCGAATTTGCGCGGCTATGAAAAATCGAGTCATCCTTCAGACGTATCTGCCTACCGTGCTAAATTTTTGGTGCAAGACATTGCCGCGCTGATTCAAATTGAATCTGGCACTTCACCCCTTAAAGCCTTGGTCGCCCACGACTGGGGCGGCGGCGTGGCTTGGAACCTTGCCAATCAACTGCCTCAGTTGATGCACAAACTGATCATCATCAACTCGCCGCATCCTGGTACTTTTCTGCGCGACTTAAAAGACCATCCAGCGCAAATTGAGGCCAGTGCTTACATGAATTATTTTTGTGAGCCGCAAGCTGCTGCCGAGCTCAGTGCCAATGAATTTGAAATGCTGTTTGCCTTCTTTGAAAAAGGCGTGAAGCCCACTTGGTTAACGCCCGAAGTCAAAGCACAATACAAAGCAGCTTGGTCGTGTGGGTTACAGGGCGGCCTTAACTTCTACGCGGCATCGCCCCTCAAACCCAGCAAGCCTGGTGAGCATGTCTTGCAAAATTTGACTTTGCCTGACGAGATGTTGCGTATCACGGTGCCCACCTTGTTGCTTTGGGGCATGCAAGATGTCGCTTTGCTGCCCAATTTGAATGTTGGCTTAGACGCCTATATTCCCAAGCTCACTTATGTGCCCATTGAAGATGCCTCGCACTGGGTGGTGCACGAACAACCCGAACTTGTTCAGCGTGAAATTGCGGCTTTTTTGTAAACCGATGCTTCACCCTCTGGGCGTGTTTTAAAACGCTTGTGCACCCAGTAATACTGCGATGGCGTAGCGCGAATGTGCTCGGCCAATTCAGCGTTCATTCTGAGGGTATCGTCAAATAAATCCGCTGTCGGAAAATTGTCCCAAGCCTCATGCAAAGTCATTTCATAACCTTGCGGCGTCATGCGCGTGACCAGTGTCAGCACCTGGGCACGCCCTAAACGCGCAAATCGTGACAATGAAGGGACTGTTGCCGCGGCCACACCCATGAATGGCACAAAGAGGGATTCATCTGGCCCAAAGTCCATATCGGGTGACAGGTGCAACATCTCCCCTTGCCTTAAACCGCTCATGATTTGCTTCACACCTTCGTGGCGAAAATAAGGCTTCACATTGCTTGTGCGTTGACGTCCTTCATTCACCCAAGCGTCCATCACTTTGTTGTGCTGTGGCACAAAGATAAATGCCACAGGTTTGCTGACTTTTAAAGTGAGCGCCAAGCCACCTGCATCAAGTCCAACGAAATGGGGCGCCAAAATAATCTTAGGTGTATCGGCCGCCAATTGAGAAAAAGCAGCAGGGGTGCCAAGCCATTTCAAGCGCGACTCAACAACCGACAAAGGGGCATGCCAAAGCCACGCTCTGTCTAGCAAAGACTGGGCAAATTGCACGAAATGCGCGCGAGTCAGTTGTTTGATTTCTTCAATGGGTTTTTCAGGAAAGCACAGCCTCAAATTGGTCTGCACAATGTGCTTTCGATTTTTCATCTTGGCCCACAGCAGCCAACCTAAAAAATGTCCTAAAACACGGATACCACGCAAAGGCATGTGCGACAACAAACGCATGAGGCCCACAAACAAGAGCGTCACGCGGTGGACTCCTGCCTAGGCTGCTTGTACCGGGCATAGCCCCAAAGGTACTGATCGGGGCGCGACAAAATCAAACGCTCCATGGCCTGGTTAATTTGCAAAACCAGTGCCTCCACGTCGTTTGTATCTTGGGTATCAAGTTCACTGGTATGAATGCGATAGCCTTGCCCCCAAGGCAGGCGCTCGCCCCAAATCAAAATCAATTTGGCCCCTGTTTGCAAAGCCAGCCTCGCAGCCAATGTCATGGTGTAGGCAGGCTTACCAAAAAAGGGCGTCCATTGCCCCATGCCTTGCGGCGGCACTTGATCTGGTAGCAGGCCCACAGATCTGCCAGCGCGCAGGGCTTTGATCATTTGCCTCACACCCGCCAAGGTGGTGGGTGCCGTCTCTAACCCAGGACGCGAGCGGGAAGCTTCCATGACCTTGCCAAAACCTTCTTTGCGTGCAGGCCTAAAGAGCACGGTCAGGGGCCCATATCTTTGACTGAAGGAGGCACACAAAGCCTGCGCACTCACTTCAAAGCAGCCCAAATGAGGCGTTAAAAATAAAACGCCTTGGCCCGCGGCATAGGCTTTTTCAGCTTGCAAATAAGAACCCTCAGCCCATTGCACTGTGGGGCTTTTTCCCATCCACAAACGCGGCAGTTCGGTCGACATCGAACCCGCCTGCCCTACTGCGCCCACCGCCTGTGAAAAGCCAAGGCCCGCCGTTTTGACGTTGGCTAAAAAGCGCTGGCGATAGGTTTTAGACAACAGCCAAGCCAGCCAGCCAACGGCCTGCCCAAGGGCGTGCAAAGCCCACAAAGGCCAATGGGAAAAAAAACGAAACCAAAAAATCATTTTATGTTTGGTAAACTAAGCCGGTCGCTGAGTTAAACAGAGCAACTTGCAGGGCGACACACACAATCTATTAGCATGCCAAGCTTGCATCGGATTGTGCCTTGTCTTCGGACAAATCTGCTAAAGCGTTCGCCAGGGGCACTTGAGCTACAGGCAACGCAGATCAACATGCATGCCAAACTTTAGGAGCCCCCTCATGGCGAATGACTATCTTTTTACTTCTGAATCCGTGTCCGAAGGCCACCCCGACAAGGTTGCCGATCAAATTTCTGACGCTATTCTCGACGCTATTTTTGAACAAGACCCGCGCAGCCGCGTGGCCGCCGAAACGCTGACCAACACCGGTTTGGTGGTTTTAGCAGGTGAAATCACCACCAACGCCCACGTCGACTACATCCAAGTGGCGCGCGACACCATCAAGCGCATTGGCTACGACAACACCGAGTACGGCATTGACTACAAAGGCTGTGCCGTCATGGTTTGCTACGACAAGCAGTCCAATGACATTGCCCAAGGTGTGAACCATGCCTCCGACGACCACCTGAACACCGGTGCCGGCGACCAAGGTTTGATGTTTGGTTACGCTTGCAGCGAAACCCCCGACCTGATGCCAGCACCCATTTACTACGCGCACCGTTTGGTAGAGCGCCAAGCGCAATTGCGCAAAGACGGCCGCTTGCCTTTCTTGCGCCCCGATGCCAAAAGCCAAGTGACCATGCGCTACGTAGACGGCAAGCCACACAGCATTGATACCGTGGTGCTGTCCACTCAACACAGCCCCGACCAAAGCGAGTCGGCCACCAAAATGAAGGCCAGCTTCAACGAAGCCATCATTGAAGAAATCATCAAGCCTGTGCTGCCCAAAGAGTGGTTGAAAGACACCAAGTACCTGATCAATCCGACAGGCCGCTTTGTGATTGGCGGCCCTCAAGGTGATTGCGGCCTGACCGGTCGCAAAATCATTGTGGACACTTACGGCGGTGCTTGCCCTCACGGCGGTGGCGCTTTCTCAGGCAAAGACCCTTCTAAGGTCGACCGCTCTGCTGCTTATGCCGCGCGCTATGTGGCCAAGAACATTGTGGCTGCGGGCTTGGCCACCAAGTGCCAAATTCAAGTGGCGTACGCCATTGGTGTGGCCCGTCCCATGAACATCACGATCAATACCGAAGGCACTGGCGTGATCTCTGATGACAAGATTGCCGCTTTGGTGAACGAGCACTTTGATTTGCGTCCTAAAGGCATTATTCAAATGCTGGACCTCTTGCGCCCCATCTACACCAAAACAGCGGCATATGGCCACTTTGGTCGCGACGAGCCAGACTTCACATGGGAGCGCACCAACTTGGCCGCCACGCTGCGTGCGGCCGCTGGCTTAAAGTGATCATTTGACGGGGTTTTCTAAAACGCCAATCCCGTCGATTTCCACACGCACCACATCGCCCGACTTTAAATATTTGGGCGGTGTGAAGCCAATGCCCACACCCACGGGTGTACCCGTGGCAATCACGTCCCCGGGGTACAAGGTAATGCCAGCGCTCAAAGTTTCAATGAGCGTCGGTATGTCAAAAATCAAATCGGTGGTGGCGGCGTTTTGTCGCTCTTCGCCATTCACATAACAACGCACATGGGTGTTGGTGCCGTCCATTTCGTCGGCACTCACAAGCCAAGGGCCCATGGGGCAGAAGGTGTCAAACGACTTACCCATGTGCCACTGCATGTGCTTGTTTTGCCAATCGCGTGCCGTGATGTCATTGACGATGGTGTAACCCCAAACGTGCTGCATGGCATTGGCTTTGGTAATGCCTTTGCCACCTTTGCCAATGATCACGGTCAACTCGGCTTCGTAGTCAATGGCCATTGAAACTTTGGGCATTTCAATGGCTTCGCCTGTGGCAATGACGCACTCGGGCACTTTGGTAAAGATGATGGGTTCGGCTGGAATTTCGCCGCCGGCTTTGGCGCTGCTGTCAAAACCACTGCGCGCAAACTCTTTGGCGTGAGCATGGTAATTTTTACCGACGCAAAAGATGTTGCGGCGGGGGTGGGGCAAGGGTGCACGCAATTGCACGTCTTTCAGAGCAATGGCAGCAACTTGGGGTGGTAAGGCCTCGCCGCGAGACAGGGTGTCTACAAGTGTGAGAGCTCCAAGTTCGCGATCGGCCAGAGGCAAGTCAAACGGTGTGACTGCTGACGAATCTTGTGACACCAAGCCCACATGGGGTTGGCCTTTGTGAAAGAAAGCAGCAATGCGCATGATGAAGGGCACCTTGAAATAAGATTGATCAGACCGTATTGTGACGCCTCCAAAGAATTTGATCGGTGAGGTCCACTCACTGATTGATTTCCCGCTGTGACACAAGTTCATGCAAAAAATGGACTGCGGTGTTAGAGTCTGCCTGAAAGCCAAAGCGCCCCAAAACAATGTAGGAGACCTCATGAATTTCTTTCAATCGATGCGTCCATCAAAAACTGCTCGCCAGTATTTTCTGGGTACAGCCAGTGTTCTAGCTAGCAGTTTGCTTATGAACATGGCCGGACAAGTTTCTGCCTCGGCGCAAGCTGTCCCCTACCCGACCAAATCCATCACCATGATCGTGCCGTTCCCACCCGGTGGCTTGGCTGACATTGTGGCTCGCCCGGTTGCAGAAGCCATGAGCCGTGAATTAGGTCAACCCGTCATCATTGAAAACAAAGGTGGCGCTGGCGGCGGTATTGGCATGGGTGTAGCCGCGCGCTCCAAGCCCGATGGCTATACGGTTCTCTTGGCCTTGTCTTCATTGACCGTAATCCCTGAAGCCGATGCCTTGCTAGGCCGCAACCCCATGTTCTTGCTGAACGAACTGCGCCCCATTGCGCGTTACACCGCAGACCCAACGGTGCTGGCCGTGCGCGCTGACTCGCCTTGGAAGACTGTTAAAGAGTTTGTTGAAGATGCGCGCAAACGTCCTGGCGCCATCAACTATGGCTCGTCAGGTAACTACGGCACCATGCACGTACCCATGGAAATTCTGGCGCAAACTGCCGGCATCAAAATGACCCACATTCCGTTCACAGGTGCAGGTCCTGCCGTGGTGGCCATGTTGGGTGGTCAAATTGACGCATTGTCAACAGGCCCCGCAACGGTATTGCAACATGTCAAAGCTGGCAAAATTCGTGTGCTGGGCCATTGGGGCACCGGTGCATTGGCCTCTATGCCCGAGGTCAGCAGCCTGAAAGACTTGGGTTTCAATGCCGAGTACGCGCAGTGGTCAGGATTGTTCGTCCCAAGCGGTACACCCGAGCCGATTGCGCAGCGATTGCGTGCTGCCGCCAAAATGGCCGCTCAAGATGCCAAAGCCCGCGAAGTGATTCAAAACACCGGCAGCCCTGTGCAGTATTTGGACAGTCCCGATTTTGAAAAATATGTTCAGGCCGATGCCAAACGCATGACCGACGTGGTCAAAAAAATTGGCAAAGTGGAATAAATTCAGATCAGTCTCTGTTTAAAACATTGACTTTTGAGTTGGGTGTGTTGGGCAAGTCACGTTCTGAACACTCAATTCTTCCAGCAGCTTGATGACGGAGTTAGCTGCTGGAAGATAAATCCTAGAAGCGCGACGTACAAATCAGCGTTTCTCGCAAAAGCTTCTCCATTCACGACGTCAAGAAGTCCTCATTTTTCAAAAGCCCACTTGAAATTAGTTTGAATGCCCTTATCATTAGCACTCGCAGGAGATGAGTGCTAACAACGTCAGCACCCTCCCATGAACCCTTAAGTATTCAATTTTGAATGCTTTTTGTTTTTTTAACCTTGTTTCATATTTAGGAGATGCAATGAAACTACGTCCTCTCGGCGATCGCGTGATCGTTAAACGTGTCGAAAGCGAAACCAAAACTGCCTCTGGCATCGTGATTCCTGACGCAGCTGCTGAAAAGCCCGATCAAGGCGAAGTCTTGGCCGTCGGCCCAGGCAAGCGCAATGACAAAGGCGAAGTGTTGGCCATGAACGTGAAGGTCGGCGACCGCGTGTTGTTCGGCAAGTACAGCGGCCAAACCGTCAAGGTGATGGGCGACGAGCTGTTGGTCATGAAAGAAGAAGACCTGTTCGCGGTCGTCGAGTAATTTTTTAAATCGGAGAAATTCAAATGGCAGCAAAAGACGTAATTTTCGGCGGCGAAGCCCGCGCACGCATGGTTGAAGGCGTGAACATTTTGGCCAACGCGGTCAAAGTAACTTTGGGCCCTAAGGGTCGCAATGTGGTGCTCGAGCGCTCTTTCGGCGCCCCCACCGTGACCAAGGACGGTGTGTCCGTGGCCAAAGAAATCGAACTCAAAGACAAGTTGCAAAACATGGGCGCCCAGATGGTCAAGGAAGTTGCTTCCAAGACTTCTGACAACGCAGGTGACGGTACAACAACCGCTACCGTGTTGGCACAAGCCATCGTTCACGAAGGCATGAAGTACGTTGCCGCCGGCATGAACCCCATGGACTTGAAGCGCGGTATCGACAAAGCTGTCACAGCCTTGATCGAAGAGTTGAAGAAAGCCACCAAGGCCACTACAACCACCAAAGAAATCGCTCAAGTGGGTTCTATCTCTGCTAACAGCGACCACAGCATTGGCGAGATCATTGCCAAAGCCATGGACAAAGTGGGCAAAGAAGGCGTGATCACTGTTGAAGACGGCAAGTCACTCGACAACGAACTCGACATCGTTGAAGGCATGCAATTCGACCGTGGCTACCTGTCACCTTATTTCATCAACAACCCCGAGAAGCAAGCTGCTTTGCTCGACAACCCCTTCGTGTTGTTGTTCGACAAGAAAATCAGCAACATCCGTGACTTGTTGCCTACATTGGAAGCCGTTGCAAAAGCTGGCCGTCCTTTGCTGATCATTGCTGAAGAAGTTGAAGGCGAAGCCTTGGCTACTTTGGTGGTCAACACCATCCGCGGTATCTTGAAGGTTGTGGCTGTCAAGGCTCCTGGCTTCGGCGATCGCCGCAAAGCCATGTTGGAAGACATCGCTATCTTGACCGGCGGTAAAGTCATCGCTGAAGAAGTGGGCCTGACACTCGAAAAAGTGACATTGGCAGACTTGGGTCAAGCCAAGCGCATCGAAGTGGGCAAAGAAAACACCATCATCATCGACGGTGCTGGCGCTGCTGGCGACATCGAAGCACGTGTGAAACAAATTCGCGTTCAAATCGAAGAAGCCACTTCTGACTACGACCGTGAAAAACTGCAAGAGCGCGTGGCCAAGTTGGCTGGCGGTGTTGCCGTGATCAAGGTTGGCGCTGCCACCGAAGTCGAAATGAAAGAAAAGAAAGCCCGTGTTGAAGACGCATTGCACGCTACCCGCGCCGCTGTGGAAGAAGGCATTGTGGCTGGCGGTGGTGTGGCATTGCTGCGCGCTCGTCAAAACGCTGGCACCATCAAAGGTGACAACGCTGACCAAGAAGCTGGCATCAAGTTGGTGTTGAAAGCAATCGAAGCGCCTTTGCGCGAGATCGTGTACAACGCAGGTGGCGAGCCATCAGTTGTTGTCAACGCTGTCATGGCTGGCAAAGGCAACTACGGCTTCAATGCTGCCAACGACACCTACGGTGACATGATTGAAATGGGCATTTTGGATCCAACTAAAGTGACACGCACTGCTTTGCAAAATGCAGCGTCCGTGGCCTCTTTGATGTTGACCACAGAGTGCATGATTTCAGAAGCACCAAAAGAAGAATCTGGCGCCGGTGGCATGCCTGACATGGGCGGCATGGGTGGTATGGGCGGCATGGGCATGTAATTGCCCGCTGCTTCAAGGGTCTGCAAAGACCTTTGACCTTGCACAAGAAACCCCGCAAGTGATTGCGGGGTTTTTTTTCGTCGCGCTCAACTCAGACAATTCAATTGAGCGAAGCACTGACAAAAAATTGCCTATCGAATTTTGTGTAACAGCTGCGCCGTAGAAGCATCCAAACCCACAACATCTCCCGACAATATACGAGCATGAATGTCCTTGGCCAACACCTTGCCCAACTCCACGCCCCATTGGTCAAAGCTGTTGATGCCCCATACCGCACCGCTCACAAATACGCGGTG
>JBIIJK010000030.1:0-26346 GCA_044233865.1 Limnohabitans sp.
GTGACTTATTGCCAACTTTCTTAATATTTTTCAGGTACGATCATGTCTTGAGGAACAGGGTGCCGAATGTAGTCTGGGTTTCTAACGCGCGCAGGTAGCTGAATTTCAGCGTGCTCCACCTCGTGGTAACTGAATTGTCCCAGCAGGTGATCAATGCAATTCAAGCGCGCTCTTTTTTTATCCACAGCTTGAACCACCCACCATGGCGCTTCAGGAATGTGTGTGCGCTCAATCATGGTTTCCTTAGCACGCGTGTAATCTTCCCAGCGCCTGCGGCTTTCTAAGTCCATTGGACTGAGCTTCCACTGTTTGAGTGGGTCGTGGATTCTGCCTAAAAACCGCGCATGCTGTTCATCGTCAGTGATGGAGAACCAGTACTTAAGGAGTGTGATGCCACTTCGTGCAAGCATTTTTTCAAACTCTGGCACGGTGCGAAAGAACTCTTCGTACTCTTCGTCGGAGCAAAAACCCATCACTTTTTCGACACCGGCACGGTTGTACCAACTTCGATCGAACAGCACGATCTCACCAGCTGCTGGCAAATGCGAAACATACCGCTGAAAGTACCACTGGGTTCTTTCTCGGTCGTTGGGTGCTGGCAATGCCGAAACACGGCAAACACGAGGATTCAACCGCTGCGTAATGCGTTTGATCACGCCGCCTTTGCCGGCCGCGTCACGGCCTTCAAACAATATGACAACTTTTTGCTTGGTTGCAACAACCCAGTCTTGCAACTTAACCAACTCACCTTGCAACCGAAGAAGTTCCCGAAAATAGTGAGCACGTGCCACTTTTTCTTCAGCACTGGCCAAGGGGTCATTCTCATTGACACCGTCCTCGAGGGCCATCTCTAGTTCTTCATCAATGGAATCCAGAATGTCTTCACGGATTTTGCGCATTTGCTCGGCATCGATTTGGGCTTGTTGGTTCATATTTTGGCTCCTCTTATTTCATCATCTTGTGACTTCATTGCAAATTCATGACTTCAATTGAATTTCCAAAAAATTCATTTTGTCACATGGATTTAACCTTGCAGGCGTAAAAATGTCTTAATGATTTACCTGATGCATGCCAAAAAGCAAATGATCGTTCATGCACTTTGCTTGGGTGTCATCATTTTCAGCATCACCCTACTGCCGTGCAAGGCAAACGCACAAAAAAGCTCAACTGAGGCATCCCCTGTTGTCAGCGAAGCTGGTCAACTCTATTACACCCTTGGAACAAGACTGAAATCCAATGACATGGGTGATTGGCAAAACACGGCACGCGTGAGACCCGTCATTGGGCTGCGCTACGGCAAGTGGCAACTGGGCATAGGCGATGGTCGTGCATGGCGAAATTTAGGCCAGTTTGGCAGTGAGCCAACACTCAGTTATCAGGTCATGGATGAACAAGATTTGAGCATTGGTCTTTCTATGCGGGTTCACAACGTGAGCACGGGTGAGTCTTTTGATGTTTTCGAGGGTGGTAAGAACACTTTGCGAACACGCGTCATGCTGCACCGCAAGATCAATCAACGTTGGCGACTCAATGCAGATTGGACTCAAGATGTTTTGAACAAAGGGGACGGCACCACTCTCAACCTAGGATTGTCATATGCCTGGCCAGTGTTTCAGCAGAGTGAGTTGATTCTTCATGCCGACAGTACTTGGGCCACAGCAGAACATTGGCGAAATTCTGGCTCTCAATTTAAAACAGGGCCGTTAAATCTTGTCACGACAGGTTTTCAAAAGGTCAGTGCGGGTTTAACTTTCAAGCAATCACTTACAAAACATTGGGCTTGGTATTCATCATTCGCCATCTCCCAGCCCATTGCTGAGCTCAAAAGGATTTCAGGCTCTAACGAAATTGCATCTGGCCAGATTGGTATTTTGTATTTCAAACGCTGATCATTGACTGCATTGCCTGATCGGGAAAAAATAACATCTCGTCATCGCTTTGAAACACGAGAGGCATAGAATTTTCACAAGTTTTCCATCCAATCGTCACTCAAAAAGCTTTGTTTTGAAAAATACATTCATTCAATTTCCAGCCAAATCATTGTTGTTGCTTGCCAAAGTCGCCTTGCCGGTTTTGCCTTTGATCTTTGGTTTTATTTTTTTAAAACCCAAGTACATCCTCAACTATCGCGAAACAATTCAGAAATTGAAAATTCACCACAAGGCCCTTTCTCAGGGGCCAGTGCAAAGGTACTTTGAGTCATTTTTTGCTGTGCGCCTGAATGAGTCGAGTCAAATTTCAGGCGCCTGCACCCAATGTGGCAATTGCTGCTTGAATCAACAATGTTTTTTTCTAGAGGCCATACCGGAGGACAAGTTCCAATGCGGCATCTACAACTCGCCTTTTAGAAAATTATCGAATTGCGGTGCTTTTCCTATTTCGGGTGAAGACATTGAGAGGTATGAGTGTCCAGGTTATGTCCTTAATCCGAAAACAGTGATAAAGATTGCAGTTAGCAATTAAGGCGCGTCTTAGAATGCCAAAAGAAAAAAAAGAAACCTATGAATCAAACTCTGCTTTCACTTTGCGCATTCTGCTGTTTGGCAAATGTGCACGCGGCCGACGTCAATTTCAACTTGGAGTCGCCCCACAAATGGTCTTTTGAATGGGGTTGGAACAATGAGTCGTACTCAAAGAGTGACATTCACTTTAAAGGGATTGACCATCAATTCACATTGCATGGCGTTCGCGCAACAGATACCCAAAAGACTCTAACGCCACAAACCTTGTTCAATACTTATTTGAACCCCGGAAAAATCACAATTCCCCAGACAAACGCGCGCATTGCTTATCAACTCAATTCTGATACCGCATTGGCATTGAATTTGGATCACATGAAGTATGTCGTTTCTGATGCTCAAGCGGTCAGTGCATCAGGCCAGTACCTTCAAAAGAATTACCCAAGCGCTGGTCAGCAGTACCTGTCACCTGCATTCATGCACTACGAACATACTGATGGCTTAAACGTTGTTTCATTCGAATACGAAAAAAAGTATCCTCTCAACGACTTGCCGGGCAAACTTAAAGGGCATCTTTTTGCCTTGGTAGGCGTTGGCATTGTGATACCCAAAAGCAATATCACCATGACCATGCTGGGTCAGGTGCGCAATGACAAATTCCATCAGGCCGGTACCAACTTGGATATTGCCGGTGGCTTGGAAGTTGACTTTATGAAAGACTATTTCGCAAGAACAACTTACAAACTTGGGCGCATCAATCTATCAGATGTGGTCACCAGCGCAAGGCAAGACAAGGCTTCTCAGATATTCAACTACCAAGAAGCCAGCCTCACCTTGGGGGTTCGCTTTTAAACTTTCAATGCTTCTCGCTTTTGAAACATTTCTTTCAAAATCGATCTGCGAATCAGCTTGTTGGACAGTTGAGCTGGCGCCCAAAACCACTGCGCTGATTTCATAGATTCACAAGCCGCCACAAATCTGCGCAACACTTCTTCAAAGTCTGCATCTGAGTAGTTCAAGCTGAAAATCAAACGACCGGTGCCCACCCAGCTGAGTGCCAAACCCTCAGAGCGCAGGTAGTACTGAAGCATCCAGTTGTAGCGGCTTGTGTCCGTGTAATAGAGGCTCCAGACACTCGACATATTGGCAGCCCGCAAAGGCAATTCTTTTTCAGTCATCACCTGATTGAATCGTTCGCGCCTTTGGTTCCAAGTGGTGTCCAAATTTTCGTAAACAGCTGATATTTCAGGTGTTTCAATTTTTTCTAAAAAGACAGACATGGCACCCATGACATGTGGATGTGCGTTGAATGTACCGCGTGCAAAACAAATGTCAGCGGGTCTTTCTGAGCGGAATCGCTTCATCAAATCGGCGCGGCCACACACCACGCCCACTGGGTATCCTCCACCCAAGGTTTTGCCATACGTGACCATGTCGGCCTGAACGCCAAAATACGCCTGGGCACCACCTTTTGCCAAACGGAATCCTAAGAAAACCTCGTCAAATATAAGAACGATGTTGCGTTCGGTACAGACTTCGCGCAGCTTTTTCAACCAAGCTGTATAAGCTTCCCGATCGTAAGTCGCCCTGCGACTGCTATCGACCAAAGAAGAGTCGCCTGGAGCGCCTTGGTTCAAATGAAGCGCTTGCAAAGGGTTGATCAGAACACACGCAATGTCTGATCTGGTCCGCAGCACTTTGAGAGAGTTTTCATGCATGTCCCTTAGTGTGTATGTTTCACGGGGTGGCATGGGGTTGCCGGGTCCAGGCTGCACATCTTCCCACCAGCCATGGTAAGCACCACAAAAACGAACCAAGTTTTTACGACCTGTGTGATACCTTGCCAGCCTGACAGCCTGCATGACGGCTTCCGTGCCCGACATGTGAAAGGACACCTGATCTAGGCCTGAAATTTCTTTCAGGCGCTTCACGTTAAAAGCAACACAGGGGTGGTAGGCCCCTAAAGTTGCGCCTACGGGTTCAACCTTCTCTGATCCTAGTTTCATGCATTCTTTGTAAAAATCAGCGCCAAAAACGTTGACGCCGTAAGAACCCGTCAGGTCGTAAAACCGCTGCCCATCTTGGTCTGTCACAAATACGCCATCTGCCGACTGTATAAATGCACCAACTTTCAAGTGTTGTCGCACCAGTGGACTGAATTGAAATGGGACGCGGTATGCGCCTGTGAATTGCAAATCAGAAATGATTTCACGCGCTTCAGCTGTCATTTCAATGCTTTTGGCATGACGTGTCTGTAACAAATTTGCCAATTGGTAAAACGCAGAACGCCGATTAGCAGCCACAGACTCTGGAGCACCATCACATGAGAAGAATTTGTCTTCCTTGAACTCGTAGCCTGGCAAAAGGCCGACCACTCGTTTTGCCATTCTGGAGTGACCGGTTAAGGACGGGTGCTTAGCAAAGGACAACTCAAGCCGTCTTTTTACAAAAGGGAACAAGAGTGCAATTGCACCGAGGGACAAAGCAAGTTGTACAGACACGTTGAATCCGAAGATGAGTGGTTGAAGTCATCTTTTTATTTAGATTTCATGACAGGAAAATGAAAATGAAACAAATAATTCAAAGAATTAGTTCACAAGAAGACCTGAATTTCCTGTTAACCAATCGAATTCCACGCATCACACTCACCCGCTTCATGGGTTGGTGGAGTCAAATCAAAAATCCGATCATCCGGGACTTGTCAATTGGCGTTTGGAAGTTATTTTCAGATCTTGATTTGAGAGAGGCTTCAAAAACCAAATTTGACAGCATGCACGATTGCTTTGTTCGTGAACTTAAACCAGGTTCTAGAACCATTGACATGCGCAATGAAATCCTGAGCAGCCCCTGCGATGCCATTGTGGGCGAATGTGGCGACATTGATCACACCCAAGTCTTTCAAGCCAAAGGTTTCCCCTACAGCCTCTCTAGCTTGATGGGCTTTACGCCCAGAACTGGCGAGTTGGTTGAATCCTTGAAAAATGGCACTTACGTGACATTGCGCCTGACATCCAGCATGTACCACCGATTTCATGCGCCAGCGGATGCAACACTCACCCACGTGACGCACATTTCTGGGGACACATGGAACGTCAACCCCATTGCGCTGAAACGCGTTGAGCAACTTTTTTGCAAAAACGAACGGGCCGTTCTGAATTTCGAACTAACTGATGGAACGCCCATGATCATGGTGCCCGTAGCAGCCATCTTGGTCGCCAGCTTGCGCTTGCACGCTGTCAATTTGTTGTTCCATGTCGATTACACGGGCCCCAATGAAATTCCTTGCGCCATCCAAACTTACAAAGGCCAAGAGTTGGGTTGGTTTCAACACGGCTCCACCATTTTGGTATTTGTTCCAACAGGTTTCAAATTGGCAGAGGGCATTGCAACGGGTCAGCGCATCAAGATGGGCCAAGCCTTATTGGAAAAGTTAGCATGAGAATTTCAGCCTTCAGGTCAAGAGCCTTCGCTTTCACTGGGGTCCTTTTGTGCGCTTGTGCGCCAATGGACGAACTCCCCATGAGTCACGAGGTGCCAGTTTGTACAATCTAATTAGCAGTTTGTTCAAGGTCATTTTCACTGGCACCTTGTTGATTGCTGTACTGAGCGGGTGTTCAGTACAGCATCAACTTTTGAATCGCGCCGGTGACTTATTGTCTGCAGAGACCAGTTCTACGGACGATGATTTAGAGTTGTTAATGCACGCGAGCGCTTATCAATTGAAATTGTCTGAGTCTTTGCTGCAGGAAATTCCTGACCACATCAAACTCGCAGAAGCCGTCACGCGAGGCTATACACAGTATGCGTTTGTGTTCTTGATGGACGAAGCAGACCGAATGGAATCGGAAAGTATTCAAAAAGCAAGTGTTCTCAGAGGGCGCGCAGCCAAGATGATGACACGTGCAAAAACAGTGGGCCTTAAAAGCTTGGCCCAACATTACCCAGATCTGAAGGGTCACCTCCAAGGAAAAGGGGCCAAGCAAGCCATCAAGATTAAAAAGCAAGATGCCGGCTTGGTCTATTGGTCCATGACGGCATGGGCGGGTGCCATTTCCTTGTCCAAAGACTCACCCGATGTGGTGGCAGACTTGCCAGAAGTGTTGCGCATGGCCGAGCTGGCGTGGCAAGCAAATCCTCAATTCGATCAAGGCGCATTGGCCAGCATGATGGGGACCTTGGAGCTCGCAAAGCCAGGTGGCAAACCAGAAGCTGCAGAAAAATATTTCAATCTTGCCATTGAGTGGCGCGGCAACCAAGTTGCGCCCCTGATTTCTAAAGCCGAAAACTGGGCTGTTGCAACCCAAAATAAAGAAGCCTTTAAACTACTGCTCAATCAGGCCATAGAGCTTGCTCGCTCTCAAAATGATTTAACCAATACGGTTATGCGGCGAAGAGCTCAATGGTTGCTTGACAACACTGACAACCTCTTTTAATTTCAAGCTAAACCTATGCACTCAATTCAACTTCGAAGATCAGTCGCCCAACTGTTTGCTGTAATGGCTTTGGCATTGGCTTGTGGTCTACCCGTAACATCTTATGCGGCCGATCCCCAACTGAAAATCGGCTCATTGGTTCCCAAAAACTCGCTTTACCACCGTCAACTGATGGAAGTGGGTGAAGCTTGGAAAAAGAGCCAATCAGGCTCATCCCGCTTCAACGTGTTCACCGATGGCAGCCAAGGTGGTGAAGCAGAAATGGTTCGCCGGATGCGCATCGGTCAACTGCAAGCAGCTTTGCTGTCGGTTGTAGGTTTGCGAGAAATTGAGCCTTCCATTGCCGCGCTTCAAAATCTGCCATTGGCATTTCGCTCATGGGAAGAATTGGATTACGTGCGCGAGAAGATGAGACCCGGCATGGAAAAAAAGTTTCTGGACAAGGGCTACGTGGTGTTGGCTTGGGGCGATGCTGGATGGGTTCGCTTCTTTTCAAAACAAGCTGCCTTCAGCCCAGACGATTATAAAAAAATGAAATTTTTTGCTTGGGGCGCAGAAGCTGAGCAACAAGAAATCATGAAGAGCATGGGCTATACACCTGTACCGCTTGAACCCACCGATATTCTGCCGTCGATTCAAACTGGCATGATCAATGTGGTGCCCTCAACACCCTACTTCGCCTTGGCAACCCAAATTTACAACACGGCGCCTCATATGTTGGAAATCAATTGGGCACCCATTGTGGGTGCCTTTGTGATTTCCAAAAAATCATTCGATGAAATGTCGCCAGCAACCCAAGCTGCCTTGAAAGCATCTGCCGACAAGGCCGGTAGTGTGATTCGCATGCAAGCTCGCAAGGAAGTCGAAGAAGCTGTAGACGCCATGAAGAAGCGAGGTCTGCAAGTGAACAAGCCCAATGCAGAGCAATTGAAAGAGTGGCGAGCCTTGAGTGAATCACTCTACCCTCGAATCAGAGGCAAGATGGTACCGGCCGAAACATTCGATGAAGTCTTTGCACACCTCAAGACTTATCGCGCCTCAAAAACGCCATGAAGCAAGTTTCACCAGGTCGCCATCTCCTGCAAAATTGGGATGCGGCATTTGCTGCACTGGCCCTGTGCGGCATGGTTTTGATACCCGTCATTGAAGTTTTATTGCGGCCTCTTCAAGGCAGTGGCATCAACAATGCGCCAATTTTGGTTCAGCACTTGGGTTTGCTATTTTCTCTAGCAGGCGCCATTTATGCTGAAAGAACCGGCCATTTGACCAGCATCGGTGCTTTATGGCGAGATCTTAAAAACCCGCGGGCTCAAAAACTAGCGCGAGCTTGGATCTTTTTAGGTTCCACATTGATCTGTGGGGTTTTGGCAAAAGCCAGTTATGAGTTAGTCATGACTGAGATTGAGGCTCAACATACCATCGCCTACGGGTTGCCATCTTGGCTCTTTTTGTGCGCCATGCCTTTAGGATTCGGCATTTTGGGGCTTAAATTTGGCCAAAAGTGGCACGATCATTTTGTCTTTCAATGGTTAGGCACTCTTCTCGTCCTAGGCGCATCGTGGCAAGCAAGTCAGTGGCTGGCTTCTGTCGCAGTTCCAACGCCTTGGCTGTGTTTGTTGCTGTTCATTTTTCTCGCCTTAGGTGGACCTGTTTTTTTGGTTTTGGGTGGCTTGTCCTGGATCTTGTTTTCATCAGAAAACATTCCTATGGCATCTTTGGCTTTGTCGCATTACCAAATTACAGTCAACCCCTCTTTGCCCGCACTGCCTCTGTTCACTCTGGCAGGGCTTGTCTTTGCCAACACCCAAGCTGCAGTTCGCCTTAGTCAATTGTTCAGCAGCCTCTTTGGCTCTGGCCAAATAGGAAGCGTATTAGCGGTTGCGTGTCTGTGCAGTTGCTTCACGGCCTTAACGGGTGGAAGCGGTGTCACGATTCTTGCCTTGGGCGGATTGATGTTGCCACTTCTACTCAAAGTAGGTTACCCAGAATCAAAAAGTATTGGTTTGATTACCAGTGCAAGCTCCTTAGGTGTTTTGTTAGCGCCCTCGGTGCCCTTGATCATGTACGCCATCATGGCTCGGGTGCCCATCAACACCATGTTTGTCGCTGGACTGATACCAGCCGTTCTCATGGTTGTATCGCTGCTACTTTTTGGCGGATTTTTAAGAACGACTCAATCTTCAAATCAAGCTGCCAAGTTCAAAGTCTTTGATCCAACACCTTCGGAAAATGCTGTTCCATTGAAAACGGCCATGTGGGCTGCAAAGTGGGAACTTGTCGCACCTTTGATTGCCATTGGCACCTTGATTTCAGGCATTGCCACCCCGACAGAGGGTGCGGCCATCACGGTAGCTTATGCCTTGATCACGCAAGGCTTTATTCACCGCGAACTTAAATACGACACACTGGTACATTGTCTTTATCAATCAGCCCAAATAATTGGTGGCATATTGCTCATCATGGGCATGGCGCTTGGCCTTACCAATTATTTGATTGACGTTGGCATTCCAGACTTGGCTTCAGATTGGGTTCAAGGCATTACGACCAACCCGTATGTGTTCTTGCTGGCACTGAACATATTTTTATTCTTTGCAGGCGCACTGATGGAAATCTATGCCGCCATCATTGTGCTGGTGCCTTTGCTGCTGCCTCTTGCCATGAGTTATGGCATTGACCCCATTCATTTTGGAATCATTTTCCTCGCCAATTTAGAAATGGGATTTTTATGCCCACCTGCCGGCATGAATATTTATTTTGCAAGCGCTGTGTTTAAAAAGCCGTTGAAGGAAATTATCCAATCGGTATTGCCTGCGCTGCTGGCTATTTTCATTGGCACCGTTATCCTCTCTTGGTTTCCGTTTTTTGTAATGGCATTGCCGCAATGGCTGGAGATGATCAATTAAGTCAGTCTCACAATGAGACAAAACTCTGCGAGTGCTCTGTGGCTTTATAGAGCTTTAAACACTGACCAGCGTCGTGGGTTTAACGGCAATTTTTTCTTCAGAGTAAGGATCAAACGTCAATATTTCCAAGCGCCCATCTTGGTGTTCTACCAAAGTGCTTAGACTCTCCACCCAATCACCATCGTTGCAATAGAGCACACCGTCAATGTTGCGAATTTCAGCATGGTGGATGTGGCCACACACCACGCCGTCATAACCCCGTTTTTTCGCTTCGTGTGCCACCGCCACTTCGAAGTCAGAAATAAAATTCACAGCTTTTTTGACCTTCAATTTGAGGTAGGCAGATAAAGACCAATAGGGCATTCCCAAACGTCCGCGCATGTAATTCAAGTGGCGGTTGGCTTTGAGGGCCCAGTCATACAAAGTATCACCCAAGTAGGCAAGCCATTTGGCAAATTGAATAACACCATCAAAATAGTCGCCATGAATCACCCATAGCTTTTTGCCATCGGCAGTCACATGCACTGCGCTCTCTACCACTTCAACACCGCCAAAAGAATGGTCTAAAAAGTCTCGTGCAAATTCATCGTGGTTGCCCGGCACGTAAATCACACGGCAACCTTTGCGCGCTTTTCGCAATAGTTTTTGCACCACGTCGTTGTGTGCTTGAGGCCAATACCATTTGCGCCTAAGTTGCCAGCCATCAATGATGTCGCCCACCAAATAAAGAGTGTCACAGGAGTGTGTTTTCAAAAATTCCAATAACGCTTCAGCTTGGCAACCTGGCGTTCCAAGATGAAGATCAGAAATAAAGATGGCACGGTAATGCTTTGTCGTGGCGCTCTCGCCTGGCATAAAGTCCTGAACATCTTTGAACATCATCATGACACCGCAAAAAGTTTGCGATACCGGTTTGGAAGGTCCTTCACTTGCATCAACATGGGCAAATCTGCCGTGTTGAAATCGGGGTCCCATGCGGGTGCACCCAAAATTTTGGCACCCAATCTGAGGTAGCCCCTGATTAATGCGGGCGGCTCAACTGGCAAGTCTGAGTCGAGTTCTTCGATCGGAAGTGGCAAGCGGGGTAACGCATGAAATTCAATAGACGCCAAATTTGTTTTCGAAAGCTGCTTCCACATGCTGGCAGCAGCATCGCCGGTCACAACGCCGTTGTGCAACATAGGAATGCTGGCACAACCAATCATGGTGTCCAATTGATTGCGCGCCATGAATTCAAACAAGGCACCCCACAAGGCCAAGATGACGCCGCCATGTCGGTGCTCGGCGTGGACACAACTTCTGCCTAATTCCACCATGCGTTCGCGCATGAATCTCAAGCGTGTTAAATCAAATTCAGTGTCTGTGTAAGTGCCACCCACCCGCTTAGCCTGGGCTGGCGTCAAAACACGGTAAGTACCAATGACGGCACCAGAAACACCATCACGGACCAACAGGTGCTCGCAATAGTCATCAAAAAGGTCTATATCGTGGCCAGCCACGGTTTCTGGCAACCTGGCACCCATTTCTTTTCCGAAAACCTCATAACGCAGCCTTTGGGCTTCTCTTACTTCGTCTTGATGCTTAGCCCAGCTAACTTCGATGGCAGATTTCGAAATTTTTGAGTGGCTGGCTGAATTTTGGTTTTCAGGGCTTTGATGAAGTGACCCCCTAGGCAAAGCAATTTGCGAAATCGGGAAGGTAGGGCTTGGCAATTCTTTCATCATGGTCTCCCAAGTTGTACTTAACTTGGAAGTTGATGATGCAGGGCGCGGGTTTCACCAAGATTTCATTATTGTGAAATATTTATGACAAAACTCATTGCAATAAATGAGTTGGTGTCATTGCTCAAAGGCGAAATTAATGCGATTTCTGGCAACATTCAGTTATGAGAAATTCAAATTTAACTATAGCCAAAAAACCTTCTGCCAGACGAATCCAAGTTCGACAATCTGGCGTCCACGGAAAAGGTGTTTTTGCAGGCCAAGATATCTTAAAAGGTGAAACGATCATTGAATACGTAGGGGAAATCATTTCAGCGCAAGAAGCAGAAGACAGACATCCGCACGACCCCAAAGATCCGAACCACACCTTTTATTTTCAGATTGACGAAGATCGTGTGATCGACGCTTTGCATGGTGGAAATTCAGCTCGATGGATCAACCACTGTTGCACGCCCAATTGCAAACCTGAAGTCGATGAAGGTCGCGTATTTATCAAGGCCAAGAAAAACATCTCAGCTGGCGAAGAGCTGAACTATGACTACGGCCTTATCATTGATGAACCCATCACCAAAAAATTAATTGCGCAATACCCCTGCTGGTGTGGCAGCCCAAAATGTCGAAAAACTTTGTTGGCCCAAAAGCCAAAATCTCGCAAGGCAAAAGACAAAGAGAAAGTGGCTGAAATTCGGAAAACCATCAAAAAATTGAAGGCGCAGTTAAAGCGACTGGGCCATTGAGTTCCAAAAATTAGATCTTTCTGCAATCTTGAACTGAAAGTCATTACATTTTTTCTCTCTGAGCCGAAACAGGTTTATTGGCGGGCCATTCATCAATAGAATTGGCTGATTCATTATTGCAATGCTTCAGCAAAGTACTCTGTTTTGAAATGGCAGTTTATTGGGTCATCGGCTACTTCTTGGTGCTCGCCCTCACCTTGATCTACAAGACCCCCCAAATTCGGGGGCCTTGGATTTTTTTACTGCGCTCATTTTTTCCAAATTGGAAATTTTTCCATGCAGTGGGCTATGTGCCTCACCTGTATGCGCGAGCTGCCCATGTCAGTAATGAGGGCAAACTCACTTGGTCCGAGTGGGAACATCTCTATCCACGGACTGCGCAAAACTTCTGGCACCTTTTTCACAACCCAGTGACCAATTTGGGCTTGGCACAACAAAATTTGATAGATCACTTTTGGGCAGATTTAAACGAAGCACCAGAGGGTTTCGATCCTAGAAATTTAGTGTCCTACCAAATGGTGGCGCATTTAGTAGAAGGTGTGATGCTTTACAAGTATCCAGATCACACCCAGAGTCAATTTGAATTGCGAATGTTGCTAGACAGCCCAACCGAAACCACGCACACCCACGTCATGATGACCTCACCAGAGGAACATCGGAAATGATTCTGGACTGGCATTCAGCCTACATCGTCACCACACCCTTGGCCATCCGCGCCATGGAACTGCTCTTTGCTTTGAACTTGGGCATTCAGACTTTGGAATATTGGCGCATACGTCCTGCCACCCAAGGGCGCGGCCTGTGGATCTGGTCTATTCAGCGACAAGACATTCCTCATCCATCGCTGCGTCAATTTCTAGATACCTTGTTCACACCCACTTCTTTCAGTGCGCTGTTGGCCTTAAGGCTATTGGCATTGCTCAGCGTGGCCATTCAGGGCGGTCATTTATGGAGCATTGGTTTTTTGTTTGTGAGTAATTTGGCAATCCTTATTCGCTGGCGAGGTGCCTTCAATGGCGGTAGCGATTTCATGACTTTGGTCGTACTCACTGGTTTGTTGATTGCTCAACTTGTCAGTCATTTTGCTAGCCCAGAATTGGGGTGGCGCGCTTGCTTTTGGTACATCACCATACAGTCAATCACCTCTTATTTCATGTCGGGCTCGGTGAAACTGCTAAAGCGTGAATGGCGAGATGGCCGTGCCATGACCATCTTCTTGAATGCTGCTATTCACGGACCTCTAAAGCCGAACCATTGGCTGCGCAAACCTTGGGTAGCCATGATCAGCTCCTGGTCGTTTATTTTGTGGGAGAGTGCAGCACCGCTGGCCTTGCTTGACGCGCGCTTGGCAATGGTCTTTTGCACCATTGCAGCGCTGTTTCACTTTTTGGTGTTTTGGTATTTTGGTTTGAACCGATTTTTCTGGGCTTGGCTGGCCACATTTCCAGCCATTGTTTGGTGCGCAGGGCAAATTTAAGTTGCACGACTTCAACATTCTCAAAACAAGATGGCCAACAAACAATTAGCCAATTAAACTCAAGCATCGAACATTAAGAGTACATCATGAATTACTGCACTGATATTCAAAATATTTTCAAGTCATTGAACCTCGCATTGCCACCTGCCAATGCGCAGGGCTTTGACGTTAACTCTCCTGTTGACGGCAGATTGCTTGCAAAATTGACTGCTCACACAGAGGCTCAAATCAGTGCAGAACTCTTTCGTTCACACCAAGCCTCGCTTGCTTGGCGCAAAGTACCCGCGCCCAAGCGAGGTGAGTTGGTGCGTGTATTTGGCGAACTTGTGAGACAGCACAAAGACCCCCTAGGCCAACTGATCTCTCATGAAACCGGAAAGATCCTGCAGGAAGGCTGGGGAGAAGTTCAAGAGGTGGTCGACATTTGTGAGTTTGCAGTGGGACTCTCACGCCAGCTATATGGACTGAGCATTGCTAGCGAACGCCCAGATCACAAATTACTTGAAACTTGGCATCCACTAGGCGCTGTAGGCATCATTTCCGCTTTTAATTTTCCGATGGCAGTTTTCGCATGGAATGCTGCTTTGGCCTTGGTCTGTGGCAACACCCTTGTTTGGAAGCCTTCAGAAAAAGCACCTCTGAGTGCCATGGCATTGACTGGGCTCCTTTTGAAGGCAGCTGAACAGTCTGGCATGGCGCATGAAGGTTTAATGTGTCTGCTTCAGGGCAACAGCACAGTTGGCAAAGCCATGGTTGAAAGCCCCCACATCAAATTGGTCAGTGCCACGGGCTCTACTGCCATGGGCCGCCAAGTTGCCATGGCCTGTGCCTCAACTTTCAAAAAATCATTGTTAGAGTTGGGCGGCAACAATGCAGCCATTGTCTGCCCAAGCGCTAATTTAGAATTGGTGACGCGAGGCGTGGTTTTTTCTGCAGCTGGCACAGCAGGTCAACGTTGCACCACTCTCAGGCGGCTTATTGTGCATCGCTCTGTTTACCAGCAATTGATTTCATCTTTGCAAAAAGTATTTGAGAAGCTGCCTGTGGGTAACCCGCTCACAACGGGTACGCTGGTGGGGCCTCTGATTGATCAAACTGCTTTTAACAACATGCAGGCCTCTCTCGAAGAAGCCAAAAAACTAGGCGCCAAAGTTCATTTTGGAAGTCGATGCGATGTGGGTGGGCCCAATGCTTATTACGTTCGCCCTGCCATCGTTGAGTTTGAAATACAAATAGGGCCCATGTTGCGCGAAACTTTTGCGCCTATTTTGTACGTGGTGCCTTACGACAATTTTGAAGATGCCATCGCTATGAATAATGCGGCATCGCATGGCCTGTCTTCTTCTGTGTTCACTCAAGATCTGCGTGAAGCAGAGATATTCACTTCTTCCATTGGCTCAGATTGCGGCATTGCCAATGTCAATATTGGCACCAGTGGCGCCGAAATTGGCGGGGCATTTGGTGGTGAAAAAGAAACTGGCGGTGGGCGTGAGTCGGGGTCAGATGCCTGGAAGGCCTACATGCGCAGGGCCACCAACACCGTGAATTACGGCTGCAGTTTGCCACTGGCACAGGGCATACAGTTTGATGTTTAACTGCGTAAGCTCAGCCCCAACCCAATGACAAATCTCTTGCACCCACTTGATCTAGCCACTAACCTAGAACTGAACAACGAAGGTCTGTGGTCAGGCCACACTCAGCCAGCTTATGGCAACATGGTCGGCCCCTTTGGGGGTGTCACCTCTGCTGTCATGTTGAATGCTGTCCTGAAGCATCAAAATCGATTAGGTGATCCTGTCTCTCTGACTGTGAATTTTGCTGGCCCCATTGAAGACGGGCCCTTCACCATCCAAGCCCAAGCCCTCAGAACCAATCGCTCGACACAACATTGGTTCATGACACTTTTTCAGCATGATGGTCAAATTGCAACCACAGCCAGCGCTGTTTTTGCCATTCGTCGCGAAACTTGGCACTCAACTGAATTGAATTTTCCAGTTCGACAGCCTGCTCTTGACCTAGCGCGGGCAGATACGTCCAAAGCGCCTGAGTGGACACGTCGCTACGACATGCGCACCATCAAAGGCCTCATGATTGACGGTCAGCAACCAAGCCAAGAACCAGATGCGATCACAGAGTTTTGGATTCAAGATGATCCACCGCGGCCACTGGATTTTTTATCACTCACAGCCATCTGCGACTCATTTGTGCCCCGTATTTTCGTGCGCAAAATGGGCAGATTTCCAGCTGGTACCATTTCTCTCACCACGCATTTCCATGCGGACACCGCATTGCTCAGTTCACAGGTACAAATCATGTATTGGGGATTGCGCGCGCGTCTAAATTTGGTCTTGGTTACCATGATCAATCGGCTGAAATTTGGAGTGACCAGCAACAATTGCTGGCCACCAGCCATCAAGTGGTTTACTACAAAGCCTAAGCAGATTGAGGGCCAGCAAAGTGCAGCCAGATAATGCATCTGTGAGTTTTTAAAAGAATCCTTGTGACACAGCCAATTCACCGCCCGCTTTCACAGCAATGGCGCAATATTTAAATTCTGGTATCTTTCCAATCGGGTCTAGCGCCGCATTGGTCATGAGGTTGGCAGCAGCCTCGTAATAGGCAAAAGGTACAAATACCGCACCCTGCGGCGTGCCGTCGTCACGGCGCACTCTTAAACACACTTCACCTCGTCTAGACGCAAGCGTCATGACCTCGCCTTCACTCAACCTCAGCGCCAACATATCAGCGCCACACATTGAGGCAGTAGCTTCAGGCTCAATGGCATCAAGCACTGTGGCACGGCGCGTCATGCTACCCGTATGCCAATGCTCTAGCTGCCTTCCTGTAATAAGGACGAAGGGGAAGTTGGCATCAGGCCTTTCGTTGGCCGGAATAATATCGGCAGGCACCAAATTAACGCGACCATCTGCCGTTGCAAAATGCTCTTTGAACACTGTGGGCTGACCAGGGTCTTCTTCTGTGAGGCAAGGGTAAGTAACACTCGACTCACGCACCAATCGATTCCAAGAAATGCCACTGATCACTTCGTGCATGGCTTGTCGCATTTCTTCGTACACTTCGGCTACGCCATGGTGCTCGCCCTTGTATTGCCAATTCAAGCCCATGCCTTTGGCGATCTGCTGAATGATCCACAAATCGGCTTTGGCCTGACCCGGAGGCTCAACCGCTTGTCGGCCCATTTGCACCATGCGATCGGTGTTGGTCACGGTACCCGTTTTTTCTGGCCATGCGGTGGCAGGCAACACCACGTCGGCCAACCATGCGGTTTCTGTCATGAAAATATCTTGAACCACCAAGTGGTCTAAAGACGCCAAAGCGTGACGCGCATGGTTCAAATCTGGGTCGCTCATGGCGGGGTTCTCGCCCATGATGTACATGCCGCGCACCTTGTGCGAATCAGTGTCAGCGGCCAAGGCTTTGTGCATGATTTCAACCACGGTGTAGCCAGGCTGACTGTCGAGAGGTGAGTCCCAAAACTTTTCAAACCAGTCGTGCGCCAAAGGATTGTTAACCCGCTGATAGTTGGGGTACATCATTGGAATCAGCCCCGCATCGCTGGCACCCTGCACGTTGTTTTGTCCGCGCAGTGGATGCAGGCCCGAGCCGGGCTTGCCAATTTGACCAGTGACTGTGGCCAAGGCAATCAGGCAACGCGCGTTGTCGGTGCCATGAACATGCTGACTAATGCCCATCCCCCAGAGAATCATCGATGCTTTGCTGGTGGCAAATTCACGCGCCACTTCGCGCAGTGTTTCTGCAGGCACACCACAAATGGGCGCCATGGCTTCAGGGCTGTAACCTTGAATATTTTGTTTCAGTGCTTCGTAGTTATTAGCGCGCGTTTGAATGAAGTCTTGATCTACCAAGTCTTCTTCAATGACCGTGTAGATCAAGGCATTGAGCATGGCCACGTCGGTGTCAGGTTTGAACTGCAATGTTCGCCAGGCATGCTTACCAATGTCAGTTACACGCGGATCTGCCAGCACAATTTTGGCGCCGCGCTTGGCTGCATTTTTCATCCATGTGGCAGCCACGGGGTGATTGGCGCTAGGGTTGGCGCCAATGACAAAAATGAGGCCTGCATGTTCAACGTCGTTGACCTGATTGCTGACAGCCGCCGAACCCACACCTTCTAACATTGCAGCCACACTTGAGGCATGGCACAAGCGCGTGCAGTGATCGACGTTGTTGGAGCCGAAACCTGTTCGCACCAACTTTTGAAACAAGTAGGCTTCTTCGTTGCTGCCCTTGGCTGAGCCAAAACCTGCCAAAGATTTGGGACCAAAGGCGTCGCGCAATTGCTTCAATTTGCCGGCACCTAAGGCCAAGGCCTCTGCCCAAGTAGCTTCTCTGAACACGGCAGACCAATCGGCAGCGTTGCGATTGAGTTGCTGAATCAACGCAGGATCTTTAGGCACGCCCAGTTTTCGAATAAGGGGCGTTGTGAGTCGTTGGGGGTGCTGAATGTAATCAAATCCAAAGCGGCCTTTGACACACAAACGATTGTGATTGGCCGGCCCATCACGCCCTTCTACACTCACTATTTTGTTGTCTTTGACCTTGTAGGTGAGCAAGCAGCCGACACCGCAAAACGGGCACACCGAGTCGACCTTTTTGTCGACCACTTGGGACCCCATTTGCGACTTGGGCATGAGCGCGCCTGTAGGGCATGCCTGCACACATTCACCACAAGCCACACACGTACTGGTGCCCATACTGTCTTGCAAATCAAACACAATTTGACTTTGTGCACCACGATGTGCATAGCCAATGACGTCGTTCACTTGCTCTTCGCGGCAGGCTCGCACACATCGGTTGCACTGAATGCAGGCATCGAGGTTAACGGCCATGGCAGGATGCGAGACATCACACGCAGGTTGTTCACGCCGCAAGGCCTGTAGCTCCGGACGTACCGTCACGTTCATCTTGGATGACCAGTCGCTTAACTCGCCATGCTGGCCCTTGTCTGTCCATTTGTAACCCTGATCGGGCATGTCAGATAAAAGCAGCTCCAACACCATCTCTTGACTTTTCTTGGCGCGCAGACTTTGGCTCAAGACCTCGAGACCTGGCGTGACATTGCGACAGCAACTTGGCGCAAGCGTTCTTTCGCCTTTGATTTCAACCACACACGCACGGCAGTTGCCATCCGCGCGCAATCCTTCTTGGTAGCAAAGGTGAGGAATGTCAATGCCATGGCGTTTGGCTGCATCCAAAATAGACTCGCCCTCGAAACCCATCACGGATTGCTCATTGAGCTTGAACTCAACACTGGGTGGTACCAGCAATTCTTGAGACAAAGGCGCGTTCATTCAAACCACCTCTTGCGGAAAATATTTTTGAACACAGCGCACAGGATTGGGCGCAGCTTGTCCCAAACCACAAATAGAAGCATCGGCCATGACTTGATTCAAGTCCTCCAAGGTGGCGTTGTCCCACACGGCTGCCTGCATCAGTTGAACCGCCTTCTCAGTGCCCACTCGACAGGGCGTGCACTGCCCACAACTTTCGTGCGCAAAGAAATTCATCATGTTCAAAGCGGCATTGCGGGCTGAGTCTTGATGCCCCAACACGATGACTGCCGCAGAACCAATGAAGCAGCCATAGGCTTGCAAGGTATCAAAGTCTAAGGGGATGTCTGAGTGCGAAGCAGGCAAAATACCGCCCGATGCACCGCCGGGTAAGTAAGCGTAAAAATCATGGCCATCTTGCATGCCGCCGCAATATTCTTCAATGAGTTCGGCCATCGTAATGCCGGCAGGGGCCAATTTAACGCCAGGCTTTTTCACACGCCCACTGACGCTGAAGCTTCGCAAACCCTTGCGGCCGTGTCTTCCAAAGCCTGAAAACCACTCGGGTCCTTTTTGAACAATGTCACGCACCCAATAAAGCGTCTCAAAGTTGTGCTCTAGCGTTGGCCGACCAAACAAGCCCACCTGAGCAATGTAAGGAGGTCGCATGCGCGGCTCACCCCGCTTACCTTCAATGCTTTCAATCATGGCAGACTCTTCGCCGCAAATGTATGCACCCGCGCCACGGCGCAATTCAATCATGGGCAAATGAATGGACGAATTGGCTTTGAGTTTTTGCAACTCAGCCTCCAAGACCTGACGACAAGCATGGTACTCATCGCGCAAATAAATGTAGATGGCATCAATGCCCACCACATGCGCGGCTACCAACATGCCTTCTAAAAACCGATGCGGGTCGCGCTCTAAATACGTTCTGTCCTTGAAAGTGCCTGGCTCGCCTTCGTCAATGTTCACAGCCATCAAACGCGGCGCTGCTTGCTCACTCACAATGCGCCACTTGCGTCCGGCTGGAAATCCTGCACCCCCCAATCCGCGCAAGCCAGAATCTTCCATGGCTTTCATCACAGCTTCGGCATCTTGTTGACCGCTGTTCAGTGCTTCCAGCAAGGCATACCCGCCCTCGGCCATGTAGGCATCCAAATCAATGTAATCAGGTGCTACGGGCTGCGTTGCCTCTACCTGTACTGCCGCCAACACATTTTCAACAGTTGCGTGACCGATTTCATGTTGGTGCACCACTGCCACAGGCGCCTGCTCGCATCGACCTACGCAGGGTGCTGACACAACTTTGATCTTACTGGTACCTAGCGATGCTTTCAGCTTGTTAAGCAGTGTGGCTGCGCCAGCCATCTCGCAACTGAGGCCGTCGCACACTCGCAGTGTGAACTGAGGCGCTTGCTCACCCTCACGAATCACTTCAAAGTGGTGGTAGAAGGTTGCAACTTCATACACTTCAGCCATAGGAATGTTCATCAGCTTGGCCAAGGCCACCAAGTGACGCTCGTGCAAACCGCGGAAGGTATCGTTGATTTTGTGCAATTGCTCGATGAGTAAATCGCGGCGCTGCTTTAAAACTTCCGAATCAAGCAAAAGCAAAGCCCGCACTTCTTGCAAAGAAGCTTCATCCGCCTGGCGTCCTTTGAGTTGGCTCTTTTGTCGGATTTTCAAGCTCATTTCTTTGACGCTTGCAAAAGCCACGACAGACTGTGAATTGGATTTTTGATTAGACATTCGCCTGTGATTTTAGAGGGGCTTCGTCGTTTTGAGTACTAACAAGCCCTATTTGCAGTCTGACTTCTCTGTATCGTCTCTATAAAGACTACAGTCTGCCCATCCCATTGGAGCAACACATGGCAAACCTTCGAAACGCCCTTTTTGTGCCACACGGCGCCCCTACTTTTGCCCTTGACTCTGGTGCAGCTGGCACAGCCATGAGTCAATTGGCCAGTTTATTGTCAAAGCCTCGCGCCATCATTGTGGTCAGCCCGCACTGGGACACGGCCGTTCCAACAGTCAGCACGGCATCGCAACTTGAAACCATTTACGACTTTTACGGTTTCCCAGAAGAGTTGTACCGCATCAAATACCCTGCAACAGGCTACCCCGAAGGCGCACAAGAAGTTGTGAAAGCACTGCAAAAGCGCTTTAGCCAGGTGGACACAGACCCAGCGCGCGGCCTAGACCACGGCGCATGGACGCCGCTGCGCCAAATGTTTCCAAGTGCCGACATCCCCATCATTGCTGTTTCTATTCAAAGCCATGCCGGTACAGCCCACGCGCTGGCCATGGGTGAAGCGCTAGAAGAACTGACCCACCAAGGTTACTTGGTGATTGGTTCTGGCAATATCACGCACAACTTGGGGGACTATCAGATGGCAGCCATGCAAGGTGGCCAAACGCCAGACTATGTTCAAACCTTTGCCGACTGGGTAGAAGCGCAACTGGTGGACAAGCATGTGCAGCACTTGATTGATTACCGTCAGCACTCTAAAGAAGGCGTACGCTCACACCCTGCAGAAGACCATCTGCTGCCCTTGTTTGTGGCCATTGGAGCCGCAGGCAAAGGCGCCAGTGCCAAGGCCTTTTACCGCGGCATCAGCAGTTATGTAATCGCAATGGACGGGTACACATTTGCCTAAAGTCAGCCACCGGCTTTTCCGTTGAGCATTGGTGTAGGTCAATCAAACATTTTTTCAAAGAAACTTGAAGCCCATCTTCAGAGCCTTGCGCATGATGGGCAAGACTTGTCCGGGCATCATGAGCATAGCGGCAAAGTTAAATTGCGTTTTGACCACACCCCGCTCGTGGCTGAATTCCTTGAAACCGTAGTGTCCGTGCGTGCGGCCAATGCCTGAATTGTTAACGCCACCGAAAGGCAAATTGCCTTGCAAGTACTGCATGAGTGAATGGTTCACGCAAGCGCCACCCGAGGTAATATGCGTTAAGGTTTTGTCAATGTTGGCATTGGTTTGGCTGTAGATGTAATACGCCAATGGTTTGGGCCCAGCATTGATGCTGGCAATCACTTGGTCTAAATCTGTGTAGCCAATGATGGGAAGCAAAGGGCCAAAAATTTCCTCTTCCATGATTTTTGCATCTGCCGGAATTTGGTCCAACAAAGTTGGTTGCACAAAACAGCTGGCTTCATCAACACCTCCGCCCTGCAAGGTACGCGCGCCACGGGCCTGTGCATCGTCAAGCAGGTGCTTGATGCGAGCAGTGTGTCTGGCGTTGACCATGTGCGCCAAATGAGGATTGCTGGCTTGTTCTGTGAGTGAGGTGCCGTAGGCCTTTTTGATTTCTTTTTTGCACAACTCAAGCCATTTGTCTTTAACGCTTTCGTGCACAAACACGTGATCGGGGGCAATGCAGGTTTGACCAGAGTTGGCAAACTTAGACCAAATAATGTTACGGGCTGCCAACTTTAAATTGGCACTGGCATCTACGATGGTGGGGCTTTTGCCGCCCAACTCCAAGGTGACGCTGGTCAGGTTTTTGGCAGCTGCCGCCATGACATGCTTGCCAATGGCAGGGCTACCGGTAAAGAACACATGGTCAAAGGGCAAGGCCTGCAGGCCCTGGGCCACATCGGCTTCGCCTTCAATGACCGCCACTTCATTTTCTGAAAACACCTCACGCACCACCTTGGCAATGAGGCCTGACAAATGCGGCGTGAGTTCTGAGGGCTTCACAATGGCCGTGTTTCCCGCTGCAATGGCCGAGATGAGAGTGCCCAGGGTGAGGTTCACGGGATAATTGAAAGGCCCAATGATTAGGCAACGTCCACGAGGCATGGACTGCACATAACTGCTGGTGCCTAGCGTTAGCAATGTGGGCCAAACTTTCTGTGGCTTCATCCATTTTTTTAAATTGCGAATGGCATGATTGGCTTCCAAACAGATGGGCAAGATTTCAGCCAAGTCGACTTCGCCAGCTGGCTTTTTGAAATCGGCATAGGCGGCTTGATACCAATCTTCAGTATGCGCAATGACGGCATCGCGCAACTTGCGAATTTTTTCAATGCGCTCATTGGCCGTGGAGCCTCTAAGGCGCAGTGCCGTGGCTGCATGCGACTCAAAAACTTGTTGCATTTGAACTGTAGGGCTTTGATCAGACATGGCAATCTCTTTGAGGAGTCGAATTAGAATCCGATAGAGTTTAGGGCTTCAAAACGCGTTTTTGAAGAGTGTTTTCCGCGTTTTGTAAAAATTCGATCTCGTGTAGGCTCTCACTCGTAAAAATAGACAAGGTTTTAGCATGTCAGATACCCCCTACGTTCCACCCAAGGTCTGGACTTGGCATAAGGCCAATGGCGGCCGCTTTGCCAACATCAATCGCCCTGTAGCAGGCGCTACGCACGATCAAGAATTGCCTAAAGGCAAGCACCCTCTGCAACTTTATTCATTGGGCACCCCCAATGGCATCAAAGTGACCATCATGTTGGAAGAGTTGCTGGCACTTGGGCACGCAGGCGCTGAATACGATGCTTGGCTCATTCGCATCAGCGAAGGCATGCAATTTAGCAGCGGCTTTGTGGGCGTGAATCCAAATTCCAAAATTCCAGCGCTGCTGGACTACAGCACGCCAGAACCACAGCGCGTGTTTGAATCGGGTTCTATCCTGTTCTATTTGGCCGAAAAATTCAAAGCCTTTTTGCCCACCGACATTGCCAAACGCACCGAGTGCATGTCTTGGCTCATGTGGCAAATGGGCAGTGCGCCTTACCTAGGTGGCGGCTTCGGTCACTTCTACGCTTATGCGCCCACCAAAATTGAATACGCCATTGATCGCTTTGCCATGGAAGTAAAGCGTGAACTCGATGTCTTGAACCAAAGGCTGGCCAACAACCAGTTTGTGTGTGGTGAAGATTACACCATTGCCGACATGGCCATTTGGCCTTGGTACGGCAGCTTGGCCAAAGGCGAGCGCTACGATTCAGGCGAGTTTTTACAAGTTCACGAATACACCCATGTGATTCGATGGGCTGATGAAATAGAAGCCCGACCTGCTGTTCAAAGAGGCCGCATGGTTAACCGGGTGATGGGGCCCTTAGAAACACAATTGCATGAACGCCACGATGCAAGTGACTTTGATCTGAACACACAAGACAAGCTGCAGAAAAAAGACTAAACAGGGGTGGTGCGCAACAGACTGTTTTGAGCTTGAGCGTCAATCACATCAATTGGCCATTTGCGCCAAAGCGGCCTGCAAACCAGCCAAGCCGCCCACTCGCTGATCGTTGATGAAAACCTGTGGCATTTGACGCACGGATGGCCCACACTTTTCATAAAAAGCCATGCGCTCGGCTTCGTCGTCAATTTTGATTTCTTCGTAGGCCAAAGATTTGGACTTGAGAATCATTTTGGCTGACTCGCATTGGGGGCAGGCAGACTTGGAGTAGACAACTATTTTGAGGCTCATAAACGTGACAGGATAGTTTGAAAAACGGGGTGATGGTGAAATCTTGATTTAAATCATATGATAACCATTTGAATAGTTCGATACTGATTACAAAACCCCCATAGATTAAATTGACGAACGTTCATAAAGGACCTCAAAATGACACACACTTACCAAGTTGAAGTAGAAAACATCAAATGCGGCGGCTGCGAAAACTCCATCGTGAAGGGCATCAACAGCGTTGCCAAAGTGACCGATCTGGTCATTGATCGCGAAAAGCAGTTGGTCAGCTTCTCTGGCGAAGAGTCCATCAAGCAACTCGTCATTGACAAGCTCAAATCTATGGGCTACCCAGAAAAAGGCTCAGTGGCGGGTCTTGCGGCGGGCATTACCAATGCCAAATCTTTCGTCAGCTGTGCCATAGGACGGATGACCTGAGTCTCCCAAGTAGCTTGCCTACAAGGTCATGGCATTGACATGATTGGAAAACACAATGGTTTACCTTAATTCCTTGCTGTTGAATTTGAGTTGAAAATATACGTTCCCTGTGACCATCAACCTGCAAAGGCATGAAATGATCGAAGAGAACATTGATATTCAAACCGCCAACGGTTCTATGAACACCTTTGTCGTCTTTCCCGAGGAAGACGGCCCTCACCCTGTCGTTTTCTTTTTGATGGATGCACCTGGTAAGCGAGAAGAACTGCATGACATGGCGCGCAGATTGGCCAGCGTGGGTTATTTTGTCGTTTTACCCAACCTCTACTATCGACGCAGCCGAGACTTTTACCTCAAAGAGCGCACGCCCGAGGCCATGGAAGTGATGTTCGGACACATGGCCACTTTGAACGCTCAAACCAGTCAAACAGACACACAAGCCATGCTGAAGTTTGTGGACACTCATGCCATGGCAGACCAAACGCGCATTGGTGCCGTGGGTTACTGCATGAGCGGCCCCATTGTGATGTGGATAGCCGCTCAGTTCCCCGATCGATTCCAAAGCATTGCGTCTATTCATGGGGCCAACATGGCCACCAACGAGCCAGATTCGCCGCACCTCATGGCACCGCAAATTAAATGCGAAAGCTACTTTGCATGCGCAGAAATTGACAAATGGGCACCTCCTGAAGACATCCAAAAATTGGAAGCTTCACTGATCATGGCCAAGTCAAATTACCGAATCGAGTGGTACCCCAAAGTCGAACATGGCTTTGTGTTTCCTCAGCGGGCGGGTATGTACAACGCCAAAGCTGCAGAGCGGCATTGGGAGCGTTTGTTTAGCTTGTTCGAAAGAACCTTGAAATAATTTAGCAACGACATATGAACAGCACACAAATTTCAAACAACGATACCGACCGCATCCCGTACGCAAAACCTCAGCCCTGGGGCATGACGCCCGACATGGTCATACCAGACGTCAATACAGACGATGAGAAATTGTGGGCCCCCATTTCACCAGGCATTTGGTCACGCCCTATTCACCTGAATGTCACGGGTGGTTTTTATGTCCATTTGCTGAGGGTCAAACGTTCTGGCTTGCTGCAAAGACATCGCCACTCCGGCCAAGTCCATGCCTATGTCATTCGCGGCAAGTGGTTGTACTTAGAACATAACTGGGTGGCTGAAGAAGGTGGCTATGTGTTTGAACCCCCGGGCGAGACACATACCTTGGTGGTGCCAGATGACTGCCAAGACATGATTACCCTGTTCACCGTTCACGGCGCTCTCATGTATGTAGACCCTCAAGGCAATGCCACAGGCTACGACGATGTGTTTACACGCATTGAAAAATACCGAGCGCACTTTGAAACCGTTGGCCTAGGCGCCGACTACGTCAAGAATTTCATGCGCTAAGCCCACAATAAAAAAGCCTGCTAAGCAGG
>JBIIJK010000079.1:0-7007 GCA_044233865.1 Limnohabitans sp.
ACCGATGAGTTTTTAGCCTATGAACGGCGACAGGCTGCTAATTTGGGTATGAGCTTAAATCAACACAATTAAAAATCTGCAGAGATTTTTATTGGCATTGACTCAAGCTTGATGCCTCAAAAAGTTAAAGTTATACACCCTCAATAATTCGAATATCTCGAACCACCGCATTGTTGCCTAAAGCCACAAGAGCTTCTTGGTATCCAGGGCTGTTGTAGGCTGCAAGAGCGGCCGCAACATTTTCAAATTCAATCAGAACAGTTCGTTCCTGCTGCCCATTTTCTTTGACAGCAGCAGGTATGCCGCGTGCTAAAAATTTACCGCCTGCAGCCGTCAAGCTAGGGCCGGCTAATTTGGCATAAGCAGCCAAGGCGTCGGTATCGTTGATGCTGCGATATGCACTAATCCAATATGCTTTTGTCATTTTTTGATCCGTTGATTACATTTTTTTGACTTTACCCTATTTGTCGATGTAGGGTTCAAAAGAGTTTGTCCTTTTAGAAGCCCTCAAAAATGGCGTCGCATTGGTGCGCTAACTCAATGTCTTTCATGCTCAAGCCTTGCACATCGTGCGTGGTCCAAGTGATCGTTACTTTGTTGTACACATTGCACCATTCGGGGTGATGATTGTGACTTTCAGCTTCAACGGCAATCTGCTTCATGAATTCAAAGGCGCGTACAAAGTCGGCCAGTTTAAATTCTCGCGTGATTGAGCCAAGCTTGGCATCAAGGTGCCACAACTGCAAAGATGTCAGTTGTTGTGCAATCTCTAAAGCGCTCATTTTTTGTAAAGCCACGTTGATTCCTTAAGTGATTAGCTAGACCATAACTTGATTTGAGCGCCCGCAATCTCCCATGCATCCAGGCAGCGCAAGCATGCCAGCAAAATGATTCAGACCTAGGGTAACTACCAATCTATTAGCTTTCATCAATAAAGCCTATTGATAAATGCAATGAAGCCTTCACAAGTTATGGCTATCCTTGTGAAGTCTTTGACAAATCGGTCAGAGCATTTTTTAATATCTAGGAGATAAACCATGGCAGCACTCAAAGGCTCGCGCACGGAACAATGCCTGAAAGACGCCTTCGCAGGCGAGTCTCAAGCTAACCGTCGCTATTTGTACTTCGCAAACAAAGCTGACGTTGAAGGTCAGAACGATGTCGCAGCTTTGTTCCGTTCTACCGCTGAAGGCGAGACCGGTCACGCTCACGGGCACCTCGAGTTTCTCGAGCAGTCAGGTGATCCAGCAACTGGCATGCCGATCGGTTCCACACGTCAAAATCTAGCATCTGCTGTGGCTGGCGAAACCCACGAGTACACCGACATGTACCCAGGTATGGCCAAGACTGCACGCGATGAAGGCTTTGACGAAGTTGCAGATTGGTTTGAAACCTTGGCCAAGGCCGAGCGTTCACACGCCAACCGCTATCAAAAAGCTTTAACCGAATTGGTCGATTAATTTCCGCTGAAACGATTTGCTGCACCTCTTTGGGGTGCAGCGATTTCGCAAGCAGTTGGCTTTAACTGTTTGTGAAATCGAATCAACATTAGGAGAACCACATGGCCACAGAAGGCAATTTGGAAGCCCCCACACGACATCCCTTAGATTGGCAAGGCAAAGACTTTTACAACGAAGAGTCTTGCTTCAACGAACTCGAACGCATCTTCGACATTTGTCATGGATGCCGCCGCTGCGTTAGCCTTTGCGGCTCTTTCCCCACTTTGTTTGACTTGGTGGACGAGAGCAGCACCATGGAAGTGGATGGCGTCGACAAAAAAGACTACTGGAAAGTGGTCGACCAATGCTTCATGTGCGACCTGTGCTACATGACCAAGTGCCCTTACACACCCCCTCACGAATGGAACCTGGATTTTCCGCACACGATGTTGCGCGCCAAGGCCATCAAGTTCAAAAAAGGTGATGTCGGCGCAGCAGAAGGCTTCTTAGCCTCTACCGACACCCATGGTTCCTTGGCTGGCATTCCCATTGTGGTTCAGGCTGTTAACGCAGTGAATCAAACAAAAGTAGCGCGCAGTTTGATGGAGTCTACTTTGGGCGTCGATCAAAACGCGTGGCTGCCTTCATTGGCCACTCGTAAATTCCGCTCAAGTGCAGAAGAAGCGACATCCGTCAAAGTAGTCGATGGCGCAAAGACGCCGGGCAAAGTAGCGATTTATTCAACTTGCTACGTTAACTACAACGAACCTGGCATTGGCCACGATCTGCTCAAAATTTTGAACCACAACGACATTCCGTACGTCATTGTGGAAAAAGAAAAGTGCTGCGGCATGCCCAAGCTGGAATTGGGCGACCTTGATTCTGTCAAGGCCTCGAAAGAAGCCAACATTCCTGAGCTGGCCAAATACGCCAAAGATGGCTTCGCCATCATGGCCGCAGTGCCCAGTTGTGCGCTTATGTTCAAACAAGAAATACCCTTGATGTTTCCTGACTGCACGGACACCCAGTTGGTCAAAGAACACATGTGGGATCCTTTTGAATATTTCATGGCCCGCAAACGCGATGGGCTTTTGAAAACCGAATTTCCAGAAAAATTGGGCAATGTGAGTTATCAAATTCCTTGCCATGGCCGCGTGCAAAACATTGGGCGTAAAACCGAAGAAATGCTCAAGATGATTCCGGGCACAGAGATCAACACCATTGAACGTTGCTCTGGACACGCAGGCACCTATGGTGTGAAAAAAGGTTCGCACGATATGGCGATGAAAATTGGCAAGCCAGTGTTCAAAGCCATGGCCACCATGAAGGATGGCAGCAAGCCAGACTTTATTAGCTCAGATTGCCCACTGGGTGGTCACCACATTGCGCAAGGTTTTGAAGTGAATGGTTTGGGTGCGCCCGAACTGAATCACCCTCTGACCTTGGTTCGCAAAGCGTACGGTTTGAAATAATTGACGGAGTTGCATATGCAATTAACAGGACACATTACCCCCGAGAGCTTGATGACGCTGGAGGCCTATACCAAATGGCGTAAAGCGCACAAACCAGAAGTTATTGCGCATCGCAAACTGCGCAGCGTTCAGTTGGGCGACCATGTGAACTTACAGTTTGAAAGTGAAACCACCATTCGCTATCAAATTCAAGAAATGTTGCGCATTGAAAAAATCTTCGAAGAAGAGGGCATTCAAGACGAAATTGAAGCCTATGCACCCTTATTGCCCGATGGCACCAACTGGAAGGCCACCATGATGTTGGAGTACACCGACATCAACGAGCGCAAACGCGAACTTGCACGGCTGATTGGCATTGAAGATCGAACGTTTGTAGAGGTGGAAGGCCATGGCCGTGTGTATGCCATTGCCGACGAAGACCTCGATCGAGAAAACGACGAAAAAACTTCAGCAGTTCACTTCGTGCGCTTTGAATTCAATGTCGCCATGTGTGCGGCCATCAAGGCTGGAGCCAGTGTGAAGTTGGGTTGCGATCACACCAACTATCCTTCGCACATTGAAATTGCTGCCGACACGCTTGCAAGTTTGGCTGGCGATATTCGTTGAAATGTTTTCCCCAAGCAATCGGCTTGGCAAATTGAAGCATCACTAAAAAACCCCTTTGGCATTTCTGCTGAAGGGGTTTTTTTGAATCACGACATGGGTCTTACCCACTTCTACAGGTCATCAAGTACCGATGATGCCGCCATCTAATTTGCGCACCACCACAGTGGCAGAGCGTGGGCGGCCAGTGGCCTTTTTGTCAGGCCAGTTAGAAATGGCAGTGGGGTTGGCAGGGTTGGTGCGTTCGTTGGAGGGCTCACCCGGGTGTTGCACATTTAAAAACATGGTTCTGCCATCAGGCGTTTCAGTCACACCGGTAATTTCACAACCTGCAGGGCCGACCAAGAAGCGGCGTGCTTCTCCGGTTTGCACATCGGCGGCCAACATCATGTTGTTGCCAAAGTTTTTCAGGTCGCCTTTGCCCATGTTAGAAGTGGACATGTCTGTCTGAATCCACATCAAGCCGCGACCGTCCACCCACAGGCCATCTGGGCAAGAGAATATGTCGCCTTTGATGTTGCCCTTGGCTTCTGCGCGCGCCAATGACGGATCGCCAGCCATGATGAAATGGTTCCAAGCAAAGGTGGTTGCATGGAAATCTACATCTTCCTTCCAGCGAATGATGTTGCCCTGTGTGTTGTTGGCACGGGGGTTGGCCGCATCTACGGCAGGTTGTTTATCGCCGCCGCGGTTGCTGTTGTTGGTGAGTGTGGCGTAAACCCAGCCCTGTTTGTCAACATCAATCCACTCAGGGCGGTCCATTTTGGTGGCGCCCAATATGTCGCTGGCCTGACGTGATTTGATAAGCACCTCTGCCTGATCTGCAAAGCCATTGGCCGCAGTGAGTGGGCCTTGGCCATGCGTTAATGCTAGCCACTGGCCTTTGCCGTCGGCATTGAACTTGGCCACGTACAAGGTGCCGTGGTCTAGCAGGGTGGCATTGGCGGTAGCGCCACCTGATTTGATGGTGTCGCGGCTGACAAATTTGTAGATGTATTCAAAGCGCGCGTCTTCGCCCATGTAAACCACAGCGCGGTTGTCTTTGGTGACGGCCACAGTGGCACCTTCGTGAGCGCCGCGTCCCATGGCGGTGCGCTTGATAGGGGTGGCATTGGGGTTGTTCGGGTCAATTTCAACAATCCAACCAAAGCGGTTGGGTTCATTGGGGTTTTGGGTTGCATCAAAACGGGCATCGTGCTCGTGCCAACGGTAGCCAACGCCGCCTTTGCGCAGACCCCAGCGCTTTTCGTGATCGCTGAGTTTGTCGCCGCCATTGAAGTAGAAAATGAAGTTTTCTTCGGAGGTGAGGTAAGTGCCCCAAGGTGTGATGCCACTGGCGCAATTGTTCAGAGTGCCCAAAACTTTGCGTCCTGATGTGTCTGCTGCAGTTTTCATCATGGCATGACCGGCTGCAGGACCACTGATTTCCATCGGCGTGTTGGTCGTAATTCGGCGCGCATATTTGGAGGGGTTGACCACCTCCCATTTGCCACCCTTGTCTTGCACTTCAACAATGGCCACGCCATGCGCAGCTTGAGACTTGCGAACCTTCTCGGCACTCCAATTGGCCATGCCATCTTTGAACAGTAAACCGTGGTCCACGTACTCGTGGTTCATGGCCAGCAAACCGCGTTTAGAGCCCTCTAGGGCGTAGTAATGAATGCCATCGTGGTGCATGCCAATTTGGACTTCTTGCTCAGCGGCGGTGTTGGTGGCGTCGTCTTTGAACGCGTAGTTTTGACCTGCAATACCCACGGGGTCGCCCCAAGGTGCAATGACGTGGGCCACATAGCCCTCTGGCACAGTGATCGCGTCGGCTGTGGAAACAGCCACGCTCTTAAAGCCAATTTTTGCAGCAGAACCCATGCCCAAAGTGGCGCAGCCGGTAAGGGCTGCAGCACCGCCAATGGCGCTCAGAGGTGCTAAAAAGCTGCTGGCCAATGCACCCAAACCACCGCGCAAGACTTGACGGCGTGCTGGATCGGAAACATCGTGAATGCTGAGGTTAGAAGAGCGGTTGCTGTCTTCCATCAAGGAGAAGTCTTTGGACATTTGTATTCAATCATGAAGCTGAGAATGGAAAGTTAGCTTGTAAAAGCTGCCATTAAACATTCTGAGTCATTCATTTGACAGTTTTGTGACTATCAGCCTTATACACAAGCTCTGCTGCAATCAAATCAAGCGATGCAAACCCCACCGACTTGAAAACGGTGATGGACTGATCATTCTTTCGCCATGATTTAGAAGGGTCGGATGCCAACTCAGCCAGCTCGCCCTCTATGCCTTCCGGCAAAAGAATACCTTGCTGTATGGCTTGGTATATTTCTCCGCCTTTTTCAAGTACAGCGGCTCGATTGTCTGCAAACACCTGAGCTTGGCTCATCAGCGCTGGTTCGGCTTCTGCCATCTGCGTTGTAAATGCGCCTATCAGACCTAAGTGCGTACCAGGTTTGAGCCATTTGGACAGGATGAAAGGCTCTGTGGCTGTTGTGGCGGCTGCCACCACGTCTGCTTGGTTCAAGGTTTCTGCTAAGTCTTCTGAGTAATTAGATTCAATGCCCAGAGTTTTGAGTTCAGCTACTGCTTCTAGCGCTTTTGTTTTTTGTCTTCCCCAGATCAAAATATTTTTGAAGGGGTGCACGCTTGCATGCGCTTGAACAATAGGAACACATAAAGCGCCAGTGCCCAATATGGCCAGAGTTTGACTATTTTTGCGTGCAAGAATTTTGGCTGCTAAAGCTGCAGCAGCGGCAGTTCGGCGCAAAGTGAGTTCCGTGCCATCGATGACGGCAAGAGGCATGCCGTTTTCGCAAGAAAGCAAAACATAAATGGCTGATACTGTAGGTAAGCCAATGGCTTTGTTGGAGGGCCATACAGAAACAAGTTTGACGCCCAAAACTTCTTGAGCCTTCCAAGCTGGCATGATCAGAACAGAACTGGTATCCGCATTGGGCGCAAAAAAGCTTCTCGGCGGTACTTCGATTGGCAATTGCAATCCTTGGGTCAAGGCTTCAATTAACTGAGGATAGGGCAAGGCATTTTTAACAGCATTTGAATCAAAGTAGTCCATGGTATTTAAATCTAACAATATGTTGTATAAATCTGGCAAGTGTAGGGTCAATTACTATTTATATGCAAACTGATGTCTTGATTGTGGGGGGGGCTGCCATTGGAAGTGCTACCGCATTTTTTCTAGCGTCGCAGCCAGATTTCAAAGGAAAAATTCATGTCATCGAACAAGATTTTTCTTATGAAAAATCTGCAACCGCACTATCTGCAGCCTCTATAAGGCATCAGTTTTCAACGCCTGAGAACATCAAGCTTTCTCAATTTGGCAGCGCTTTCTTAAAAGACATCGAGCAATATCTGGCGGTCGGCGACGAAGTTCCAGCTATTAACTTTAAAGAGCGCGGCTATCTGTTTCTTGCCACCCCTGGTGGCCTGCACACTTTGCAATCTAATCACGCTGTTCAAAAATCAGAAAAAGTTGACG
>JBIIJK010000032.1:0-25253 GCA_044233865.1 Limnohabitans sp.
TGCGGTTGGCGCTGCCAGTGGCCGTCTTGGACAATTCGTCGATGAGATTCTGAAAATGAGCCAAGACAGGCGCGCTGCCCAACACATCTGCCAGTGGTGCATCGGATGCCATGCCACTTAGCGCACGTACGGCGGGCGTTGGAAACACCATTGCACCTACTTCTTTCAAATTGATGCCTGTCAGCACCACGTCCTGAATATAGGGAGCTCCTGCAGCAATGATCCTGCCGCGCAGTGGCCCCACACTGACGAAAGTACCTGTTGCCAATTTGAAGTCTTCTGCAATTCGACCATCAAATTTCAGACCCAAATGCACATCGGTTTCATCAATCCATTTGACAGCATCTCCAGTACAGAAAAAACCTTCGTCGTCAAAGGAGCTTTTCGTTTCTTCCGGATTACGCCAGTAACCTGGGGTGATGTTGGGGCCGCGATAACGGACTTCTGTTTTGCCGCCCATGTCGACCAGTTTGAGTTCTAAACCAGGTGTCGGTACACCCAAATCGCCAGCTGAAACGTAGGGATTGGTCACAAAAATACCAAAGGGGCCTGACTCGGTCATGCCAAGGCCGGTTCCCATGACAATTCGCTCGCCCACCTCGCGCTCTTGCGATTCATACAAGCTGTCCCAAATGGGTTGTGCCAACGCAGCGCCTGCGTAGAAGAACATTTGCACGCGAGACAACAAAGTCTTGCGCAGCAAGTCATCTGTTTTCATGGCCAGGGCAATGGCTTCAAAACCAGTGGGCACATTGAAGTAAACGGTGGGTGCAATTTCACGCAGGTTGCGCAATGTTTCATGCACCAGGGCTGGGGTTGGCTTGCCATCATCGATGTACATCGTGCCGCCATGAAACACCACCATGCCAAAGTTGTGATTACCACCAAAGGTATGGTTCCAAGGCAACCAGTCCACCAAGACCAAGGGTTCTTCAGCCAAGATAGGCATGGACTGCGCCATTTGTTGTTGGTTGGCACACCACAAACGTTGTGTGTTGATCACGGCTTTGGGCAACTTGGTAGAACCACTGGTGAACAAGAACTTCACAATGGTGTCGGGGCCTGTGGCTGCTATGGCTGAATCCACTTGCGCAGTAGCGGGGGTGTTGCACAGATCAACAAAAGTGGTCACTTGTTTGCCTTCTATGGCACCTTCGTTCATCACAATTTCCATGTCGCTGGAAACTGTTGCGGCGATGGCTTTTGCGTAGCGCGCATCGCTGGCAAACACCATGCCTGGCGTGACAGTGCGCAAAACGTGTTTGAGTTTGTCGTAATCTTGGCTGATCAGAGAGTAGGGCGGCGAAGTGGGCACAAAAGGCACGCCGGCCACCATGCAACCCAATGCTAACAAGGCATGTTCCAAACTGTTCTCGCTCAAGATCACCACAGGGCGCTCGGCACTCAGGCCGCGGTTGATGAGGCCTTGGGCAATGTTGCGCGCGGTGTTCCAAGCTTCTGCATAAGTGACATGTCGCCATTCACCCAAGCTGCCATCGGACAATTTAACTCGGCGTGCAAACAAGGTTTGGTCTGGTTTGTTGTGTGCCCAGTGTTGCAAGCGATCAGTGAGGCGATCTGGGTAAGCTGTTAAATCTTGATCAGCTTTGAGGTAATGCGTGCCAGGCACACCGTCTTTCAAAGTGACACGTGTGACGCCGAAACGCAGTGGCCGAAATTTAGGTGAGCTCATGTGTGTCTCCGAGATTCTGTGAGTGTGAATTTCAAGAGGTGGGAGTTAGCTCTTTTGAACTTTGGCCGCCTTGCCTTCTAGGAAGGCTTTGACGCGAGCTTTGGCTTCAGGTGCAGCTTGCGCAATGGAGGAGATGAGCGCTTCTGTGAGATAGCCATGGTCTGCAGGTTGCTCGGCAATGCGAGGCAATGCGTGCATCAAGGCGTAATTGGTCAATGGCGCGTTGGTGGCTATGCGTTGCGCCAAATCCAAAGCCTTTTCTAAAGAGGTGCCAGTGGGTACATGGTATTGAGCCAAGCCAATGCGCTCGCCGTCAACAGCGTTGTAGACGCGACCTGTGAGCATCATGTCGGTCATGCGCGCCACGCCAATCAGTTTGGGAATGCGAACTGAGCCACCACCACCCACAAAAATGCCGCGTGTACCCTCGGGAAGCGCGTAGAAGGTGCTGTCGTCCGCTACTCGAATGTGACAAGCGCTGGCCAGTTCTAAGCCGCCGCCGACCACAGCACCGTGCAAAGCTGCAACGACCGGAACTCTGCCCAATTGAACGGCGTCCAATGCCACATGCCAGCTTCTGGAATGGAAAACACCCTGACCCGCGTCACGTTCTTTCAGTTCTGACAAATCAAGGCCAGCGCAAAAATGATCGCCTTCGCCATGAATGACAGCAGATTTGGCTTCTTCAGGCAGATTTTGAAAGATATCTCGCAGTGCTTCTACCAAGCCATCGTTGAGTGCATTTCGCTTGGCGGGGCGGCTTAGTCGCACTACCGCCACTGCGCCTTTCATTTCAAAGTGAATGCCGTTTGATTGGGCGCGTTGCAACAAAGGATGAAGGTTTTGAGTCATGATGTTAGGGAAAACAGGGCCATGCAGTGCTGCAAAGTTTTGCTAAAAAGGTTATTATCAATAACTATATTGTCTTTCCATGCAGATTTAAAAATCACAGGGTTTTCCCGAATTTCTGAAAGTATTTATGAAACACCAAGACCTGATAGCCATTGATATTCATACCCATGCTGAAGTTAGTTGCTGGAACCCGTTTGACAATTACGGCGAGGAATACGACCGCGCGGCCGACAAGTTTTTTGGCAGCAATCGCCGTCCCACCATTGATGAAACGGTGGCTTATTACCGTGAAAGAAAAATTGGTTTGGTCATGTTCACTGTGGACAGCGAGTCACAGTTAGGCCGTCGCCGAATTCCAAACGAAGAAATTGCCAAAGCTGCTCGCGACAACAGTGACATGATGATTGCCTTTGGCAGCATTGATCCGCACAAGGGCAAGATGGGCGCGCGCGAAGCCGAACGCTTGATCAAAGAAGAGGGCATCAAAGGCTTCAAGTTTCACCCCACGGTTCAGGGCTATCACCCCTACGACAAAATGGCTTGGCCCATTTACGAGGTGATCAACGAGCACAAGTTGCCCGCCATTTTTCACACAGGTCACAGTGGCATTGGTTCTGGCATGCGCTGCGGTGGCGGCTTGCGTTTGGCCTACAGCAACCCCATGCACTTAGACGATGTGGCCATTGATTTTCCCGATATGCAAATTGTGATGGCTCACCCCAGTTTTCCTTGGCAAGACGAGGCGCTCAGTGTGGCCACGCACAAGCCCAACGTTTGGATCGATTTGTCGGGTTGGAGCCCGAAGTACTTTCCGAAGCAATTGATTCAGTATGCCAATACTCTTTTGAAAGATCGCATTTTGTTTGGCAGCGATTACCCCCTCATCACACCTGAGCGGTGGATGAAGGATTTTGAAGTAGCCGGTTTCAAACCCGAGGTGATGCCCGGGATTTTGAAAGACAACGCAGTGCGTTTGCTCGGTTTGAAATAAATTATTTCAAGGTCAGTGAGCTTCTGACAGTGCCTGCCCTTGCGGCATGCGCTGTCAGATTTAGCACAGTACCAACGGGTGCTTCCACAATCCATTCGTTCAATGCCCGATCTCCCGTGATGGTTTTACTGGGCAAGAAGGCTTGAAGTGAATGAGTGGCTGCATGACCTTCCAACTGAGGGCCTTCCATGCGCGGCTTGCCCATTCGCAGTTGAGCACCTTCAGGCATTTCAATTTCAAAAATACAAGGACGCGCCGTCTTTCGTTCAAGTGCGCGTTTTGTGACATAGCTAGGCAGGTAGCCAGCATTGGCCACAGCCATTTGAACGCGCCATTGGCCATTGCCTAAACTTTCTGCTTTGGCATGAAGCAATTCAAGCTTGGGCAAAGTGAGCGCAATTTGATCTAACCAAGCAGGAAAACGTGCCGCTTCGCGTTCACGCAAATGGGCGGGTGGATTGCGCCAGAAATTCATACGATCCCAGCCGCCTAGTTCAATCGCACCTAATTCTGGGTGTTGGTAAGGGTACCAATCTACGTGCGCTTGCCCACCGCAGACCTCGTCACTCCACTTGAGCAGTTTGATATCGTCTTCGGGCGGGTGGTCACGGTACCAGTGGATCCAATCGTAATCGGTGATACCGGCTTCTTTGTTGGGCGCCCAAATTTCAACGGTCCAGAACAACGCGCCCAAGTGTTCATACACCCAGTCTTGCGAACCCGTGATGACTTCTTTGGGGTGGTACTTGAAGTCGTGAAAAATACTGACAGCCGGATACCCGGTGAGCTTGCTGCCAATGTCGGACATGCGCTTGATGATCCACAAATCTTCTGGCGTCATGTCGTTGTCGCTTTGGGTGCCCATAGGGCGCAAAATGACACCTGAATGTGTGTGAAAGCTGACGGCCGCGCCAATGTTGGGATGCTTGGCAATGAAGTCCACCATGGCGCGTACTTCGGGCTCGCTGGTGGGGTAAGGACCGGCGCCCACTTGCTCATGCTCTTGACGCCAGAAGGCAGGGAAGTTGCGGTTCAAATCCAAACCCTCGATATCGCGATTGGGTTTGATGTTGACACCATCGTAATGTTGCAAACTGCCCTCGGGCATGACCCTGTAATATTTGCCACCAAACTCACCTGGCAAGCGAGGTGCGAGCAGCCTTGATTCATCTGGGTTAGCTTTCCAGCCACCATGGGGATCTGGAATGCGCATCATCAAAATGCGACCATCGCCATCCATGTCTTCAATGGTCAGGCCTTCAACGTGGGGTTCGTCCCATGGGTAGGGTCGTGTGGATGATCGGATGTGCCTTGGTTTGTCTGCCAAGGCCAGTTCTGCACCATCGGGGTTCAAACGGGGCACCAAGTAAATGACACGCGTGTTGAGCAATTCTGTGACGCCAGCGTCTTCACCATCTTTGCTTAAAAGATGGTGCAACCAGTACAGGCAAGCCGTGCTGGCGGTGAGTTCGGCTGCGTGAATATTGCCGTCCACCCAAAATGCGGGTTTGTCTGTGTCTGCACCGGTTGACTTGCGCGTGAGAACAAGCACCCAAATGGGGCGATTTTCATGGCTTGTACCTAGCTCCCTAAGCTCTACCAATTCAGGTCGAGCTGCCGCAAAAGCTTGCAGCAGTTCTGTCAGTTCGTGATGTTTGTAGAAACGATCAAAGGCAAGCAGGGGAAGTGGCACCTGATTTTTCTTGCTGTTAGAAGCTGTTGCCATGGTGATGTGATTGTGAATACTTGAAAAAGCTCAGCATACCAAGGCTTTGCTTTGAATGGAAAGAGTTTGCGCTCTTTTTATTCATTGAACTAAGGAGGGCCTTATCAGGGAAAAACCTAGGGAATGAGTCTCGAAGAGGACTAGGAATAGGTTCAATTCTCTTCACAATTCACCATCCCTTGAAATCACCGCTTGATCCTTGAGAATTTTCTATTCAAGGGTCAATTTCAACTCACGAAAGTTTGGCATGTCAAAAACTGCATTAATTCTTGAAAATGTTCTGGCTCACGAGAAAAATCGCCCAGATTTTGTTTACATGACGCAGCCCATAGGCAATGGCCAGGTTGTAGATTACACATGGCGCGAAACCCTCAAGCAAGCGCGATCCATGGCGGCTTACATCAAAGCTCAAAACCTTGGGCCTGGTGCCAAAGTGGCCATTCTTTCTAAAAATTGTGCTCACTTCATCATGGCTGAACTGGCCATATGGATGTCCGGCTGCACCACGGTGGCCATTTTCCCAACCGAGTTGGGTGAGACCGTTCGATACGTTTTGGATCACAGCGAAGCCAAGTTGTTGTTTGTCGGTAAATTGGACACATGGTCAGAGCAAGCGCCTTTTGTGCCTGCGTCTTTGCCTTGCATTGCATTCCCCTTGGCGCCAGCAAATCAACTTGCAAAGTGGGATGACATCGTTGCAAAAACAGAGCCCTTGCAAGGTGACATTGCGCGGGCACCCTTAGATTTGGCCATGATCATGTACACATCAGGATCGACGGGGCAACCCAAAGGTGTCATGCACAACTTTGAGCGAATCTCCTTGACTGCAGACTTAATTAGTCAATCTATTCTGGAAAGCGCTGGTGATTTGAAAGATTACCGAATCTTGTCGTATCTACCGTTGGCGCACGTTTTTGAGCGTGCATGGGTGGGCGCTGCCAGTTTGACTCATGGCGAGACACAAGTATTTTTTGCAGAATCTTTGGACACGTTCATTCAAGATTTGAACCGTGCACGGCCTACTTTCTTTATTTCTGTACCGCGTTTGTGGCTCAAGTTTCAGCAAGGTGTTTTCAGCAAAATGCCTCCTGCAAAGCTGGATTTGTTGTTGAGCATCCCTATTGTCAAAGGCTTGGTTAAAAAGAAAATTCTCAAAGGTCTTGGCCTGGATCAAGTGGTGTCCGCGGGTAGTGGGTCTGCGCCCCTGCCAGCCGAATTGATCATCTGGTATCGCAAGCTAGGTTTGAACCTGTTAGAGGGCTATGCCATGACCGAGGATTTTGCTTGGTCGCACAGTTGTACAAATGAAATCAATGAGCCAGGCAGTGTGGGCATTCCAGGTGCTGGCGTTCAAGCGCGCATCAGCCCTGATGGCGAAATTTTGATCAAGTCACCTGGCCAAATGGTGGGCTACTACAAACGCCCCGATTTGGACGCCGAAGCATTTACAGAAGATGGCTTTTTCAAGACCGGCGATCAAGGCCACCAGCGGGCAGATGGTCTGTTGAAAATTACCGGACGTTTGAAAGAGATTTTCAAAACCTCCAAAGGTAAATATGTGGCACCAGCGCCCATTGAAAACAAACTCAATGTGCACCCCATGATTGAGATGAGCATCGTCTCAGGAGTATCCCAGTCGGCTGCCTATGCCATGGTGGTACTGGCGGAAGATATTCGACCGAAAGTCAAAGACGCTGAGGTAAGGGCTCATGTTGAACAAGAACTGAGCGAGTTCTTGCTCAAGGTGAATACAGAATTAGCAGACTATGAAAAGCTTCGCATGCTGGTTATCGCCAGTGAGGCCTGGTCAATTGAAAACGGCTACCTCACTCCCACCATGAAAATCAAACGCAGTCGGATTGAATCGTCTGTTGAAAGCCAAGTGCCTGCTTGGTATGAAAAGTCCGGCAGTGTGTTTTGGGCTTGAGGGATGAGTGATTTAAGTCTCAACACAAACAGAGTCTTGGCCCACACGGGTGCCAAGTACCCCATCTTGCAAGCCCCCATGGGCTGGATTGCGCGCACTCAATTGGCCTCCGCTGTCTCTAGAGCTGGGGGTCTTGGCATCATTGAAACTTCTTCGGGTGAAACCGAAAATTGCCAAGCCGAAATTAGAAAGATGCGCGAATTGAATTTGCCATTTGGCGTCAATTTGCCCATTCGTTTTTTAAAAGACGATGCCATGTTGAAGTTTGTGTGTGCTTCGGGCGTGAAATTTGTCACCACTTCTGCAGGCAGCCCTGCTAAATTTGTTCAACCCTTAAAGGATGCTGGCATTACGGTTTACCACGCTGTACCCACGGTAGATGCCGCCATGAAGTGTGTTGACGCTGGGATTGATGGCCTGGTCGTTGAAGGCTCTGAAGGAGGTGGCTTCAAAAACCCCGAAGACGTTTCAACGCTGGTACTTTTGCAAGCCATTCGTGCCAAGGTCGATGTGCCCTTGATTGCAGCGGGTGGTATTTGCGATGGCAGAGGCATGGCTGCGGCTTTTGCCTTGGGTGCTGAAGCCATTCAAATGGGAACGCGATTTGTGAGCTGTGCAGAAAGCCCCGTCCACGACAACTTTAAAAATGCCATCGTCAGCTCCAAAGAAACGGGCACTTGGATGTTGAATACCAAATCAACACCTTGTATTCGCGCCCTCAAATCGGAGCGCACCAGCGTCATTCACGAGCAAGGCATCATGTCATTTGATGACATGAAAGGCATTTTGAATGTTTACTTCAAAGGTGACATGGAAGCGGCGCCTGCCTTGGCGGGGCAGTCAGCGGGGCTGATTGATTCAGTGAAAACCGCCAAGGACATCATTGAAGACACCGTGGCGGAGTTTTTTGAAATCAGTGCCCGCATGGGGGCCAAGGCGCAAAGTCAAAGCTTTTAAACAGTTGTGGCCAGGTCGTCTTTGATGGTGTTGCGCAAGATACCAATCGCATCGACTTCAATTTCAACCACATCACCGGGCTTCATGAAAACCTGAGGTGTGCGTTTGTTGCCTACGCCGCCGGGCGTGCCACTCACAATGACATCGCCAGGTTCAAGCGGAATGAATGTAGAGATGTAGGCAATTTGACGTGGAATGCTGTGAATCATCATGTCGGTGGTTGCGCGCTGCAACTCAACACCATTCAATCGAGTGCTCAGTGTCAAAGTTTGGCCAGGTTTGATTTCATCAGCAGTGACCATCCAGGGGCCAAAGCTACCCGTGCGCCAGAAATTTTTACCAGCCGTCCACTGGGTGGTGAAATTTTGCCAATCGCGCACCGAGCCATCGTTGTAGCAAGAGTAGCCGGCAATGTGCTTCCAAGCATCAGATTCCGAAATACGGCGACCACCTTCACCAATGATGATGGCAATTTCACCTTCGTAGTCAAGGCGATGCGACTCAGGTGGACGCATGATGTCTTGGCCATGCCCTACTTGCGAAGAATTGACACGTGAAAAAATAGCTGGCTTTTCAGTCAGTTCTCGGCCTGTTTCTTTCACGTGATCGTGGTAGTTCAAACCCACACACATGATTTTTTCTGGATTGGGAATGACGGGCAAGAGCGACAAGTCTTCGAAAATCAAGTCTGGTGTGTTTTTGCTCAATGCGTCAGCCGCTTGTGCGAGCATCTTTTTGGCAATCAGGGTTTTTAGATCGGGTGCTTGCGCGCCCAAGATTGGGGTGAGGTTTAAAACTTTGTTGCCGTGCACTGCGCCATAGCATGCGGTGTTGTTAAGCAAGAAGCTAATGAGTCTCATGGTGATTCTTTCAAGAAAAAAGATGTTGGTTGACTTAAAAAGAACCGCGTTTGGCCAATGTCGTCAGCGGCTTGCGTGCATTGGGTGCTTCTCTTTCGCGCAATGCATCGGGCAATGTGGCAGCATCGCCGCGTTTGCCAACCGTGGCCAACATTTGCAAGGTGTGATCTGCTGGTAGGCCTAAGACTTGAGCGCCTGCTACTTTGTCAAAGCCGCCAATACCGTGCAATGAAAAACCATTCAGGTGCGCTTGCATGGCCATGTAGGCCCATGCAGCACCGGTGTCGAAGGCGTGCATGCCATTGGGCGCCAAGTCTGGCGAGCCCGCTTTAGCTGCCAATTGGTAGGAAGCAATGGCTACCAAAGCGCCAGCCTTGCCTGCCCACGCTTGGTTGTTGGGGTTGAGTGTGGCAAACAAGACATCCCATTGAGGGTCATTGCGAAGCACGACGGCAAATCGCCAAGGTTGCGCGTTGTTAGATGAGGGGGCCCATCGAGCCGCCTCTAGCATGCTCATGACATCTGCCTCGGAAATGACTTCACCCGTGTAGGCACGGGGCGACCAACGCTCTGTAAATTGCGGGTCGATGGGAAAGTCTGCCTTGCGGGTGTTGGTCACGGGTGAGGGTTGGCTCATTAAACTATTTCCTACTGATGATAAAAGCGATATTGTGCTTGTTTTGTTGTGAGATAAAGTGGGGACATATTGGTAAGATCTGGTTAGGACTTTACATTAATTACCTCTGCGCTCAATAACGAAGTCGCGCACAGCCGTGGTTTTTTGAAATGATTAAAAAATTTCCAAGTGTGTTCCTCTCACCTCCAAAGGAGATGACATGTTTCTAAAAAATGAATGGTATGTTGCTTGTCGTGTTGACGAAATCACAGACAAACCTTTTGGTCGGAAAATTTGCAATGAGGCCATGGTCTTTTTCAGGGGGCCTGAAAATGCTTTGTCTGCGGTCGAAGACTTTTGCCCCCACCGCGGTGCACCTTTGTCATTGGGCCGAGTTTGCAACGGGCAATTGGTCTGTGGCTATCACGGCCTCACCATGGGATGCGATGGTCACACTGTGAGCATGCCAGGTCACAATGTTCGAGGATTTGAGCCAGTCAAAAGTTTTCCGGTCATTGAGCGCTATGGATTTGTATGGGTTTGGCCGGGTGATGCTTCCAAAGCAGATCCCAACAAAATGCCTGTTTTTGAATGGTTTGAAAATCCAGCTTGGGCCTACGGGGGAGGGCATTACCACATTGCATGTGACTACCGCCTGATGATCGACAACCTGATGGACCTGACCCACGAAACCTATGTGCATGCCACCAGCATTGGGCAAACTGAAATTGATGAAACGCCCAGTCGAACCGTGACCGAGGGCAACTCGGTCATCACCAGCCGATTCATGGAGGGCATCAATGCACCTCCATTTTGGCAAATGGCCATGCGTGCCAATGATTTGCCAGACGATGCCAAAGTTGATCGTTGGCAGATTTGCCGTTTTTCACCACCTAGCCACGTGATGATTGAAGTGGGCGTGGCGTTGGCGGGCAAAGGTGGCTACAGCGCTGCCCCTAAAGACAAAGCCTACAGTGTGGTGGTTGACTTTATTACGCCGGAAACAGACACCAGCATTCATTATTTCTGGGGCATGGTTCGACAATTCAAGCCTCATGATCAAGAGTTGACTGCGCGCATTCGCGAGGGGCAGGGCAAAATTTTCAGTGAAGACTTGGAGATGCTTGAGCGTCAACAAAAGAATATTTTGGCCAATCCAGAGCGCAAATTAAAAGTATTGTCCATTGACGCCGGTGGGGTCATGTCGCGCCGCGTCATTGATCGACTTTTGGCATTAGAAAAAGCAGTTTGAAATGAATCTGAAATCGCGATGGGCTCGCTTGGCCTTGGCCGCCTTGCTTGTGGCTCTGTCTGCAAACTCATTCAGCCAATCTGCATATCCCAGCAAACCACTCAAAATTGTGGTGCCCTTTGGCGCTGGCGGCGTGGCCGATTTAACTGCTCGCACCGTGGCGCAAAAGCTGGGTGAAAATTTAGGTCAAAGCATCGTCATTGAAAACAAACCTGGCGCTGGGGGTGTTGTGGCCACTGACGCTGTGGCCAAATCTGCCCCCGATGGTTACACCTTGCTTCTGATGTCCAATGCCACGGCAGTCAGTGCGGGGCTTTTCAAATCATTGCCGTACGATGCAGAAAAAGATTTGACACCGCTGTCTGTACTCGGTACGTTTGACATCGCCATTGTGGTGCCCCAAGAATCTAAATTCACGACGCTGCAAGACTTGCTCAACTTTGCCAAAGCCAACCCCGGAAAGCTGAACATTGGCAGCATCAATGTGGGTAGTACCCAGCACTTGGCGGCAGAGCTTTTCAAAGCGACCGCGGGCATTGATGCGCAAGTTGTGCCCTTCAATGGCACACCTGCTGTGCTAACCGCATTGCGCGGAGGGCAAGTTGATTTGGCGGTTGAAATTTTGGCGCCGGTATTGCCGCAAATTAAGGGACAAGCCCTGCGCGCCTTGGCCGTGACAGGCGATAAGCGCTCGGTTGCATTGCCTCAAGTACCCACTGCCAAAGAAGCCGGCGTTCGCAATTTGTATGCAGCTTCTTGGAATGCTCTTGCGGTTCCCTCCAAAACGCCGCGTGACATTGTTCAAAAACTCAATCAAGAGATCCAGAACGCTTTGAATTCGGCTGACGTTCGGAAAAAACTATTGGACATGAACGTCGATCCGCAACCGGGTAGCTTGCAGCAAGCTACCGACTTGTTGAGCAGCGAGACCAAGCGCTGGAGTGAAGTCATTCAACGTGCTGGTATCCCCAAGCAATGAACGCCTCCCATCGGGAGTTCTTGAAAGCAGTTGATGTTTGATATTTATTCTGACTCCAACAATCGAATGGCTGTTTCGCGAATCAGAGTGAGAGTCGCTTTCTGAGTGGCGGTGCTCGGTCTTTGTGAACTCACCACGCTACTCAATTCAATGCTAAGTTGCGGGCTTGAAATAGGCCGTGTTGAAAAAGCTGAAGGGTTGATGGATCGGGTGACTGCATTGCGAGACAAGACAGCGCATCCCGCGCCATCTGCCACCAAATCTAGGATGGCTGTCACACCATCTATTTCCAATGCAATGTGCGGCCGCAAGCCAACTGCCGCCATTTCTGATTCCACAAGCATGCGAATGGCATTGGGCCGGCTTGGAATCACCAAGGGAAGTTTCGAGACGTCTTTGAATTCAATAGGCGGTGGCGGTGGATCTTCCTGCAACCCTGGCGGTCGAGGCTGAATAAGCCATAACTCTTCTTGAACCAAATGTGAAATTTCCAACCCCGATGTGGGCTTCATGTTGTAGAGGAGGGCAATGTCCAGCCTGCCATTGAGCAGACTTTCTTGCATGGCCGATGTGAGCCCTTCACTAATGGACAACTGAGCATCTGGCATTTTGTCCCTAAATGCTCGGGTTAGAGGCACGGTTAAGACTCTGGCCACACTGGGCGGTAGCCCCAGAGCAACCCGGCCGGTCAAATCGATTCTGGCCCGCCCAAGCGCCTCGTGCGTGCGTTCTACTTGGTGCAAGATGCCACGTCCGTGTTCCAAAAGCAGCAGCCCCGCCTCGGTGGGGCTGGCGCCGCGCCCATTGCGTTTGAGCAAATTTTGTCGCAACTCAACTTCCAAAAGCCTTATTTGGCGGCTTAACGCTGGCTGTGCCACATTGAGAGCAATGGCGGCGCGGGTAAAGCTTCCCATTTCGGCTACGCGCACAAAATATTCAATTTGCTTGAGATCCATTAATGAATTTTGCCATAACAGGACCTATGTTATATAAATTTGTTCTATCTGCTAGTGTTGCGTAGGCCTAGTTCAAAGGGGTGTTAAGTTGGAAAATTGACAAATTCTTATCACTTAGACGCTTGGATTTAGACCATGAAACCTTCTTCTCAAACTGCTGTTCCTTGCTTGTTGATGCGTGGCGGCACCTCCAAGGGGCCTTTCTACAAAGCGTCCGATCTGCCAACAGACATCAAACTCAGAGACAAAGTCTTGTTGGCAGCCATGGGGTCGCCTGACAAACGTCAAATCGATGGTTTGGGTGGTGCACATCCACTCACTAGCAAGGTGGGTATCGTGAGCCAAAGTACTGTGCCTGGCGTCGCGCTTGATTTTTTGTTTGCGCAACTCCAGCCCAACAACGACACGGTTGATACCACGCCTAACTGCGGCAACATGTTGGCTGCCGTGGTGCCTTTTGCGCTTGAAACAGGAATGGTTCAAGCTCAAGGCGATCAGACCACATTCCGTGTGTTGACCTTGAATACCAACATGCAATGCGACATTACCGTCGACACCAAGGGTGGCATGGTTCAATATGAAGGCAACGCACGCATCGATGGTGCGCCTGGAACCTCCGCGCCTGTTGTGATTAATTTTTTAGACACAGCAGGTTCAGTTTGCTCAGGCTTGTTGCCAACCGGCAAGGTCAGAGACACCTTAACAGTCACAGGCCAAGGTTTTTCCCCTTTCACTTTGGACGTGACTTGCATCGATAACGGCATGCCATTGGTGATGTTCAAGGCCTCTGATGTAGGCCGAACAGGCTATGAATCGGTGGCCGACCTGAATACCGACTCAGAACTTAAAACCAAAATTGAAGCGCTGCGATTGCAAGTCTCTTTGTTGATGGGCTTGGGCGATGTGAGTCAAAAGAACTATCCCAAAATGACCCTCATCGCACCCCCACAAAATGGCGGCGCTTTGACCACGCGCAGTTTCATTCCGCATGTGTGTCACGATGCCATTGGCGTTCTGGCGGCCGTCACAGTGGGTACTGCATGTGTGTTGGAGGGCTCTGTGTGCGATGGCATTGCTATCATGCCACCGGGCGCTGCCAAAAACGTTTCGGTGGAACACCCCACGGGTGAGTTCAGTGTGGCTTTGCAAACAGAGCCTGCGCCCAACTTGCCTGGCAGACAAAATGTGACGCAAGCTGCACTCCTCAGAACAGCACGCCTGCTCATGCGAGGTGAGGCCATGGTGCCTGCGTCCTTATGGTCCGGCCCTACCGCTTAATTTTCTCTCTTCATTTTTCAATTGGACGCCTTCATGAGTACCCAAAAACCTTTGATCATTGATTGCCACGGTCACTACACCACAGCCCCTAAGGCGCTGGAAAACTGGCGCAATGCACAGATTGCCAATTTGAATACACCGGAGCTCGGCCCGAAAGTTGCCGACCTCAAAATCAGTGACGATGAGTTGCGCGAATCGATTGAGACCAATCAATTGCGATTGATGAAAGAGCGTGGATCTGACTTGACCCTATTTAGCCCGCGCGCCAGTTTCATGGCGCACCACATTGGCGATTTCAATGTGTCTTCCACATGGGCTGCCATTTGCAACGAGTTGTGCTACCGCGTGAGTCAGTTGTTTCCAGATCATTTTGTGCCTGTGGCCATGTTGCCGCAGTCACCCGGTGTTGACCCAGCCACCTGTATTCCAGAGTTGGAGCGCTGCGTCAAAGAATATGGCAACGTGGGTATCAATTTGAATCCAGATCCATCGGGCGGTCACTGGACATCGCCGCCCTTGAGTGACAAACAGTGGTATCCCATCTACGAAAAAATGGTGGCGTACAACATCCCCGCCATGATTCACGTCAGTACCAGCTGCAACAGCTGTTTCCACACCACCGGTGCTCACTATTTGAATGCGGACACCACAGCGTTCATGCAGTGCCTCACCTCTGATTTGTTCAAAGACTTTCCTACTTTGAAATTTCTCATTCCCCATGGTGGCGGCGCTGTGCCCTATCACTGGGGCCGCTTTCGCGGTTTGGCTCAAGAACTTAAGAAGCCTTTGTTGCAAGACCATTTGCTGAACAATATTTTCTTTGACACCTGCGTCTATCACCAGCCCGGCATTGATTTGTTGACCAAGGTCATTCCTGTTGACAATATTTTGTTTGCTTCAGAAATGATTGGTGCGGTGCGCGGTATTGACCCAGAAACAGGGCATTATTTCGACGATACAAAGCGATACATTCAGTCATCAAGTACTTTGAACGAAGAACAACGTTACAAAATTTACGAAGGCAACACGCGCCGTGTGTTTCCAAGATTGGATGCGCACTTAAAAGCCAAGGGGCTGTGAAGGCGCAAACTGTCAAGTATTTTTCTCTCAATATTTTCAAATTGGATTGAACATGACTGAACTCGGAATTGTGAAGCGCAACATCACCCGCGCAGACAAAGCGGCCGTCGACAAATTAGGCCGTTTTGGCGTGGCCACTGTGCACGAAGCCATGGGCCGTGTGGGCCTCATGCAAAGGTACCTGCGCCCCATCTACAGTGGCGCGCCAGTTTCCGGCACCGCCGTCACCGTCTTGTTGCACCCCGGTGACAATTGGATGATGCATGTGGTGGCTGAGCAAATTCAGCCCGGCGACATTGTGATTGCAGCGCTGAGTGCCGACAACTGCGATGGTTTCTTTGGCGACTTGTTGGCTACCTCTTTCATGGCCCGCGGCGCCAAAGCCTTGGTCATTGATGCTGGCGTGCGTGACATTCGCGAACTGACAGCCATGGGCTTTCCTGTTTGGAGCAAAGGCGTCAGTGCCAAAGGCACCATCAAATCTACGCTAGGCTCTGTCAATATTCCCGTGGTGTGTGCAGGTATCAATGTCAACCCAGGTGATGCCGTCGTGGCCGATGACGATGGTGTGGTGGTGGTGCCTGCTGCTTGGGCCCAAAAAGTGGCTGATGCTGCTGAAGCCCGTGAAGCCAATGAAGGTGAGAAGCGGGCCAAATTGGCTTCAGGTATTTTGGGGCTTGACATGTACAACATGCGCGAGCCCTTGGCCAAAGCAGGTTTGAAGTACATCGATTGATGATCAACACATTTTTTTACAACTAAGCAAAGTAAGTTATGGAATTTCAAAAGACGCCTGGTTGGCTCGATTGGTACTCGGGCCCGAGCAAACCCAACTTCAAATTGCCAGCTGGTTCAGTAGATGCACACTGCCACGTATTTGGTCCTGGTGCAGAGTTTCCTTATGCGCCAGAGCGCAAGTACACACCCTGCGATGCCTCCAAACAGCAACTCTATGCGCTGCGCGATCACCTGGGGTTTTCTCGCAACATCGTGGTTGGTGCAAGCTGCCACGGCTCAGACAATCGCGCTACTGTCGATGCTTTGCTGCATTCAAATGGCAAGGCCCGAGGTATCGCCACCGTCAAAAGAAGCATCACCGATGAAGAATTGCAAGCCATGCACGCCGCAGGTGTTCGCGGTGTCCGATTTAATTTTGTGAAGCGCCTGGTTGACTTCACGCCTAAAGAAGAACTGATGGAAATTGCAGGTCGCATTGCCAAGTTGGGCTGGCATGTGGTCATTTATTTCGAAGCAGCCGATTTGCCTGAGTTATGGGATTTCTTCACTGGCCTTTCAACTGTGGTAGTCGTTGATCACATGGGTACGCCCGATGTGAAACTGCCTGTTGAGGGTCCCCAATTCCAATTGTTTTTAAAGTTCATGCGCGAGCACAGCAATGTCTGGTGCAAAGTCACTTGCCCAGAGCGCTTGTATGTCACAGGGGCACCAGCCTTGAATGGCGAGCAAAATGCTTATCAAGACGTTGTGCCATTTGCCAAAGCCATCGTGGACGAGTTTCCAGACCGCGTACTGTGGGGTACTGACTGGCCGCATCCCAACTTGAAAAAGCACATGCCCGATGACGGCCTGTTGGTGGACTTTATTCCGCACATTGCCACCACGCCTGAGTTGCAGCAAAAGTTGTTGGTCAACAACCCCATGCGCCTTTACTGGCCCGAGGAGAAAATTTAATGGCGCTCGATAAACCCTATTTGGATGTGCCTGGCACCATTATTTTTGATGCAGAACAAAGCCGCAAAGGTTATTGGATCAATCAGTTTTGCATGTCGCTCATGAAAGCCGAAAATCGCGAGCGATTCAAGGCCAACGAACGTGCGTACTTGGATGAATGGGCTATGACGGAAGAGCAAAAACAGGCCGTGATGGCGCGCGATTTGAACTGGTGCATGCGCACAGGTGGCAATATTTATTTCCTTGCCAAAATTGGCGCCACTGACGGTAAAAGCTTTCAACAAATGGCAGGCTCCATGACGGGTATGACCGAGGATGAGTACAGAAACATGATGATCAGTGGTGGCCGCTCAGTGGAAGGGAATCGATACGTAGGAGAAAACGGCAGCGCCCAAGCACAAAATCAACCGCAAGGCTCTGCCGGCAAGAAAGCAAACTGATCATGGCCAAAATTACAGCTTCCGTTTTTACGTCGCACGTGCCCGCTATCGGCGCTGCCCTTGACTTGGGTAAAACGCATGAGCCTTATTGGCAGCCTCTATTTCAAGGCTATGAATATGGCAAGCAGTGGATGAAGGACAACAAACCAGACGTTATTTTTTTGGTCTACAACGACCATGCCACAGCTTTCAGTTTGGACATCATTCCAACATTTGCCATTGGCACGGCCGCTCAGTTTCAACCCGCCGATGAAGGGTGGGGTCCCCGCCCTGTGCCCGTGGTCAAAGGACATCCCGATTTGGCCTCGCACATTGCGCAATCGGTCATTCAGCAAGACTTTGATCTGACCATTGTCAACAAAATGGACGTTGACCATGGACTGACAGTGCCTTTGTCTTTGATGTGTGGGCAGCCTCCAGCTGACAAATTTGAATGGCCTTGTCCGGTCATTCCTTTTGCTGTGAATGTGGTGCAGTATCCTGTGCCAAGTGGCCAGCGTTGTTTCAATTTAGGCAAAGCCATTCGCAAAGCCATCGAAACTTACGATGAAGATATCAATGTCCACATTTGGGGAACGGGTGGCATGAGTCACCAACTTCAAGGTGCGCGTGCGGGTCTTATTAACAAAGAGTTTGACAGTGCATTCTTGGACAAGCTCATCGCCGACCCTCAAGCAGCTGCAGATATTTCGCACATCGACTATGTGCGCGAAGCTGGCAGTGAAGGCATTGAATTGGTCATGTGGCTCATTGCACGCGGTGCCATGAATGATGTGAATGGCGGCAAAGCGCCATTGCTCAAGAAACGTTTCTACCATGTGCCTGCATCCAATACAGCAGTTGGCCACGCTATCTTAGAAAATCAATTTTGAACTCAAGGAAAACCAATGTCTAAAACAATCAAAGTTGCTTTGGCGGGCGCAGGCGCTTTCGGTATCAAACATTTAGATGGCATCAAGAACATTGATGGTGTTGAGGTGGTCTCCTTGATCGGCCGAGAGCTTGAAAAAACCAAGGAAGTGGCCGTCAAATATGGGATTGGGCATGTCACCACTGACTTGGCTGAAAGCCTGGCTTTGTCAGAAGTCGACGCCGTGATTTTGTGCACACCAACTCAAATGCACGCGTCTCAATCGATCGCTTGTTTGAAAGCGGGCAAGCATGTTCAAGTTGAAATTCCTTTGGCAGACAGCTGGAAGGATGCTGAAGAAGTGGTTCGCTTGTCCAAGGAGTCTGGCAAAGTGGCCATGTGCGGCCATACCCGCCGTTTCAATCCCAGCCACCAGTGGGTGAACCACAAAATCAAGGCTGGCGAATTCAACATTCAGCAAATGGATGTGCAAACTTATTTCTTCCGCCGCACCAACATGAACGCTTTGGGGCAAGCACGCAGTTGGACAGATCATTTGCTTTGGCACCATGCGGCCCACACCGTTGATCTGTTTGCCTACCAAGCAGGCAGCCCCATTGTGAAAGCCAATGCGGTGCAGGGGCCGATCCACCCCACATTGGGCATTGCCATGGACATGAGCATTCAATTGCAAGCAGCCAATGGCGCTATTTGCACTTTAAGCTTGTCATTCAACAACGACGGCCCCCTTGGAACTTATTTCCGATACATCGGCGATACCGGCACTTACCTGGCTCGCTATGATGATTTGTACACCGGCAAGGAGGAGCAGATTGACGTGTCCAAAGTGGCTGTATCAATGAATGGCATAGAGCTGCAAGACCGAGAGTTCTTTGCCGCGATCAAAGAGGGACGCGAGCCAAACTCCAGCGTGTCTCAAGTGTTGCCTTGCTACAAAGTACTTCACACCTTAGAGCAACAACTCAGTTCGTGATTTTTGCTGCGCCACATTGTCAAAATTGTTTCAATCAATTCTTTAAATTTGAACATGAAAAACAGAAAACTAGGTCAATTCCAAGTCAGCGAAATCGGCTTGGGTTGCATGAACTTGAGCCATGCTTATGGGCCCCCCGTATCAGAAGCGCAAGCAGAAAAGGTCTTGCTCACGGCTTTGGATGCCGGCGTCACATTTTTTGACACTGCGGCACTTTACGGTTTTAGCGCCAACGAAACCTTGGTCGGTAAAGTGCTCAAACCGCACCGTCAGAAGTTCACTCTGGCCAGCAAGTGCGGTATGACGGGAGTGGATGTCAACGGCGATGGCAAATTGGTGCGTGTCATTGATGGCCGTCCTGAAACCATTCGCAAGACCTGTGAAGATGCCCTCAAGCGTTTGCAAACCGATGTCATCGACTTGTACTACTTGCACCGGTGGGACAAAAAAGTACCGATTGAAGACAGTGTGGGTGCACTCAGTGATTTGGTGCGCCAAGGCAAAATTCAAAGCATTGGTTTGTCTGAAGTTTCAGCCAGCACCTTGCGCAAAGCCCATGCTGTGCACCCCATCACTGCTGTGCAAACTGAATACTCATTGTGGACACGCAATCCAGAAATTGCCGTGCTTCAAGCCTGTCAAGAATTGGGTGCTGCCTTTGTGGCTTTCAGTCCCGTGGCCAGAGGTTTTTTGTGCGGACCCTTGGACATTGAAGCCTTGGATGCCAAAGACATTCGCAAGTCCATGCCACGATTCACGGCTGAGAATTACGCTGCCAATTTCAAACTCTTTGCGCCATACCAAAATTTAGCCAACGAGGTGGGTTGCTCGCCAGCCCAATTGGCCTTGGCCTGGCTCTTGCACAAAGCGCCGCACATCATCCCCATTCCAGGCACCACCAGTGTGTCGCATTTGACAGATAACTTGGGTGCGTCGGATGTTAAGTTGAATGCCGAGTTGATGGCCAAGCTTGAGGCCTTGATCAATGAGAAAACGGTCCAAGGAAACCGTTACAGCGCACAGGCCAACTCTGAAGTCGACACTGAAGTTTTTTGAATCATTCGTCAGTTGGCTAGGTTATGCGTAAGTGTGGTTAATGCAATGATAAAGGGTTTACCCTTATGTTTGAGTGGAAATTTGCGTGTCTAAACATGCATAATATTTCCAGTCTGCGCGGTCGGTTAATTGCATCACTCCTTTTCAACTGCGCATTTTTTGAATAATTAAGCCAGCATGGGACTATCTCACATGACCACCGTTCTCCAAAGTTTTATCGCCGGCCGTTGGATCGGCGAGCAAGCCGCCCAAGCCCTCCACAGTGCCATCAATGGCAAAGAAGTGGCCTTTGCCCATGCCGAGTCCTTGGACTTTGCAGAAGCGCTGCAATATGGGCGCACCACTGGCCTCAATGGCATGTTGGCCATGGACTTTCAGCAACGCGCAGCCGCATTGCGCGCATTGGCCAAGTATCTGGGTGACCGCAAAGAAGAGCTGTATGCCATTTCAGCTCACACAGGTGCCACACGCATTGATTCATGGGTTGACATTGAAGGCGGTACCGGCACTTTGTTTGCCTATGCCGGCATGGCGGCCAGCGAGCTGCCCAGTGGCAACTTAATTCACGAAGGCCCTGTTGCTTCTTTGGGCAAGAAAAACACCTTTGCTGGTACACACATCTTAGTGCCTCGTGGCGGTGTGGCAGTTCACATCAATGCCTTCAACTTTCCTGTGTGGGGCTTGTTGGAAAAATTTGCGCCCACCTTCTTGGCCGGTATGCCTTGCATCGGCAAGCCCGCTACAGCCACAAGCTACCTTACTGAAGCCTTGGTTCGAATGATTGACCAGTCTGGCATCTTGCCAAAGGGCGCATTGCAATTGGTGATTGGCAGCACGGGTGATTTGCTAGATCGCTTGGACGTGGCCGATGTGGTCACTTTCACAGGCTCTGCCGACACGGCCGCCAAATTGCGCGTGACCCCCAACTTGGTTCGCAACAGCATACCCTTCAACGCTGAAGCAGACTCTTTGAACTGCGCCATCTTGGCCGATGACGTGACACCCGACGACGAAGAATTTGATTTGTTTGTCAAAGAAGTGGTGCGCGAAATGACCGTGAAAGCAGGTCAGAAGTGCACTGCCATTCGCCGCGCCATTGTGCCCAGCAAACACCTTGATGCCGTGGCCGAAAAAATCAAAGCCCGCCTGTCCAAAGTGGTGGTGGGCGATCCTTCCGTTGAAGGTGTGAAGATGGGTGCTTTGGCTTCTAAGTCGCAACAAGCCGACGTGGCCGAGCGCGTGGCAATTTTGCGCCAAAGTGCAGAGTTGGTGTGCGGTGGCGATGCCAATTTCAGTTGCGTGGGCGAGGGCGTGGCCAACGGCGCGTTCTTCCAACCTACCTTGCTCCTGTGCCAAAAACCTTTAAGTACTGACAGTGTTCACGACATTGAAGCCTTTGGCCCTGTCAGCACGCTCATGCCCTACGACAGCATGGAAGAAGCCATGGCATTGGCCAAGCGCGGCAAGGGCAGTTTGGTCGGATCATTGATGACCAAATCGCCCGAGTTGGCTGCGCAAGTGGTGCCTCGTTTGGCTGCCAATCACGGTCGTTTGCATGTGCTCGATCGCGAGTCTGCAGGTGAATCAACAGGTCATGGATCTCCCTTGCCCTCACTCAAGCATGGTGGGCCAGGTCGTGCCGGTGGTGGGGAAGAGTTGGGTGGTATTCGTGCGGTGACGCACATGATGCAACGTGCTGCGGTGCAAGGTTCACCCACGATGCTGACCGCTATCACACGCGAATATGCACGGGGTGCCAAAGTCATTGAAACCGGCACGCACCCCTTCAAACATTATTTTGAAGAATTGCAAATTGGCGAGTCATTGTTGACAGCTTCCAAGGTCATTGGTGAAGCCGATGTCAAAGCCTTTGGCGAACTCACAGGGGACATGTTCTACATGCACTTTGACGACGAAGCGGCTAAAGCCTCTGCCTTTGGCAAACGAATTGCGCATGGCTATTTGGTCTTATCCGATGCAGCTGGCTTGTTTGTCGTGGCGGAGCCCGGCCCAGTCTTGGCCAATTATGGGTTGGACACGTTGCGGTTTGTGAAACCAGTCGGATTGGGTGACAGCATTCAGGTACGCCTGACATGCAAACGCAAAATTGATCGCAATAAAAAAGATGCCAATGGCCAAGGGCAGGGGGTGGTGGCTTGGGATGTAGAAGTGACCAACCAAGACAAAGAATTGGTGGCCAGTTACGACATTCTCACTTTGGTTGCCAAGAGGCTTTAATCGGCAGAGATCTTCAAATCCCCTACAAAATTTGGGCTTAAATCAATCCAGGCTTTGTAATCTGTAAGACTTCATTTCTAATAAGAGGATCGTTGGGGAGTAGCTCAATTTCTTCGTGCTCAGTATAGCCATCAGGCGCACGTCGAGATCAACACATCGTCATTACGGAGTTTTTACTTCCGGTTTGTTGGGCATATAACTGATTCATAACAAGCAAAGCAAGACCTTCGATCTCTCGTGTCACGCGTGTCATTCCGACATTCGTGCATTGTTCGGATCGTTATTGAAGGTCTTTCATGGAATTGTTCTCAGTGCCATGGTGGTCAGCGTTGCTGGCCATCATTCTTATCGACTTGGTTTTAGCTGGCGACAACGCCATCGTCATCGCGCTCGCTGCGCGCAACCTCCCTCCGGAGCATCAAAACAAAGCCATCATGTGGGGCACTGTGGGCGCCATTGTGATTCGCTCTGCCATGACCGTCGGTGTTGTCTGGCTCCTCAAAATTCCTGGCCTGATGTTGGTAGGAGGCTTAGGCCTTTTGTGGATTGCCTACAAGCTCATCACGGATACGTCTGAGGACGAACACCAAGGCGGTACCGCCACAACTTTCTGGGGTGCCATGAAGACCATCATTGTGGCTGACGCACTGATGGGCGTAGACAACGTATTAGGTGTCGCAGGCGCTGCCAATGGCGACTTTACGCTGGTTGTCATTGGACTGCTAATTAGCATTCCAATTGTGGTGCTGGGAAGCAAATTGGTTTTGCAATTGGTCGAAAAATGGCCAGTGATCATTAATCTGGGTGCTGCCGTTTTGGCCTTTACTGCTGCCCAAATGGTCATCAACGAAAAACTTTTAGACCCCATTTTTGATGGCGGTGAAACTATCAATTTCATAGCCCGTGGTGCAACGTATGCAGTTGCAGTTGTAGGAGTTTTGGGATTGGGCTGGTGGGCAACTAGAAAACAGGAGAACTCCGAGACTGAAACTGAATCGGTTTGATCACTTTTTAAACAGGAGAAAATAAATGGAAACATTCATTGTTTACCTAGACGACAAGCAATATGCACTCCAACAAATAGTTCCCATGTTGACTGCCAAGGGTTCTGAAAACGGCGCAGCAAATTGGATTTTGATTGGGTGTCCGCCAAGGCTCAACCGTCATACTGGCCGTTGGTTGACACATTCAGCGCAAAAGAAATGGCGTCATGAATGGACGCGAGAAGCAACTGACGAATTGTTCAACTTGCTCCGAGACTTAGGCAACACAGTTTCAGTCCGAACTGTGGAAGGCCCCCTTGTGGAGTTTACCAAGCAAGTTAAAGGCGAGGTGGGTGTTGCCAGGGTGGTCGATGCACGCAGGCCAAAGTTGTCGGTGAATCTTTCGCCAGTAACCTCAGATCAGCCACAAGAGAAGCCCAACAATTGGACATTGCCGGGCGGTGTCCTGGCCATGAGTGCTGCCATCGTGATGGCCAGCGAATAAGACCTTGTTGAACTAACAAAAAGGCCTTCCAGTGATGAACTGGAAGGCCTTTTTTGCGCTGTATGTTGGCAGCGCATGGAAAGCGGCTGATTACATCGTGTCGATGAAGCTGCGCAGTTTGTCGCTGCGGCTTGGATGCTTCAGTTTGCGCAGCGCCTTGGCTTCGATTTGACGAATGCGCTCGCGCGTCACGTCAAACTGTTTGCCCACTTCTTCTAGGGTGTGGTCGGTTGACATTTCAATGCCAAAACGCATGCGCAGCACTTTGGCTTCACGAGGTGTCAGGCTGTCTAAGATATCTTTCACCACGTCACGCAGTCCGGCTTGCATGGCGGCATCGATCGGCGCTGTGTTGGCGCTGTCTTCAATAAAGTCACCCAAATGGCTGTCATCGTCGTCACCGATAGGCGTTTCCATGGAGATAGGCTCTTTGGCAATCTTCATGATTTTGCGAATCTTGTCTTCCGGAATTTCCATTTTCTCGGCCAAGATGCTGGCATCGGGCTCAAAGCCAAACTCCTGCAAGTGCTGGCGTGAAATGCGGTTCATCTTGTTGATCGTCTCGATCATGTGAACGGGAATGCGGATGGTGCGAGCCTGATCGGCAATAGAGCGCGTAATGGCCTGGCGAATCCACCAAGTGGCATAAGTAGAGAACTTATAACCACGGCGGTATTCGAACTTGTCCACGGCCTTCATCAGGCCGATGTTGCCCTCTTGAATCAAGTCGAGAAACTGCAAACCACGGTTGGTGTATTTCTTTGCAATCGAGATGACCAAACGCAAGTTGGCTTCGATCATCTCTTTCTTAGCATGACGCGAAGAGCGCTCGCCGGCATTCATGCGTTTGTTGATGTCTTTGAGTTCATCCAAAGGCACCACCACGCGCGATTGCAAGTCAGTGAGCTTTTGCTGCAAGTCTTGAATGGGCGGAATGTTGCGGCCCATGACCGTGCTCCATGGCTTGCCAGCTGCCGCTTGTTTTTCGATCCATTTCAAATCGAGCAAGTGTGATTTGATACGCTGGTTGTTTTTGTCGCGACCACTGAAGTCGGCAATGAATAAATCTTGGGGGTAGCCACATTTGTCCACAATGATGCGGCGCATTTCGCGTTCTTTCTTGCGCACATCGTCCACATGACCGCGCACCATATCACACAGCTTTTCAATGGTTTTGGCCGTGAATCGAATGGTCATCAACTCTTCAGACAACGCGAATTGCGCCTTTTGATAGGCGGGTGTGCCCCAGCCTTCTTTTTCATAGATCTTGTGAACTTGTTCGAACAGCTCGGTGATGCGGTCGAATCGCTCTAAGGCTTGGTTCTTCA
>JBIIJK010000007.1:0-54339 GCA_044233865.1 Limnohabitans sp.
TCTTCAGACAACGCGAATTGCGCCTTTTGATAGGCGGGTGTGCCCCAGCCTTCTTTTTCATAGATCTTGTGAACTTGTTCGAACAGCTCGGTGATGCGGTCGAATCGCTCTAAGGCTTGGTTCTTCAACTCTTCTAATTTTTTGGTCAGAGCTTTGGAGCCACCTTTGCCATCGTCGTCATCTGACTCATCGAATTCATCGAAGTCTTCTTCAGCCACATAGTCGTCGGCTTCATTGATGTTGGAAAATCCATCCACCACTGTAGAGATAACGATTTTGCCTGAGCGAATTTCACCCGCAAGGCGGAGAATCTCAGCGATGGTGGCCGGCGATGCGCTGATCGCGGTCATCATGTTCATCAAGCCGCCCTCAATGCGCTTGGCAATTTCAATTTCGCCTTCGCGTGTGAGCAACTCAACGGTGCCCATTTCGCGCATGTACATGCGAACGGGGTCTGTGGTTCGGCCGAATTCGCTGTCCACTGTGGAGAGTGCAGCCTCCGCAGCTTCTTCAGCTTCTTCTTCGGTTGAGCCTGTAGGGGCGTTGTCAGTGATGATCAAAGACTCGGCATCGGGCGTTTGCTCGTAAACGGCAACGCCCAAGTCGTTCAATGTGGCAATGACCACTTCCATTGTTTCGGCGTCGACCAACTTGTCTGGCAAGTGGTCAGAAATTTCACCGTGTGTGAGATAACCACGCGTTTTGCCCAACTTGATCAAAGCCTTGAGGCGTTGACGGCGTTTAGCCATGTCTTCTTCGGACAAGACGGTTTCGTCTAAGCCAAACTCTTTCATCAAGGCGCGTTCTTTGGCCTTGCTGATCTTCATGCGCAGGGGTTTGACTTTTTCTGTCGACTCCGGAATAGGCTCGCCGACCAAGTCGTCCTCGATGTCGCTCATGTCATCGTGAATGGGTGCTGTGTCTGCCTTGGACTTTCGGCCGCGCTTCGCGCTCTCAGCCTGTACCGCGGGCAGGGGTGCCTTTGTTTTGCTGGGCTTGACCGCAGGTACTTTGACCGCTGGTGTGGGAACTTTTTTCTCAGCAAGTTTGGGCACTGGCTTGGCAGCCTTGGCCGGCGCCTTGGAAGGCGTTTTGGCAGGTGCTTTGGCAATAACTTTAGCGGGCAATTTAGCTGGTACTTTAGCTATTACTTTAGCGGGTACTTTAGCGGGTACTTTAGCGACAATTGTTTTTTTGGATGCGGGCACTGAACTGGCTTTCTTAACCGGTGCGGCAGCTTTGGCAACAGGTTTTGCAACTGTTTTAGCGACTGATTTCACCACTGCTTTGACAGTTGGCTTGACAGGCTTTTTAGCAGGAGCTTTTACGGGTGCTTTGGCTTTGGCCGGACTTGTTTTGGCCGTTGCTTTCAGGGCAGGTTTTGCCACTGGTTTGCCTGCCGATTTAACGACTGGCTTGGCAACAGGTTTGGCAACTTTGGCTGCGCCAGACTTGGCTTGTGCTTTAACGGGCTTCTTCGGTTTTTGAGCGGGCATGATGGACCTCAATACTTCAAACTGACTTGGAAACAAACGCTGCGCCACAAACTTCTGGCGCGAGAGGAAATGCAAACAACCACCTGAGGGCAGGTGGCTTCATTTGCAAGGGCAATTGGGCAAGATGGATGGGCGAACATTTGGGGTGCAGTCCTTGCGGTGATGTGGCCGTTCCCATGGAGGGAGGTGCGCTGAGGCGGTGGCCGGGTCCGGAGGTGCTGCTGTCGCTCTTGCCTGAAAAGTGGATTATACCCAAACAAGGGTGAAAAGTCTAAATAATTTCAGTGTTCATGAGGGTTCGTCTGCGTTGATGCAGATCGCGCCATTTTTGAAAGGCTTCGGGACTTTGAATACTTTCAGCCTCTTTGAGCGCTTGCGTCTCAAGGCTTTTCAGGCGGTCAATCAGCATCAGGTTGAGCAGCAGTCTGAGCTCTTTGCGGGCTTCTCCAGGCTCCCCTTCCGTGCTGACTTCGGGTGAATTGGGCTTGTGCGATGCCATCAATTTTTCAGCCAAAGTTGCGAACGCAAGTTGACTCATTTCTAACTGCAAGGCGCCCCAAGCCAAAGGGCCATGGTCATGAAATTGACTTTCAATCCAACGCATGAGCTCCCCATGTTGTTCGGGTAAATCGCACAACAAGGCATGGTCTTCGGCTGACAAGCCGTCCCATAAGGCCATGTTGGTGAGAACAAGCCTGACAGCATGGTCGGATCGGTTTGCAGGTTGAACCCGCGGCCCAAGTGAATCCATTTGCAGGGCACTCGACCCGCCCACCAAGCGCCATTTGCCTTGAGGATCTTGCTGCCATGTTTTGCCATCGGGTCTGGTCCGTGCTTTTTTCGGTTCTGCAAGTAGGACTGGGGCAGAAGAAACTGTGTTGCGCGGATTGCTGCGTGTCGATGCAGCATCGGCTTGTTGAAGCCATAGGCCGGCCAACTCCGAAGCTTCAAGCTGAATCATCTGGGCTAATTCAGAAAGTAATTGACGTTTCAAGGCGCCATCGGGGAGAGCACGCCAAAGCGGGCTGGCATTGCTTGAAAGATGCGCCCGACCTTCTGCCGATTGCAAATCACAAGCCTCTGAAGCGACTTCGATTAAAAACTTTGACAGTGGCGTGGCCTTAGCGACACACGCAGAAAAAGCCTCAGAGCCTTTTTCACGAATGAAACTGTCGGGGTCGTGCTCTTCGGGTAAGAATAAGAATTTAATATTTCTAACGTCTGTTGCATAAATCAGAGCGCCATCAAGGGCTTTGCGAGCAGCCCTGCGACCTGCTGCGTCACCATCAAAACTGAACACCACAGAGTCTGTGAATCTGAAAAGTTTTTGAACGTGATCTGGTGTGCAGGCAGTCCCTAAAGTTGCCACTGCATTGGGAAAGCCCCATTGGGCCAAGGCCACCACATCCATGTACCCTTCGGTGACCAAGACATAGCCTGCATCGTGAATGCTGTCGCGCGCCTCAAACAAGCCATACAGCTCGCGGCCTTTGTGAAACACCGGCGTTTCGGGAGAATTCAAATATTTGGGAGTGCCATCTCCCATGACGCGTCCGCCAAAACCGATGCACTCACCCTTGATGCTTCGAATTGGAAACATGACGCGGTCTCTGAACCGATCGTATCGCTTGTCATCTTCTTCATTCACGATGACCAAGCCGCTCTCGGCCAAAAGTGGGTCGTCGTATTCAGGAAAAACACTTGCCAAGCTGCGCCAGCCTTCAGGCGAGTAACCCAAGCCAAATCGTTTTGCAATTTGCCCAGACAAGCCGCGCCCTTTCAAGTAAGCCACAGCCTTCGGTGCATTTTTCAAATGTTGCTGATAAGCGCTGGCCGCTTTTTCCAACATATCGCTCAAGGTGGCTTGTTTTTGTTTTTGAGCGACAGCGATGGCCCTGTCTTGAGGTGAAAGGTCTTCCTCAGGCACAGTCATACCCGTCTGCTGTGCCAAATCTTTCACCGCTTCTATGAAGCTCATGCCTGCATGGTCCATGAGAAAGCCAATGGCATTGCCATTTTTTCCGCAGCCAAAGCAATGAAAAAATTGTTTGGTGGGGCTGACTGTGAAGCTGGGCGATTTTTCGCCGTGAAAGGGGCAAAGGCCCATGAAATTTGCACCGCCTTTTTTCAGCTGCACAAAGCGGCCAACGACCTCCACCACATCTACGCGGGATATAAGTTCTTGAATAAAAGACTGAGGAATAGCCACACTTGTATTTTCGCCCAAGTTAGAGCGTCTAACACTCTGACTTCAATCAATATTCAGGGTGTGCACGCCAAAGCCGCCTGATTTTTTGTCAGCAAAATAATGCTTCAAAGTTTCTTGCACGGTTCTAAAGGCCAAGTCGTCCCAAGGAATTTCTGTTTCAGAAAACATTCGGGCCTCTTGTGTTTCAAAACCAGGCTCGAATTGCTCATTCTCCAACTCGGCCAAGAAGTAGAGATGGACCTGACCCACACGGGGCACGCTCATGACTGTAAAAAGAGAGCCCATTTTGAAATGTGCACCAGCTTCTTCGGAAGTTTCACGCGCGGCGCCTTCAGAAGTAGATTCACCCAACTCCATGAAGCCAGCTGGAAGTGTCCATTTGCCTTTGCGGGGCTCGATGTTTCGCTTGCAAAGCAATACACGTTCGCCAAAGTGAGGAACCGTGCCGACGACATTGAGGGGATTTTCGTAATGCACCAAATGACATTCAGTGCAGATGGCGCGTAGCTTGGTGTCGCCATCGTCGGGAAGCCGATACAAAACCGCCGAGCCACAGGCTCGGCAGTGTTTGATCAGTTGACGTTGAAAGCTCAAGCCTTTTTCGCTGGTGCTTTGGTTGCGGGCGCTTTGGAATGTTTTTCGATCAATGCGCGGGCAGTGTCGAGCAACTTGCGTCCGTCGTGACCGCGTTTGTTCATGTCCTCAACCCATTCCACTTCGAGTGCGCGCGACTTGCGGCGAAACTCTTGGGCTTCTGCAGGGCCAACGGTAAAGATGGTGTTGTTTCGATCGCTGGCTGATTTGCGACCCGGCACGTCACCTTCTTGTTGAACTTTGCCCAACCAAGCTGAAGTTTCTAGGCCACTGTTGTTATCAATGATCTTTTTCAGATCTGGCGGCAATGAGTTGTATTTGGCCTTGTTCATGGCCATCACAAACGTGGTGGTGTACAAGCAACCGCCAGCGGGATCAAATTCGGCATGGAACTTGGTGAGCTCGTTGACCTTCACGGCTGGCACGACTTCCCAAGGAATGACGGCGCCATTGATGGTGCCTTTGGACAGCGCATCCGGAATGCCAGGCAAAGGCATGCCAACAGGAATAGCACCCAGAGCGCCCATCAATTTGGTCACTTGTCGGGTTGGGGCGCGCATTTTCAAGCCTTTCAAGTCGGCCACGCTTCTCACGGGTTTGTCCACCGTGTGAATGGCGCCAGGGCCGTGAACTTGCAAGGCGATTAAATGAGTTTCCTTGAACTCATCGGGCGCCATGGTTTGCACATATTCCCAATAGGCTTTTGATGTGGCTTCTGCATTGTTCATCATGAATGGCAGCTCAAACACTTCCACCCTCGGAAAGCGCCCTGCGGTGTTGCCAGGCAAAGTCCAAACCACGTCGACCACGCCATCACGGACTTGATCGTACAACTGCACTGGCGTGCCGCCCAATTGCATCGCGGGATAAGCTTCAAATTTGATACGTCCGCCAGACTCTTGTTCGACCTTGTTCATCCATGCTTTGTGCATGTTGAGCCACACATTGGACTGAGGGGCCATGAAGGTGTGGAACTTCAGAGTGACAGTTTGCTGGGCAAAACCTGTGATGGCTGGCGCAGCAATGGCAGCTGCAGCACCTGACTTTAAGAGCGAGCGACGTTTGATCATGTAAGTCTCCAAAATATGATGCCTGAATGTTAACGGATCGAAGCCTCTAAATGAGGCTTCTGGTCATGCAACGTATTGAATCAACCACAGGGAAATCCCGGGGAAGAACAATAAGAGGGTGGTTCTGATGGTGTCGCTGATCAGGAAGGGCATCACGCCCTTGTAGCTTTCAGAAATGGGAACATCCTTGGCCATGCTGTTCACAACGTAAACGTTTAAACCGACTGGCGGTGCCAACATGCCAAACCCTACAGTCATGAGCACCATGATGCCGAACCAAATGGCGGTGGGCTCCTTGGCCATGCCAAAGTCGAGGCCCATGATCAGAGGAAAGAAAATGGGGATGGTGAGCAAAATCATGCTCAGTTCATCCATGACGGCGCCAAGCACCACATAAAACAGCAAAATGGCCGTCACAACCATCAAGGGTGCAAGGCCCCATCCGCCAACCACTTCGGCCAACTGATTGGGTACTTGTGTGAGAGCCAGTGAAGAGTTCATGACATCGGCGCCAATGAAAATCATGAAGATCATGGCCGAACTTTCAGCCGTGGCATAAAAGCAAATCTTGAACTTGGCCCACGTGATTTCTTGCTTCAGCAAGGCCGCCACAAAGGTTGAAGCAGCCCCCACACCGGCACCTTCAGTGGGTGTGAAAAAACCACCGTAGATGCCGCCAAACACAATGACAAAAATGGTCGCAATGGGCAAAATGCCTGCCAGGGCGGCCAAGGAGAATTTCTCAATATCGTCATCTACTTCGGGCGCTTGTCCGGGAACCACACGCACATAGATGGCGATGGCAATCATGTAGCCCAACATGGCAATGAGGCCTGGCACCATGGCGGCAGCAAACAGCTTGGCAATGTTTTGTTCAGTCAAGATGGCGTAAATGACCAATGGAACTGAAGGCGGAATCAAAATACCCAAGGTGCCACCTGCGGCCAATGTGCCTGTCGACAAGCGGCCTGAATAGCCATGTCTTTTCATCTCAGGCAAAGCGACGCCGGTGATGGTTGCTGCTGTCGCAACAGACGAGCCGCAGATCGAACCAAAGGCTGCACTGGCCAAAACAGCGGCCATGGCCAATCCGCCCTTGAAGCGCCCCATGACGCTGGCTGCAAATTGGAACAAGGCTTTGCTGATGCCACCTTGTGTGGCAAAGTGGCCCATCAAAATAAACAAGGGAATGACAGACAGGTCATAACTTGCAAATCGTGCAAAGGCCAAGTTATTGAGAAAGCTCGAGTAAGGGCCCCAGCCCGTTTGAATCAGATAACCCAGTGTTCCTGCTGAGAACATAGAGACAGCGATGGGAACTCGGATGGCCATGAGAACCAGCATGGCACCAAAAATAATCAAACACAGTGTGAGTGCGCTCATGCTGATACGCCTTCGGAGTTCGTGAACTTCTCACCCATTAAGGCTTGGGCCAAAGCAATGACGGCACTCAAGGCCAATGGGGGCGTCATGGCAGCGTACACAATCCATTCGGGGAAGCCCAACATCATGGAGCCCGATTGAGAGACCCATGCGTTCATGCCACCCAAATAAGTTCGCCAAGCAAGCAAGGCAAAAGCAGCCGCCATGAAAAGCGCGCCGAGTCTGTCGAGTTGAGCGGTTGTGGCCTCACTGGCCTTGGCGGTGAAAAAGTCGACAATGATATTGGCCTTTTTGAACTGGCACATCGGCATGAACAAAGCGATGGCTGCTCCTGTTGCGACACCCGTCAGTTCGAAGTCGCCCACGATGGTTTGACCCGTTGTGTTTCGACCTATCAGGCTGTAACAAGTCATCAACGTGATGAAAGTTAACAAGGCCCCCGAAAGAACGCTACAAAATTTGGCCAGTAATTCAAGTATTTTCAATGTCGACCCCCGATGCAGGGGCATCAAGCCCCTTTCCTTGTATCTGATTATTTCGCAGGATCAACCTTAACCGTCAATGTTCCTAAGCCAGCAACGCGGCCAACCAAGATATCGCCAGCCACTACGGCAGCCACGCCTTCAGGCGTGCCTGTGTAAATCAAATCACCGGGTTGCAATTCCCAAGCGGCCGATAAATGTTCAATCGTTTCGGCCACGTTCCAAATGAGCTTGGCCACATTGCTGCTTTGGCGAACGGCGCCATTGACCAACACATCTAAGTCTGCATGGTTCACATCGCCAGCTTTGTCGATGGGGGTGATGGGGCCAATAGGTGCTGAGTGGTCAAATGCTTTGCCAATGCACCATGGACGACCTTGCTTCTTCATGTCATTTTGCAAGTCGCGACGTGTCATGTCCAGGCCCACGGCATAACCGAAGATGTGTTTTTCGGCATCTGCTGCTTTGATGTTTCTGCCGCCGGTACCAATTGCAACAACCAGTTCAATTTCATGGTGGAAATTTTGTGTCAAGCTGGGGTAGGGCATGTGGCCTGTCTCGCCTTCGTTCACCACCACCAGCGCGTCTGTCGGTTTTAGAAAGAAGAAGGGTGGCTCGCGTCCTGTAAATCCCATTTCTTTGGCGTGCTCTTCGTAATTGCGACCCACACAATAGATACGGCGCGCGGGATACCGTTCAGCCCGGCCCAAAATAGGCACTGAAACCACGGGAGCGGGAGAGAAAACAAAGCTCATAACAACCTTTCAAGCAAAATAATTGGACACACCCAAATTCAATTTTCGTAAGTATACTTATGAATTGACGAGTCTGTCACATACACTTCGATGATAGTCGCATGAACAAGAGTTTTGATTTTGCAAAGGCGCCAGGCCATTTGGTGCGTCGTACACAGCAAATTGCGGTGGCTTTGTTCATGGCTGAATTGGCAGCAGAAGATGTGACACCCGTTCAATTTGCCATCTTGAATGCTGTGATGGACACCCCTGGTATTGATCAAATCACCTTGGCAGGACGCGTTGCCTTTGATGCGGCCACATCTGGTTCGGTCATAGGTCGCCTAGAGACCAAAGCCTGGATCAGGCGAGAGCCGCACCCTATTGATCGTCGAAGAAAGCTGTTGTGGCTGACCCCTGCGGGCCATTCAGCCACGCTCCAAATGAAAACAGCCGTAGAGCGCGTTCAAGAAAATTTACTCAAGCCCCTAAGCCAGGAAGAATCGCAACAACTGGCGACACTGCTGTCCAAGTTGGTGGCAGGCCACGAACTCAATGCGCCCTGAATTAGGAAATTTCTTAGCTCAAAATCAATGGCCGAAGCCAAAGAGAAGTCTGTTAACTTTTGTAAGTGAGCACAAAATGTTCAACCACTGGCGGCGCAGCAAAGAAGGGTCCAACGATGGCGCGCCACTCAGTGAACAAAGGTGACTCTCTGAAGCCAATGGTGTGATCTTCCAGGGTGTCCCAGAAAATTTGCAAAATAAATCGATCGGGGCTTTCAATGCCTTTATTGACCTTGGCACCCTGAAAGCCCTTGGCCTTAGAGATGACTGTTTGAAGACCGCGCGCAATGGCTTCTTCAAACTCAGCTTGTTGGCCGGGCTTGATGCGAATGTCTGCAAGTTCAAGAATCATGATGGTCCTAGTTTTTAAAAATGAAGTTTTGAAATTAAGCTCGTCGCTGTTTGGCAACCCACAACACAAGTGCCACTAAAGCCAAGCTCACAATGCTCAAGGCAAAAGTGCCTGCGGCCCAAAAAGTGCTTACCTCTGGCCTATTGCTCAAAGGGCCTAAACCATGATACGCCCAAACATATGCACCCCAAAGACCTACGCCCCACAACATGATGCTGTAAATGATCAAAGGCAGAAGCGTCATTTTGTAACACCGCAATATAAACGCACACACGGCTTGAAGTGCGTCAACCAAATGATGAAGCGCAACCCATCCCAGCACTGAAGCCGCAGCCAGGATGACCGCCGTATCGGTTGAGAACAAGCTTGCTAAAGCATCCTTGCCAATAGCCAACGCGCTGCTCAGTGCCAAGGCCAGTGCCAAAGTTAACTTCAGCCCCGTGTGGGCGGCATTTTCTGCATGTCGCGGTTCGTTGGCCCCAATCCAAAAGCCAACCCGCGCACTGCAAGCGATGCCAAGCGCCAATGGCACCATGTAGAACAGCGTGGCAATGCTGGTTGCAATTTGGTGGCTGGCTGATGCCACGACACCTTGTCTAGATATGAACAAGGCCATCATGGTGAAGGAGGTGACCTCCACCATCAAAGCCAATGCTGCAGGAATTCCCAAGTGCAAAAAAGCGCGGATCATTTTCCAGTTAGGTGCTTCCAAGGGCTTCCATATTTTGAATTCTTGGTAAATCTTTTGGTAGCGCAAAAAATAAATGCCCATGAGCATGAGCCATGTGTTCACTACCAAAGTTGCCCAGGCGCAGCCCACAAGGCCTTGCGCGTCCAAACTCCAGCCACCAAAAGTGAACCAAATTGAAAGAGGAATTTTGATGCCCAAAGATACAATTTGAAGTGCTGTGACCCAGAACGGCATACCCAGGCTCTGGTTCAGTGTTGAATACATTCGAAACAGCAGCGAAGGGCCAACCGCGATTGCCAGAACCTGGAGGTAATCTCGCACATCATTTTGTAAAACTTCAGGCACGCCAGTGGCATTCAACCAAGGATCAGGAAAGAGCAGAGTCAGGGTACCCAAGACGATGACGGCAAGGCACAAGTACAAGGCCTGCCGCACGGATTGACCTAGCGCCACATGAGACCCAGCGCCGCGAAGTTCTGCCCAGACCGGAAGCAGTGCGGTGATCAAGCCGTTCAAGGCCACATAGATGCTGATGTAAATGGCAGAGCCCACCGATAAAGCAGCGAGTGCAGAAGCGTCGTAACGACCGGCAATGAGGGTATCTGCAACACCAAAAGCCATCACAGCCAGTTGCCCCACTAAAACCGTACCGGCGTGACGAAGGATGATGCGCGCTTCAAACATGCCGCAATTCGCGCTCAGGGTTTGGCGGTGATGGAGATCGACTGGGCTCTGAACAAGACGATGTCTTCGTTGTTGTCCGAGGGGCGACGCACTGTGGCGTGTTGTGTCCATGCGCTAGCATCAACCTCTTTGTTGAATGCCTCCAGGGCTTGTGTGTCGACAATGAGCCAAGCACATTGGCTTGCATTTGAAACTGTGCTTTCAGCGCGGGTTGCAACAGGGAGCAGTTTAAGATCGCCATGAAATTGAAAAGCTGCGCCTTGCGCCTTGGTCAATCCATAGTAGTGAACACAGCCTGTTGCACCCATCATGCTGCGAACTTTGTTAACCAGGGGCGCATAGCTTCTGCCGAAATCTAGCAAGGGCAACCACAGTGTCATGACCAAAAGCCAGCACAATGTGGCACCACTGGCAGGCAGCACCATGCTCTTCCAAAGTGCCGAGCGATGTCTACCGGCTCGCCATCTGACAAGGCCGGCCCAGGCCAGGGTTGCCAAGCTCGCCAAAATGAATGCTGTGGTAGAAAACTGAAGCACAAAACCTGGCGCAAGTCGAGCCACATTGATGGCAGGCTGAGCAGGAAAACCTGTTTGCATTGACAGCCAAACAGTCCAAATGATGAGTGCACCCACGCTGAAAAAGAGCAAGGTAAACCAATCAATGAAAGCGCTGAGGCTGCGTTTCAAAGTGGGCAGTGCAAAGGCGGCCAGCGTGGCCAATGCAGGCAAGCTGATGAGCAGCGCACGATCACTCAAGCCGGACATCCATGTGGTGGCAATGCCCACACCCATGAACCAAAGCGGCAGCGACAAATGGGGGTTGGCTGACATACTTTTGAGTTGATAGCGCCACCGCCAAAGCGTCCAAAGAGCCAAGGGCCATGCAGGCCAAGCGAACCACAAAAGCAAACGGGCCATATCCTGGACTTCAAACAAATGAGACGAGGCAACTCGCCATTGCCACAAGTCCAAGCCATTGGCGATGGCTGCTGTAGCAAGGCAAAAGATCAAGACCCAGGCAACATCGACTTTTTTTACGCGCAGAGATTGCGGCTGACCCGTATCTAAAGCAATGACAATGGCGCCGCCTGCCCCCAAAATCATTGCCAATGCAGGGGCGCCTGAAAGTGCCAAGCCAATGATGGCGAGTGCAGCGCAAAACAGCGATGCCATTCTTTTGCGAGCCAAGTTGGCCAATGCAAAAAAGAGAAGCGCAGAAAAAGAAAGTTGTGCGAGTGCGGGGGTGGCCTCGTGAGACAGTCTGGCCAAACCTAAGCAAGCAATCAAGGCTAGCAAACCACCATCTGCAATAGCCCGCGCATAGTCTGCAGGTTTGGCTTCTCCGCCAAATGCAAAGCTGACGGGTTGAGCCGCCGGAGTTCTCGCAAGGGCGTAAACCGCGTACCAAGTGGCAGCCAGTGTGAGACCCAACAAGGCAATAAATGGCAATTGAGCCGCTGTGTCGATCGGCAGGCCCTTGGGCGCCAATTGAATGGCCCACGCACCTAGCCAATAAGGCAAAAGGGCCGCACCGCTGTCTGTTTGCCCAAGCAGCGTTGGTTTTAACCACGCCACACTGTCTGAGCCAAACGATTGCGCCAAATTGAACATGAAGCCAAAGGCTTCCATGTCAGCGGCTTTCCAAGGAGTGCGACCCATAAAGCCAGGCAAAACATAGGCCAAGCAAAGCGCCCATAAAACCCATCGCGGCAAACGCCTAACGGCACTTTGCGCCACGATGGCCGGGTTGGCAGAGGTATCTGATGAGTAGGAGTTCACAATTCAGACAATAGCAGAGTCAGGTTCAAATTCACAAGTGTGGGCTGAGGCAAAAAACAAGGGCAGGCCGGTTGCCCGGACTGCCCTTCGATGGTCACGAAGTGACGCGCTAGAAAGATTACTTGGTAATGGACGTTTTGCCAAAACGGTTGCGGAACCTCTCAACGCGACCACCCATGTTGTCCACAGATTTTTGGGTACCTGTGTAGAAAGGGTGTGATTCGCTGGATGTATCGAGTTTGAACAAAGGCAACTCGCGGCCATCGTCCATTTTCACCATCTCTTTGGCATTGACGCAAGAACGTGTGACGAACTTGAAGCCGTTAGACAAGTCCAAGAAGCAAACTTCTCGGTAATTGGGGTGAATGCCTTCTTTCATGATCTATTCCTTGGGTTCAGATGCGACAGCCGCCTCGGACCATCCGGGGTACTTTTCGCTAAGCACGAGATTATGGCATGAAATCAATGACTTGCACGCCTAATTGGGTCTGTAAAAGCTACTTTTTAGCCGCCGCGGCGCATCATGTCGAAGAATTCGACGTTGCTCTTAGTGGCTTTCATGCTTTTCAGAACCATTTCCATGGCCTCAATTTCGTCCATGTTGTACATGAACTGGCGCAAGATGCGGGTTTTTTGCAGCACTTCAGGCTGGAGCAACAATTCCTCGCGGCGTGTACCACTGCGGTTCAAGTTGATGGCCGGGAACACGCGTTTTTCGTACAAGCGGCGTTCAAGATGGATCTCGCAATTGCCAGTCCCTTTGAATTCCTCAAAGATCACCTCGTCCATGCGGCTACCGGTATCGACCAGCGCTGTGGCAATGATGGTCAGGCTGCCGCCTTCTTCGACATTGCGAGCAGCACCAAAGAAACGCTTGGGGCGTTGCAAGGCATTGGCATCGACACCACCGGTCAAAACTTTGCCAGAGCTGGGCACCACGTTGTTGTAAGCGCGGGCCAAGCGGGTCAGGGAGTCGAGCAAGATGACCACATCTTTTTTCAACTCCACCAAACGCTTGGCGCGTTCAATGACCATTTCGGCCACGTGCACGTGACGTGCAGCTGGTTCGTCAAAGGTGGATGCAATCACTTCGCCGCGCACAGTGCGCTGCATTTCAGTCACCTCTTCAGGACGCTCGTCGACCAGCAAGACCATGAGGTGAACATCGGGATTGTTGGCGGTGATGGCATGTGCAATGTGCTGCATCATGACGGTTTTGCCAGACTTGGGCTGCGCCACAATGAGGGCGCGCTGTCCTTTGCCAAGTGGGGCAATGATGTCAATCACTCGGCTTGTGATGTTCTCGTCGGCCTTGATGTCGCGCTCTAGGTGCATCTGAATGTTGGGGAACAAAGGCGTTAAGTTCTCAAACATGACCTTGTGCTTGTTGTTCTCTGGCAAGTCGCCATTGACCTTGTCAAGCTTGGTGAGGGCAAAGTAGCGCTCGCCGTCTTTGGGAATTCGAACTTCGCCTTCAATCATGTCGCCGGTGTGCAAATTGAATCTGCGCACTTGGCTGGGGCTGATGTAGATGTCGTCGGTGCTGGCGGTGTAACTGGTGTCGGGGCTGCGCAAGAAACCAAAACCATCGGGCAAGATTTCTAAAACACCGTCGGCAAACACTTGCTCGCCAGCGCGAGCACGTTTTTTAATGATGGCAAACATCAACTCTTGTTTGCGCATGCGGCCTGTGTTTTCAATTTCAAGCTCGTCGGCTTGCTTGAGGACTTCAGACACATGCAGTGCCTTGAGTTCGTTTAAGTGCATGGATTTACCTGCGTAAAGCAACCCTTGTGGGTTGATGTCAAAAAAATCAGGGGGAGGAAGGAGACCGAAATTTCAAACGTCTAGAAACCAAAGCTGGGAAGATGCGACAAAGGGGAGCAAGTAGACGCTATGGGCTTTTGTCAATTTCTATCTTGAAACTGTGCTGAAACCCTTTGGGGACTCAACGATGCGAATTATGACAGGATTTTTTGAAGTGTCGCAACTGGGCATGCCAACCTCCCAAATGGCTTCAAATTGGGGAGGTGGGCCTCAAAGCGCCTTGGGTAGGCGCTTTGGATTCAAGCCAACTGCTGGTCAATGAATGCGGTTAATTGAGATTTGCTCATGGCACCCACTTTGGTGGCGGCCAATTGACCATCTTTGAAAACCATCAAGGTTGGAATGCCCCGAATGCCGAATTTGGCGGGGATGTCGCGGTTTTCATCGACATTCATTTTGGTAATTTGCAGTTTGCCTTCGTAGCCCGTTGCAACTTCGTCCAGAATGGGGGCAATCATTTTGCAAGGACCGCACCATTCAGCCCAAAAATCAACGATCACTGGCTTGTCGGCTTTGAGCACGTCGGCTTCAAAAGTGGCGTCGGTTGTGTGTTTGATCAAATCGCTGGCCATGGCCTGTTCCTTGTTGAGATTGAAATTACAGCAAATCTAGTTTGTAAACTTGTTGTATTTTGACAGAAACGAGCAAAGTTGCTCGTTCATCACTTGATCCAAATCATTTTCACCGCATGGACATCCCTTCACCTCACGCTTCAAAGCACCTAGATCTGTCTGTGGCGGTCATTGGGGGCGGGCCTGCAGGCCTAATGGCGGCTCAGGTTTTGTCGAGTTTGGGTCATTCTGTGCATCTGTTTGATGCCATGCCTTCAGTGGGTCGAAAGTTTTTGTTGGCAGGGCGAGGCGGCCTGAACCTCACGCACTCAGAGGCGTTCAATCAATTTGTAAATCGCTATGACGCTCATGCTGCACAACTGAAACCCCTGCTGAGCGATTGGGGCTCAGATCAATTGAGGGCTTGGGCTCAGGATTTGGGAGTTGAAACGTTCATTGGAAGCTCAGGACGTATTTTCCCCAAAGAAATGAAAGCAGCCCCCTTGCTGCGAGCGTGGTTACATCGGTTGCGCCATCCTGCAACAGGCAAGCCCGTTGAATTTCACATGCGCCATCGATTAACAGGTTTGCAAGCAATGCCTGCTGACAAAGCCCATGGCAAATGCACAGAATTAAGTTTCGAAGTGCGGCATCTCTCGTCGCCCGTGCTTGAGCTGCGCAAAGTCAATGCTCAAGCTGTGGTCTTGGCGCTTGGTGGTGGAAGTTGGGCCCGGCTAGGCTCTGACGGTGCTTGGGCGCCTTGGTTAACTGAAATGGGTGTCCCAGTCAACGACCTGCTGCCTTCTAATTGCGGTTTTCACGTGGCCGGCAGAGAAGGGCAGGGTTGGACACCTTTTTTCTTGGCGCGTTTTGCGGGTCAGCCTCTCAAATCAGTCGCCATCGAGTGGGTTCATGCCCAAGGGCATGTCATCAGGCGCCAGGGAGAGTTTGTGGCCAGCACCTACGGGGTGGAAGGCAGTTTGATTTATGCCGCGTCATCAGATTTACGCAAGGCCATTCAAGCGCAAGGGCTGGCTGAATTTAAGTTGGATTTATTGCCCGATTGGCCCTTGGAAAAAGTCATCCAAGAGGTTTCACATCCTCGGGGCTCGCGCAGTTTGTCTTCACACCTTAAGGGACGACTCGGCATTGAGGGCGTCAAGATGGCCCTGTTGAACGAATTGTTGTTGCCTCAGATTTTGCAAGATCCAGCGCAACTGGCATTGGCCATCAAAGGCTTGGTGGTGGTGCTCACAAAGCCCAGGCCCATCGATGAAGCCATCAGCAGCGCAGGCGGCGTGACGTGGGAGGGCCTCGATGCAGGGCTGCAAACCAAGGCATTGCCGGGGGTGTTTTGTGCGGGAGAAATGTTGGATTGGGAAGCGCCCACAGGTGGCTATTTGCTCACGGCCTGCATGGCCACAGGGGTGAAAGCTGCTAAGAGCTTGCACGCCAATATGAAAGGTGACGAGCCTTGACCCCGGCACTGACTCTGCAGTTAGAGCTGCTTGGTTCCCCACCTGACTCGGTTGGCCGCTTCACCATGCGGGAAGGCCCGTCGGGTGCTATTGTAAGACACCGATAGAATCAATACATGTCTTATCTCGTTCTAGCTCGCAAATACCGACCTCGCAACTTCACTGAAATGGTGGGGCAGGAGCATGTCGTGCAAGCCCTGACCAATGCCCTTGTGCAACAAAGGTTGCACCACGCCTATTTGTTCACCGGCACCAGGGGCGTGGGCAAGACAACGGTGTCTCGCATTTTGGCCAAATCACTCAATTGCCAGGGCACAGACGGACAGGGCGGCATTACTGCTGAGCCTTGTGGTGTTTGCCAAGCCTGCCGAGACATTGATTCAGGTCGATTTGTCGATTACACGGAACTTGATGCCGCCTCCAATCGGGGTGTCGATGAAGTTCAAAGCTTGCTTGAGCAAGCGGTTTACAAACCGGTTCAGGGGCGCTTCAAGGTGTTCATGATTGACGAGGTTCACATGTTAACCAACACGGCCTTCAATGCCATGTTGAAAACGCTTGAAGAGCCGCCCGAGTATTTGAAGTTTGTATTGGCCACCACCGATCCCCAAAAAGTGCCTGTCACTGTTTTGTCTCGGTGCTTGCAATTTAACTTGCGTCCCATGGCGCCAGAAACAGTGTTTGAACACCTTACGAAAGTCTTGGCGCAAGAGAACTTGCCAGCTGAGCCCATGGCGCTGAAGTTGTTGGCCCGTGCCGCCAGAGGGTCCATGCGCGATGCACTGAGCCTAGCCGATCAAGCCATTGCATTTGGCAGTGGCCAATTGCAAGAAGCCACGGTTCGTTTGATGTTGGGCAGTGTCGATCGCAGCCATGTCATGGGCCTTATTGATGCCCTTGCTAGGGGCGATGGTGCCGCGGTAGTTGCAATTTCTGAAGGCCTGCGACTGAATGGCTTGTCTGCTGCTTCTGCCTTGGAAGACATGTCCATGGTGTTGCAGCGCATGGCTGTATTGCAAGCAGTCCCCAGCGCTGCCGCTGAATCGGACGACCCGGATCACCAACATCTGTTGCGTTTGTCTGAGGCCATGCCCGCCGATGAAACGCAGTTGCTCTACAGCTTGTGTTTGCACGGCCGCACAGAACTGGGCTTGGCGCCCGATGAATACGCAGCGCTGACCATGGTCTTGCTGAGGCTACTGGCTTTTAAGCCGAAAGCTCATCAATCTCAAGAAGCTCAACAGGTGCAGGCGCCTGCGGCTCAAAAAAAAACTTTAGCGACAGCGCCACCTAGTGCAGCGGCCGCGCTACCGGCCACTGCTTCTTCGCCCGCGCCCTTTACTGCTGACGAGTCTTCAGTCGAGTTGCCTATTTTAGAGGCGCGCATGACGCCTATTCAAGTTAAAAATTTGCCAGTCCGTCAAGCCAGTGAACCGTCTGAAAGAACAGCGCCGAAAGTGTTGGTCGCCACAGAGGAGGGCCATTTTTGGACGCAAACAGTTCGGCAATTGGTAGCTTCTGAAGCTGTAACAGCCTTGGTGCGTGAGTTGGCCTTGCAATCTCAATTGATTGCACGCGATACCGATCAATGGCATTTGAGAATTGACAGTGAATCCTTAAATCAAGGCACTGCGCGCGAGCGTTTACAAGCCGCCTTGAACAGCGCAGGGCATACCGTCAAGCTGGTGGTTGAAATTGGCAAAGTGACCGATTCACCTGCACAGCGCAATGCCGCTGATTTGGCTGAAAAGCAAAAAGCGGCTGAAGATTTGATTCATTCAGATCCCATGGTGCAAGCCATGGTTGAAAATTTTGGCGCCAAAATAGTGCCCGGCACAATCAAACTTATTTCTTAAATTTAACGGAAGGAAAACCATGTTCAACAAAGGTCAACTCGCTGGCTTGATGAAGCAAGCCCAAGCCATGCAAGACAATTTGAAGAAAGCCCAAGACGAATTGGCTTTTGTCGAAGTGGAAGGCTCGTCTGGCAGTGGCATGGTCAAAGTAGTGATGACTTGTAAACATGCTGTCAAGCGTGTCACGATCGACCCCTCTTTGCTAACAGACGACAAGGACCTGTTGGAGGACTTGGTGGCTGCAGCCTTTAACGATGCCGTCCGCCAGGCAGAGGAAGTGTCTCAACAGAAAATGGGCAAATTGACGGCCGGTTTACCTCCCGGCATGAAGTTGCCTTTCTAATTTTTTTCAGAAGCCATGCAAAAACCCAATGCCCATGCACTCGATGCGCTCATTCAAGCGCTGCGGGTTTTGCCGGGAGTCGGTGCCAAGTCAGCCTCTCGCATGGCATTTCATTTGATGCAGCACGAGCGCAGTGCTGCGCTGCATTTGGCAAAAGCCTTAGAGCACGCTTGTGACAACGTCAAACATTGCGCCACCTGTCACACACTCACTGAGACAGATGTTTGCAGCATGTGTGCCGACCCTGAGCGCGATCGAACGCAGCTGTGTGTGGTGGAAACGCCCGCAGACCAAGCGGCCATTGAGAGAACTTCTACTTTCAAGGGCCTGTACTTTGTTCTCATGGGCAAGCTCAGCCCCCTAGACGGCATTGGACCAAACGACCTCGGATTTGCCAAACTGTCAGAGCGTTGCAATGACGGTCTGGTGCAAGAAGTTATTTTGGCCACCAATTTCACGGGCGAGGGTGAGGCCACGGCGCATGTCATTGCTGAAATGTTAAAGAAGAGAGGCTTGCGCGTCACGCGCTTGGCCAGAGGCGTTCCTGCTGGAAGTGAACTTGAATATGTCGATTTGGGCACCATCGCCCACGCACTGGTTGATCGTCGATAAGGGCGTTGCTACTTCGCACACTGAGTTCTCAGTGTTCTTCATTACGTAATTACCCGCTTGGGATGTTTCCCGATGCGCCGATATCGATACCTTTGTATGCTGATCTCATTATCGATGGGAACTCTTCAAGGGGTATTGGCGTGTTACAAAAGCTTCGGCGGCGTGAGTTTTCAGCAGTGGCCATGGCCAGTGTTGTGCTGGCGCCTGGCTTGGCGCTGTCTGCTGTTACTCCTCAAAAAGTCAGCATTGCACTTGCTGCAAAAACCAGTCTGTTCCATTTGCCTTTGGTTTTGGCTGAGCAATTGGGTGCGTTCAAAAACGAGGGTCTGCAAATTGATTGGCTTGAATGTGAATCGGGCCTTCAAGCGGTTCAATTGGCCTTGAATGGGCAAGCAGATGTGGTGTCAGGCGCTTTCGAGCACACCCTCGATTTGCAAGCGCGTGGCTTAAATTACCGCGCCTTTGTGTTGCAGGGCAGAGCGCCCCAAATCAGTGTGGGCTTGGCCACACGAAAAGCGCTTGCCATGAAATCATTGGCTGATCTCAAATCTTTCAAGATGGGTATTTCATCTTTAGGTTCTGGCACGCATTGGTTAGCGCAGCAGTGGCTATTGAAAACCAAGCTTGCAGCCGAGAACGTTCAGTTCATTGAACTAGGCTCTGCCACTGGTCATTTGGTTGAAGCCGTTAGAAATGGCTCGGTTGACGCTTTGTGTCACATCGATCCTGTCATGCACTACCTGGAACAGAAAAACGAATTGCGTCTCTTGGCTGAGACGCGATCGCTGCTCAGTTCGCAGCGCATGTTTGGCGGCCCCATGCTCTCAGCTTGTTTGTTTGGCAAGGGTGAGTTTTTGCAAAAACGCGCCGATGTTGCCCTGACCTTGACCCGAGGCGTGGTCAGAGCATTGCAGTGGCTCAAAACCGCAGGACCTTCCGATATTCTCAAAATGGTGCCCTCTCACAACTGGATGGGCGATCGTGCGATTTACTTAGGCGCTTTGGAAAATGTGCGCGACAGCTATAGCTTGGATGGCATGTTTTCGACCGAGTCCTTGCAAACGGCTTGGCGCGCCAGAGCCAGTCGCGTTAGCACCGACCGGGCCACTTGGACCACCTTGGCTAAAACTTATACCAATGAATTTGCGCTAACGGCACAACGCAAAATCAATTCCTGAAGGAAGCACTGGGCGAGTTTGGCTTGCTAGTTTTTGGGGTTGAAGGCTTTGATTGGACTTTGGCCTGCTTTGATTTGGGAGCGCCAGCTGAAGCTTTCACACCTTTGTTGACGCTCGACTTCTTGCTTGTGTTTTTACTTCCGCGGGAACTGGCCGTAGTTGGCACCAAGATGGCAATCGATTGCCCCGGTTTGAGTGCCACAGGCATCTTCAATTTATTCCAAGCAGCAATGTTCGAGGGTGAGACGTCATGACGGCTTGCCAGCGTGGCCAAGGTGTCGCCTTTTTGAACTTTCACCATGATGCGGCGCAAAACAATTTCGGGTGCAAAAGAAATTTTGGCGTTGTCGGCCAGATGTTCAGTGACGTCAGCGTCAAGGTCGCCTTGTCTTACAACCAACAAGGTAGAGCCTTGTTTGACTTGCATGCCGTTTGGAATTTGATTCACAGAGCGAAGTTCGGCTTCGGTCATTTTGACCAGTTTGCTGACCTCCGAAACCTTCATGGTCTTGGGCACAGACCAAGCGGTCCAACTGGCCAATTGTTTTTGTGCGTGCTCTTCGAGTCGGCGCTGGAACCGGTCAGCGTTGTCCCAAGGTAGCAAAATTTCAGGTGTACCTGCAGCCAAAATAACAGGCCGGCTCATGGAAGGATTTAAAGCTTTGAAATCTTCCATGCTGACACCTGAAAAATTGGCTGCCAATTTGACATCGATGTCACGTGTGATGCTGACAGATTTGAAATACGGGTGGTTCTGAATGAGTGGCAACCGTACGTTGAAATTTTGGGGCTGCGCAATGATGTTTTTAACGGCCTGCAACTTGGGTACGTAATAGCGTGTTTCGTTGGGCATTCTCAATTCTGAATAGCTCAGTCCTAGCCCGGCTGCTTTGTTTTTGGCCAATGCGCGACCCACACTGCCTTCCCCCCAGTTGTAAGCTGCCAATGCCAAGTGCCAATCGCCAAACATGCCATAAAGTTTTTGTAAATAGTCAAGGGCCGCGCGGGTTGACTCAACCACGTCGCGACGTTCGTCCCTGAAAACGTTTTGTTTCAAATCGAAGTATTTGCCAGTGGCGGGCATAAATTGCCACATGCCTGCTGCTTTGGCCGAAGAGACCGCTTCAGGGTTAAAGGCCGACTCGATGAAGGGCAACAAGGCCAACTCTGTAGGCATGTTTCTGCGTTCAAGTTCCTCAACAATGTGAAACAAATATCTTCTTGAGCGCTCTGTCATTCTCACCATGTAGTCGGGACGCGCTGCGTACCAAACTTCGCGGTCTTTCACCAGATCATTTTCAAGATCGGGCATGGCAAAGCCTTGGCGAATTCGCACCCAAATGTCAGCAGGGGGCTCAGTGACATCGTCGATTTTGGCCTTGGCGATAGGCGCTTTAAGAGGCGCAAGCACTTGAGGAGGCGTCGTAGCAGTGGGTGGTATTGCTGTTGCACTCGAAGACGTAGAAATAGAAGCACTTTCAGCTGCTGTGCTGATGTCCACAGGATTTGTTTCAGCTTGTTTCTGAACATTGGCGCAGCCAGTTAAAAACAGAGCAAGACACAGTCCTAGCTTGATCTTCAGGCTGATGCCCGTGATGGTGTGGTTCATTTGTAGTCGTTTTTCCAGAGTCGCAGATGGGCAAAAATATCTGCTTCATTGTCTTTAACCAGCGGTGCAAATTTTTTCACCGCACCAATCACTGCTGGCGAACGGGTTCTCAAGAAAGGGTTGATTTGCAACTCGTTCGCCAGATTGGCGGGCAAGGTGGGTAAGTTCTGAGCCCTGAGGTCTTTGCAATGTTTGACATAGGTTTGCAGATTTATATTCTGTGGCTCTACGGCGCTGGCAAATTTCAAATTGCTCAGTGTGTACTCGTGCGCGCAACAAACGCGCGAAGCGCCTGGCAGCGCGGCCAACCGATCCAATGAATCGAGCATCTGCTGTGCAGTGCCCTCAAACAAGCGACCGCAGCCACCAGAGAAAAGGGTGTCACCACAAAAAAGCAGAGGTTCTTGGCCTTCGGGCTCTGCGAAATAAGCGATGTGTCCCGCAGTATGGCCCGGCACATCCAATGTTTGAAAATTCAGGCCAAGCCAGCTGAACTCGTGACCTTGCAATAAGGCTTGATATTTGAAGGGCAATTTTTCGTGGGCTGGCCCGTAAACCTTGGCGCCCCAATGGTGCTGAAGTTTTGCCACGCCCCCCGTATGATCACCATGGTGATGCGTGACTAAAATGCAATCCAGTTTGTGATTGTTGGCAGCCAACCAGTTGTCAACGGGCGTTGAATCACCCGGGTCGACAACCAATGCAAGGCCTTGGTGTTGCAACAGCCAAATGTAATTATCGGAGAATGCGGGCAGCGGTATTAGGTTCATGACTCTTCCTATTATAGAAACCACCTCAATGGCGCAAGATTGGCGTCAATGGTTGGCTACGCCAGCAGGGTCTTTCTTGTTGAGCTGGGAGCAAACTAAGATGGACGCTTTGGTGGCAGATATCTTTGGCTACCACGCACTGCAATTGGGCATGCCCGAGCTAGAGGGCTTGCGAGCCAATCGCATGCCCCACCAATGGTTGGCCCTGTCAGATACCAATGCATTGCCAGAGGGGCAAGCTTTTCAGTTTGCCGCCCACAGCATCGCCCTGCCATTTAAAGCCGACAGTTTGGATTTGCTGGTCATGCCTCACAGTTTGGAATTAAGTTTGGATGCGCATGCCACTTTGCGTGAGGCCGAGCGGGTCTTGGTGCCTGAGGGCCATTTGCTGATCACCGGTCTCAACCCGACCAGCCTCTGGGGTTGGCGCCACAAACGCGCCCAGTGGTACAGGCGCTGGGGTTTTAAGGGTCTTAGCTCACCTGCTTGCGATGAGTTGATTGGCTATTGGCGACTCAGGGACTGGCTTCGACTGCTGGGCTTCGAGGTCAAAGTGAGTCAATTTGGGTGTTGGCGGCCTGCGCTGGACAAGCCGAAATGGTTCGACCGTTGGGCTTTTATGGACAAGTTGGGCGCCAACTGGTGGCCTATTTTGGGCGGGGCCTACGTCATTGTGGCAGTGAAAAAGGTCCCAGGCGGGCGTATTTTGGGTGCGACTTGGAAGCAACGCAGGCCTCAAACCAAGGCTGCCGTCACCCTGGCGCGGCGACAAAATCAAACTCAAGGCGACGCTGGCGCCCAAAGAAAGAGTGAATGTGAATCACGTTGAAATTCATACGGATGGCGCTTGCAAGGGCAATCCTGGCCCAGGGGGCTGGGGTGCGCTGATGCGGTCCGCCGAGCATGTGCGGGAAATATTTGGGGGTGAGCTAGACACCACCAACAACCGAATGGAGTTGACGGCGGTGATCGAGGCCTTGATCGCTTTAAAGCGGCCCTGCAAGGTCACACTTTTTTTGGACAGTGAGTATGTTCGAAAGGGCATTACCGAGTGGGTTCACGGCTGGAAAGCGAGGGGGTGGCGAACCGCCGCCAAGCAACCCGTTAAAAATGCCGATTTATGGCAAAAATTAGACCTTTTGGTTGCAAATTCGGGGCATCAAATTGAATGGCGATGGGTCAAGGGGCACGCCGGCGACCCCGGCAATGAAAGGGCGGATGCACTGGCCAATTTAGGTGTCGACAAAGCCCTGGGCAGGAGCTAGTCAGAGAAACCCAACAACTGTTACATTTCCAAGCTGTTTTGGATACTGTTCGGAATCTTTGATGTCTTTCAAAAAACCTTATCTCCCGCTTGCGCTCATTGGTCTGGTCCTAGCAGTTGGTGCCGCGTGGTGGTTCCAAAATAAACCTTCAGCGCCAAAGCCAGAGCTCGCTGCTCCTGGCAGCACCCCTAACAGCGCTGCTCAGCCAGCCCCTGCTTCGGCTGCTGCACCTGGTTCTGGTGGTACTACCGGCACTGCGCCAGGTTCTGGAGCGCCACAAAGGCCGCCTGCCGTCGAGGTTGCCAAGGTTGAAAAAGCCATGTTGGTGGACGAGACCCAATCGGTTGGTAGCTTGCGTTCGTTTCAGGGCGTTATATTGCGCCCCGAGGTGGGCGGCAGAGTCAGTCAGGTGCTTTTCAAAGATGGACAAAAAGTTAAAAAGGGTCAGGTCTTGGTCCAGTTTGACGATCAACTGCCTTCTGCACAACTGGCTCAGTCCAAAGCTGAGTTGTCAATTGCACAAGCTAACCACACGCGCAATCAAGAACTTGTCGCGCAAAACTTTATCAGCAAACGTTCTCTGGATGAATCCGATGCAGCGCTTCAAGTTGCACAAGCCAAATTGGCATTGGCCCAAGCCACCTTGCAGCGCTTGAAGGTGCTTGCCCCATTTGATGGCACCGCTGGCTTTCGTCAAATTAACGTGGGTGATTATTTGAAAGATGGCGCTGACATGGTCAACGTTGAGGACATCGAAGCTGTTTTGCTTGATTTCCGTTTGCCAGAGCGTTTTCAAGCCAAAGTTAAAACTGGGCAAAAAGCGCAAGTGACCATGGACGCTTTGCCCGGCCGTAAATTCACGGCTGTCATTCAAGCCATAGATCCTTTGATTGATGCCAATGGCCGCTCTGTGGGTGTGCGCGGTTGTATCGATAACCGACAAATGCAATTGCGCCCTGGTATGTTTGCACGTGTCAATGCGGTGTTTGGTGAGCGTGATGACGCTTTGGTCATTCCCGAAGAAGCCATCGTGCCGCAGGGCGGTCGTTCAACTGTGGTGCGTGTTGTTCCCGGACCCAATAAAGATGAACTGATTTCTGAAAGAGTCACCGTCAAGATTGGCATTCGCCAACCTGGGCGAGTTGAGATTTTAGAAGGCTTAGCGATGGGCGATTCTGTGGTGGTCGCAGGGCAGCAGCGCTTGCAAAAAGAAGGCACTGTTGTGCGCATTGTGGACACTTCAAAAGCACAAGGTGGTGGCGCCAACGCCGCCCCAGGTACGAGGCCTGAGGCTGCAGGTAATGCACCCAAACCCGCAGAAAAATCCGGCCCCAAGGGCGGCAACGCAGGACCAGCGAAGGACGGCAAAGGCCCTGCCGCCCCTGGCGAGAACCCATGCACACGAGGTCTGAATGCAACTCGCTGAAACATCCATTCGAAGGCCGGTCTTTGCAACCGTTTTATCGCTGCTCATTCTCCTGATTGGCGGGGTCAGCTTCGACCGACTTTCTTTGCGTGAGTATCCCAAGATTGACGAGCCCACTGTCACGGTCAGTGTGAAATACCCCGGGGCATCGGCCGAGGTGATTGAGTCGCAAGTCACCAAGCCTTTGGAAGATTCCATCGCCGGCATTGATGCTGTCGACGTCATCACTTCCATCAGCCGTGCTGATCAGTCTCAAATCACAGTTCGTTTTCGCTTAGAAAAAGATGCCGACACTGCCGCAGCAGAAGTGCGCGACCGAACCTCTCGAATTCGCGGTCGTTTGCCACAAGCCATTGAAGAACCCGTCATTGCCAAAGTCGAGGCAGATGCCTTCCCTGTCATTTGGTTGGCCTTCGCCAGCGAAACCTTGTCGCCTCTTCAAATCAATGATTTGATCAACCGAGTCGTGAAGCCGCAGCTTCAAACCGTGACCGGTGTGGCCGACGTTCGTATTTTCGGTGAGCGCAAATACGCCATGCGCGTTTGGTTGGATGCTGAACGCTTGGCCGCTTACCGCCTCACATCTCAAGACGTAGAAGACGCCATTCGCCGTAGTAACTTGGAGTTGCCAGCAGGACGCATTGAGTCACAACTGCGCGAGTTCAGTGTGACTTCGCAAACTGACCTGATCAGACCCGGCCAATTCGGTGACATCACCATTCGCAATGTGAATGGCTTTCCGATCAAGATCCGTGATGTGGCCAGAGTTGAGGAGGGGACAGCGGATGACCGCAGTCGCGTGCGCTTGAATGGCTTGCCTTCTATCTCAGCCGGCGTGATTCGACAAGCCACAGCCAACCCATTGGAATTGTCCAAGGGCGTTCGCGCAATGCTCCCCAAGCTGCAGCAAGATTTACCGAAAGACATTGTGATCAATGTGGCCAACGACAACTCGGTGTTCATTGACAAATCTATTAAGAGCGTTTTTAAAACCATTATTGAAGCTGTCGTTTTGGTCGCGATTGTGATTTTTGTTTTCCTGCGAACCGTTCGCGCTTCCATCATTCCCATCATTACCATTCCAGTCAGTTTGGTTGGCACTTTTGCCATCATGGCTTTGGCGGGCTTCACCATCAACACACTGACATTGCTGGCGCTTGTTCTGGCCATCGGTTTGGTGGTGGACGATGCCATCGTGATGCTGGAAAACATTTATCGTCACATTGAAGAGGGACTCGATCCTTTTTCTGCGGCCATCAAGGGGGCTAGAGAAATTAGCTTTGCCATTTTGGCCATGTCACTTACTTTGACGGCTGTGTTTGCACCTTTGGCTTTCACGCCAGGACGAACTGGTAAATTGTTCAGTGAATTTGCGCTGGCCTTGGCCGGCGCTGTGCTGGTCTCTTGCTTGGTGGCGCTCACCCTCTCTCCCATGATGTGTTCTTTGCTGCTGCGACACAACCCGAACCCGAATTTCTTTGACAGGTTCATGGAAAAAATCCTAACCAGTTTGTCAAATGGCTATGCTAATTTACTCTCTCTTTTATTAAAAAAAGCGCGCTGGCTGGTAGTCTTGATCATGGCCTCTTGTGGCGTTGGCATTGTGTTGGTTTATCCCACCATGAAGCAAGAACTTTCGCCCTTGGAAGATCGTGGCATCATTTTGGCAACGGTCACAGCACCCGATGGCTCCACATTGGACTACACCGATAAATACGCCAAAACCCTTGAAAAAATTGGCAGTGCTTATCCAGAATTTGATCGAATTTTTGCCAACTTAGGCAATCCAACCGTTGCTCAGGGTAGTGTGATTTACCGAGCGGTAGACTGGGACGAACGCAAGCGAACAACGCTTCAAATTGCCCGCGAGATGCAAGGTAAATTCAACGGCATTGCTGGCGTCAACGCGTTTCCAATCACCCCCCCATCCTTAGGGCAGGGTTTCCGAGAGCGTCCCGTTAATTTCGTCATTCAAACCTCTGACAGCTATCAGAATTTGAACGCAGTCACGCGTCAAATGTTGGATGAGATTGCCAAAAATCCAGGCTTCATTGCGCCTGACGTCGATTTGCGCTTGAACAAGCCTGAACTGCGAATTGAAGTCGATCGAATCAAAGCCACTGAGTTGGGCGTGAGCGTCGATGTGGTTGCGCGGTCGATAGAAACCATGTTGGGCGGTCGCGTCGTTACGCGTTACAAACGCGATGCAGAGCAATACGATGTGATTGTGCAAACCCAAATAAGTGGCCGCAACACGCCAGATGACATTGACAACATATACGTCCGTGGCCGAAATGACACGGTCATTCCTCTGAGTGCCTTGGTCAAAGTTCGCGAGAGTGTGTCACCCCGCGAATTGAATCACTTTGGGCAGCGTCGATCGGTCTCGATCACAGCCAACTTAGCGCCCGACTATGCGCTAGGCGACGCGCTGAAATTCTTAGACAAAACAGCCGCAGGCATTTTAAAGACCGGTTACACCACAGAACTGAATGGCACCTCGCGTGAATTTAGAAATTCACAAGGCGCGTTGGTCATTGTGTTTGTGTTGGCTTTGTTCTTTATCTTTTTGGTCTTGGCTGCTCAGTTTGAAAGCTTCATTGACCCCTTGGTCATCATGTTGTCGGTACCCTTGTCCATGTTTGGGGCCCTCATGACGCTGAAGCTGACGGGTGGATCTCTCAATGTATATTCCCAAATTGGCTTGATCACATTGGTTGGCTTGATCACCAAGCACGGCATTTTAATTGTGGAGTTTACAAACCAGTTGCGAGCGCAGGGCGTCGATACCTTCGATGCCATTGTGAAAGCTTCAGGCCAACGCTTGCGCCCCATTTTGATGACCACTGGCGCCATGGTGTTGGGTGCGCTGCCATTGGCCCTTGCCACAGGCGCAGGCTCTGAGGGCCGCATCCAAATTGGCTGGGTCATTGTGGGTGGTATGAGTTTTGGAACGCTGCTAACGGTCTTTGTGGTGCCCACCATGTACTCGCTGTTTGCACGCAAAAAGATTCCTGGCGCCAACAAGGCTGATGCGCTAGATCAACCCGCAAGTTCAGTGCAGCAGCACTGACATTGTCGTTTAAAGCACCAACACGTCCACCCAGTCACCCAACTGGGCTGTGCCTTGTTGGTGTGACAAAACAATCAGGCCATTGGCTTGCACCATAGAGCTCAAGACCCCGGAGCCTTGATTGCCGGTGGTGATCACTTGAAGCTCGCCTTGCGCATTGCGAGAAACAATGCCGCGTTGGTATTCTGTTCTGCCCGGTTTTTTGCGCAACACTTCTTGCGTTCTGGCCCTTAGCATCGGCAGGGGCGCGGCCGTGCAGCCCATCATTTTCAGCAAGGCTGGTTTGACAAAAGCCAAAAAGGTGACCATGACCGCTACAGGATTGCCTGGCAGTCCAAACAAAACGGCTGAGCGTTGGCCTTTTTGAATTCGGCCGACGGCCATCGGCCGACCTGGTCGCATGGCAATTTTCCAAAACACCACATCGCCCAATTTCTTCATCATGGCCTTGGTGAAATCGGCTTCGCCCACACTCACACCACCGCTGGTGATGATCGCATCTGCTTGCTCCGCGGCCTTGTTAAAGGCTTGCTCTAGCAAGTCAGGCTCGTCTTTGATAACGCCCATGTCGATCATCTCGCAGCCAAGTGCTTGAAGCATGCCGTGCACCGTATACCGGTTGCTGTCATACACAGCGCCTTCGCGGGGCGCTTCACCCAGGCTCAAAATTTCATCGCCCGTCGAAAAATAAGCCACCCGCAAGCGCCGCACCACCAATACCTTGGGAATGCCCAAACTGGCCAGCAGTCCTGCTGCTGCAGGCGTGATCAAGGCACCCTTGAGAAGGGCAGCATGCCCCTGCATGATGTCTTCGCCACACAAGCGGCGGTTGTCACCAGCCTTTAGCAGGCCAGTAGGAATCTCAATCGCATCGCTCGTCTTGATTTGACAAAGCTCTTGCGGCACCACAGTGTTCAGGCCCTTGGGCATGATGGCGCCTGTCATGATCTTGACGCATTCGCCCGCTTTAACTGAACCTGCCCATGCTTTTCCCGCGAGTGCGGTGCCCACCACTTTCAGCGACAAGCTTTGCGTGTCACGCAATTGTGCGCCATCAAAGGCAAAGCCATCCATGGCGGAGTTGTCGTGCGGTGGCACATTGATGGGGCTGATCACGTCTTGCGCAGTGACTCTGCCCAATGCAGCAAAGATGTCGACTGATTCTGAGTCGTGAACTGGCGTCACCAAGTGATCTAGAAAATTCAAGACCTCATTGGCCGGAAGTGCCTGCGGGTCATAAGCTTCAAGTTGTGCGGCAATGTCAGCCAGTGACGGTGGGTGTGTCATGTGGTTTGTTCGAGGCGGTGCAGTTCTTCGAGGGTGTTGGCATTGAAAAAGGCACGCGGGTCAACGTCGGCTGAGTCAAATGGCACCAGCACCGTTTTGTGCAAGGCTGTCCATGCGTCAATTTTGCGGCCGCCCGATTGCATGAACTTAACCAAACTTTCTAACAAGTTCACCCGCATCAAACAAAACACGGGTTGCGCTCGCACAGAACCGTCTTCTTCTCTGGCGGCAGCCACTGTGATGTCAGCTTCTTCAGAAATTAAGGTGTCCAACAAACGCTGCGCTAAATTGAATGGAAACAAGGGGCTGTCGCAAGGCACGGTTAGCAACAAGTCTGTTTCACAGCGTTCAAGGCCTGTTAAAAATCCGGCAAGGGGGCCCGCAAAACCATCGGTGCTGTCGGGCCATACTTGCACCCCAAAAGATTCATAGGCTGACAAGTTTCGGTTGGCCACCACCATGATCTGGGACAAAGGCTCAGACGTTTGCATTTGCAGGCGCATGAGTGTGTGAAGGGTCAGTGGGGTGCCATTGAAATTTTGCAAACCTTTGTCAATGCCGCCCATGCGCGCACCTCGACCTCCGGCCAAAATCAAGCCTGTCATACTCAAATCGTTCATTTAGAAAATTGTTTCATAGATGTCCAATGAATGAGATTAGCCGCCGATGTAGCTCATCTCAACCTTGCGTTTGGCGCCGCTTGGCGTTGAACCGTTTTCCAATGCAGGCTCTGAGACTCGAATTTCAGAATACCGGTCATCTCGTTGCGACCAAATGGCAGCAATGGCCTGCGTGAGGGCGCTTTGATCCAACTCGCTTCGCACCAAAGGTTTGAGGTCATAGCCTTGCGAAGCAAACAAACACAGATAGAGTTGACCTTCGGTGGTCAAGCGCGCGCGGTTGCAATCGCTGCAAAAGGCTTTGGTCACGCTGCTGATGAAACCAATTTCTCCCAAGCTCTCATCGTGAACGCCTTTTTCATTAAGATAGCCCCAACGCTCTGCTGTTTCGCCTGCCTGGCTGGCTTGAAGCGGTGTCAATGACATCTCGGTTTGCAGCAACTGCAAAATGTCGGCGCTGGGCATCACTTCATTCATGCGCCAGCCATTGGTGGCACCCACATCCATGTACTCAATGAATCGAAGTGCAATGCCTTTGCCTTTGAAATACCGCGCCATGGGCAATATTTCTTGTTCATTGGTGCCACGCTTGACCACCATGTTGACTTTGATGGGGCCTAAGCCAGCAGCCTGTGCGGCTTGAATACCCTCCAGCACGTCGCTGACAGGAAAGTCAACGTCGTTCATTTGCTTGAAGACGTCGTCGTCAAGTCCATCGAGGCTAACCGTCACACGTTTTAAGCCAGCACTCTTGAGAGCCTGAGCTTTTCTTGCCAAAAGGGAACCATTGGTTGTGAGGGTGATGTCCAAATCTTGGCCAGCCAAAGTTTTCAAAGCCGCCAGCTGAGCAATGAGAACTTCTAGATTTTTTCGCAGCAGGGGCTCGCCGCCCGTCAGTCGAAGTTTTTCAACACCCAAGGCAATGAAGCTTTGGGCCGTGCGCGTAATCTCTTCGAAGCTAAGCAGCGCACTGTGTGGCAAATAGACATAGTCGTTGTTGAAAATTTCTTTGGGCATGCAATAGCCGCACCGAAAATTGCAACGGTCTGTGACGCTGATGCGCAAATCGCGCAAAGGCCGCTTTCTTTGATCAAGCAACTGCTGGCCTGGCGCCCAAGCCTGCGCTTGTGAAGGCTCAGGAATGGGTAGATTTCCCAGAGGCTGACTGATGATGGGAATAACGCGTTCAGACACAACGGGCGCCGTCTACTTCAATGCACACACCACTGATGAATGAGCCTTCGTCGCTGGCCAAATACAAGGCTGCATTGGCCACGTCCAAGGCCGTCGAAAAACGACCGAGTGGAATGGAGGCCATGAACTTGGCGCGCCTGGCATCGTCCACTGGGCCGCCAGCAAACTCTGCCGACAAACCGGTGTCGGGGTTGAACACAGGGTTGATGCAATTGACACGAATGTTGTCAGGACCTAATTCAGCGGCCAAAGATTTGCTGGTGGTAATGACCGCACCTTTGGAGCCGTTGTACCAAGTGAGGCCTGGGCGTGGCCGAATGCCTGCGGTAGACGCAATGTTGATGAGGGCGCCACCCCCATTTTTACGGAATTCTGGGACTGCGTGAATGGTGGACAGATAAATGCTTTTCATGTTGACCGCGTAGCACCGGTCAAAGTCATCTTCGCTGACTTCCAGGGCAGGGCGATTGCGGTGTGTCCACCCTGCGTTGTTGATCATCACATCCAAGTGGCCCCACAATTTCACAGCTTCCTGCACCATCGCTTTGACATCGTCAGAGCGTGTGACGTCTGCAGCAAAAAAGGCGGCAGTGCCACCAGTCGCTTGAATTTCTTTGACCACTTTGTGACCCGCAGCGGCTTGGATGTCGTTGACCAAAACCTTGGCGCCATGCGCTGCAAAATGTTTAGCGATGCCTTCGCCAATACCGCCACCGGAACCCGTCACGATGACCACTTTTTGATTGATGTTCATTTTAAATCCTAAAAATGAAATGACTGCAAAGACAATTCAGCGCACAAGAAAATTAGCCATGGTGAATGGCCACTGTCTTCAAGGTGGTGAAACCATACAGTGCTTCGAAACCTTTTTCACGGCCATGCCCAGAAGACTTCACGCCGCCAAAGGGCAATTCAACCCCGCCACCTGCACCGTAGTTGTTGACAAACACTTGGCCGCTTCTAAGGCGTTTGGCAATTCTGAATTGACGCCCGCCATCGCGAGTCCACACGCCAGCCACCAGCCCAAACGAGGTGGCATTGGCAAGTTGTACGGCCTGATCTTCGCCGTCAAAACTCATGGCTGAAAGCACCGGGCCAAACACCTCCTCTTGCGCCACCCTGTGGTCGACAGGAACGTCGCGCAATAAAACAGGCGCTTGGTAGAAGCCAGACTCTGGCGCATCCGAAACGACCATGCCTTGCGCTACTGTGGCTATGCCGGCAGCTTGCGCGTCTGCCAAAAAACCCTGAACGCGTTGCTTTTGGGTGGCGCGAATGAGCGGGCCTAAATTTAAATCTGCCTTGGCAGGGCCGACTCGCAGCTTAGAAAAAGCCTGGCCCAATCGCGCAAGCAATGGCTCGTAAATGTTTTTTTCAATCAAGACGCGCGAGCCTGCACTGCAAGTCTGTCCGGCGTTTTGAACGATGGCATTGATGACCACAGGTATGGCTGCATCCAAATCGGCATCGGCAAAAATAATTTGAGGACTTTTACCGCCCAACTCGAGCGTGACAGGGCAGTGTCTTGCGGCGGCCGCTTGTTGAATCAAAGTGCCCACTGTGGGGCTGCCCGTGAAGCTGATGTGATCGATGCCTGGATGTTTGGCCAGAGCATCTCCTACTTCATGGCCGTAGCCTGTGACGATGTTGATGGCGCCTGCGGGAAAGCCCACTTCGGCGGCCAATTGCGCCACACGAATCAAACTCAAGCAAGCATCTTCTGCGGGTTTGACGACACAGACATTGCCTGCCGCCAAAGCACCACCCACACACCTGCCAAAAATTTGCATGGGGTAATTCCACGGCACAATGTGACCCGTGACGCCATGAGGCTCGCGCCATGTTAGAACGCTGTAGCCATTTTGGTAAGGTATGGTTTCGCCATGAAACTTGTCGCAAGCTCCGGCATAGTATTCAAAGTAACGAACCAAGGCACGGGCGTCGGCCATGGCTTGTTGTGTGGGCTTGCCACAGTCGCGTTGCTCAAGTTGCATCAGCTCGTCTGCATGTTCGGCCACTTTGCGTGAAAGTGCCATGAGCAAACGACCGCGCTCGGCGGCATTGATTTTGGCCCAAGGTCCCTCAAAGCATTGCCGAGACGACTGCACTGCTTGGTCAATGTCAGATGCCGAGCTGCGTTGAATGTGATCAAAAACTTGGCCATCCGAAGGGTCAAGCAAGGGGATGGTTTGCCCCGTCTGGGTCGCCACCGATTGGTTGTGAATGAAGTTGAGTTGCATAGTCGTATTTTGCGCGTAAAAAAGCCCGAACATGTTGCCATGAACGGGCTTTGTTTGAGAGGGCTTATTTAGCCGTGGAATTGCATCATCAAAGGCACGATCAGCAAAGCCACAATGTTGATGATCTTGATCAACGGATTGATGGCAGGGCCGGCTGTGTCTTTGTAGGGGTCGCCCACGGTGTCACCGGTCACAGCGGCTTTGTGAGCTTCTGAGCCTTTGCCGCCGTGATGGCCGTCTTCGATGTACTTCTTGGCGTTGTCCCATGCACCGCCGCCAGTACACATGGAAATGGCCACAAACAAGCCGGTCACAATGGTTCCCATCAGCAAGCCACCCAAAGCTTTGGGGCCCAAAATGAGGCCCACCACAACGGGCACCACCACAGGCAACAAGCTAGGGATGATCATCTCTTTGATGGCCGCAGTGGTCAGCATGTCAACAGCGCGGCCGTATTCTGGTTTGGCTGTGCCTTCCATGATGCCCTTGATTTCGCTGAACTGACGGCGAACTTCAACCACCACAGCACCCGCAGCGCGGCCAACCGCCTCCATGGCCATGGCGCCGAACAAGTAGGGAATGAGGCCACCGATGAACAAGCCCACAATGACCATGGGGTCGGACAAGTCAAAGGAAATGGCTTTGCCATAGGTTTCGAGCTTGTGGGTGTAGTCGGCAAACAAAACCAAAGAGGCCAAACCGGCAGAGCCAATGGCATAGCCTTTGGTCACGGCCTTGGTGGTGTTGCCCACAGCATCCAGCGGGTCTGTAACGTCCCGCACGCTGCTTGGCAGTTCGGCCATTTCGGCAATACCGCCAGCGTTGTCGGTAATGGGGCCATAAGCGTCCAAAGCCACCACAATGCCGGCCATGGACAGCATGGACATGGCTGCCACGGCAATGCCGTACAAGCCCGCCAATTTGTAGGACGCCAAAATGGCAATGCACACAAAAATCACGGGCCAAGCTGTGGAGCGCATTGAAACGCCCAAGCCGGCAATGATGTTGGTACCGTGACCCGTTGTAGAAGCTTGCGCAATGTGTTGCACAGGGCTGTATTGGGTACCGGTGTAAAACTCAGTAATCCAAACCAAGGCGGCCGTCAAAACCAAACCGACAGCGCAAGCACCAAACAACTTCATTTGGCTGCCAGTGGCTGTAATGGCGTTGTCCGGCATGATCCACATCGTGACGAAATAGAACGCTATCAAGGACAAGCCGCCAGCAATTGCCAAACCTTTGTACAAGGCGGGCATCACATTGACCATGCCGGGTGTCGCTTTGACAAAGAAGCAGCCAATGATGGAAGCAATGATAGACACAGCACCCAAGGCAAGGGGGTACATGACCGCATTGCCAGGCGCACCAGCGATGAGCAGCGAGCCCAACACCATGGTGGCGATCAAGGTGACTGCATAGGTTTCAAACAAATCGGCCGCCATACCGGCGCAATCGCCCACGTTGTCGCCCACGTTGTCGGCAATCACGGCGGGGTTGCGAGGATCATCCTCTGGAATGCCGGCTTCAACTTTACCGACCAAGTCGGCACCCACGTCAGCACCTTTGGTAAAGATGCCGCCGCCCAAACGGGCAAAGATGGAAATGAGGGAAGAGCCAAAGGCAAAGCCAATGAGGGGGTTCAAGATGACAGACAATTTGACGTCTGGGGTGTGGTTGCCATTGCCAGCCAAGAACCAGTAAAAGCCCGTGACACCCAACAGACCTAAACCCACCACCAGCATGCCAGTAATGGCACCGCCGCGGAAGGCAACGTCAAGGGCAGGGCCAATGCCCTTGGTAGCCGCTTGCGCAGTGCGCACATTGGCTCGAACAGAGATGTTCATGCCAATGAAACCACACGCACCAGATAAAACGGCACCAATGACGAAGCCAATGGCGGTCATGCTGTCAAGGAACACACCCATGAGGATGGCCAAGACGACGCCTACGATGGCAATGGTTTTATATTGTCTGGCCAGATAAGCCGCTGCACCATCTTGAATGGCGGCTGCAATTTCTTGCATCCTTGCATTGCCAGGGTCTTGGGCCAAAATCCAACCGCGAGCCCAAACGCCATAAATCACGGCGATCAGTCCACAAACTAGCGCCAAAATCAACGCTGAATTGCCTGTCATATATCAATCTCCTTAGTTTTTACAGCTAGAAGGAGGTGCAACGCTCTGGGAGCACCTCCCTGCGTTGCTTCCTCGCTCCCACTAGGAGTCGATTGGCCAACTAAAGCATTAAAAGGGCATTGGGCTGAAGAAGCAAGCCCTGTGAAAGTAAAATGGGGGTTAATCCTAGGGTTCTTAGGTTTGTTTCAACTTTTTAAAATTTCAGAAAATGTCTCTAGATAACGTCACCCCCGGTAGCAAAGTTCCAGAAGAATTCAACGTCATCATCGAAATCCCGATGAACGCCGACCCCGTGAAATACGAAGTGGATAAAGCCACTGGCGCCATTTTTGTCGACCGCTTCATGAGCACGTCGATGCATTACCCCACCAACTACGGCTATGTGCCTAAAACCATCAGCGGTGACGGCGATCCTGTTGACGTCTTGGTCATTACCCCAGTACCGCTGATCCCTGGTGTTGTCGTGCCTTGCCGTGTCATTGGCATCTTGAAAATGGAAGACGAAGCTGGCGAAGACGGCAAAGTGTTGGCCGTGCCCACAGACAAAATTTTGTCCATCTACACCCAATGGCAAAAGCCTGAAGACTTAAACCCACTGCGTTTGAAAACCATCGCACACTTCTTTGAGCATTACAAAGATTTGGAAGTGGGCAAGTGGGTGAAAATTATTGGCTGGGAAGGCCCAGAAGCCGCCAAGAAAGAAATCTTGGATGGCATTGCCAACTACCAAAAAGAAAACGCCTAAAAAACTGAAAAGCCGATCACCTCGCTTTGAGGGGCGATCGGCCTTCCAAGTTTTCCAAATAGGACGCCACGCCGTGGCCTTCTTTTTCCAAATACTTTTCAACCGCATCGGCAAAGCCAGGATGGGCTAGCCAATGCGCGCTATTGGCCTTGACCGGCAGCAGGGCCCGCGCCATTTTGTGCTCACCTTGCGCACCCCCTTCAAACCGCTCAACCCCTTTGGCAATGCACCAAGCAATGGGTTGGTAATAGCAGGCCTCAAAGTGCAAACAATCGACTCGCTCTAAGGCCCCCCAATAGCGGCCATAGGCGACGTTGTTGCCCAAGCCAATCAGGCTGCAAGCCATGCGCTGGCCATTTTTTTCTGCAATGAAAAGCACCCAGTTCTGGGGCATGGTGTCTTGCATGCGCTGGAAAAAGTCACGGTTTAAATACGGCGCGTTGCCATGCTCGAAATAGGTTTGGGCATAGCATTGGTAAAAGAAATCCCAGTCAGCACTTTGAATCTGAGCCCCTTCGAAGGCTTTGAAAACCACGCCTGCCTCAGCCACTTTGCGCCGCTCTTGCTTGATCTTTTTGCGCTTTTCCTGATTCAAAGCCCTCAGAAAAACCTCAAAGTCGTCGTACGCGGCGTTGTGCCAATGAAATTGAACGGTATGACGACTTAGCCAACCTGCAGTTTCAGTCACTTGAAGGTCATCGTTCGACAAAAACAACAAGTGCAAAGAGGACCAATCTTCATTTTGGGCCAACTCAACCATGGCCGACAGAAGGGCTGATTGGCTCTGGCTTGAGTCGGCCAGCAAGCGCGAGCCAGGCACTGGCGTGAACGGCACGGCAGACACAGCTTTGGGGTAATAGTTCAAGCCATGTCTTTGGTAGGCATCCGCCCAAGCCCAATCGAACACATATTCCCCATAAGAATGGGGCTTGATGTACAAAACAGCAGCCCCCGCCAATTGGCCAACCTTTGGCGGCATGGCATGGCGAAGGGTGACAAGCTGCAATTTCCACCCCGATTGAGCTGAGGCCGAGCCACTTTCTTCCATGGCGCTCAGATAGGCGTGGCGCATGAAGGGGGTAGGCTCGGTTTGGGCCTCTAGCAACGCATCCCAGTCCTTTGCCGAAACATTGCGCATCGAACTCTGCACCTCAATGACATAATTGTTGGAATTGAATTCCTTCACCTGTATGACCCTTCAACTTTGTATAGCCCAACTCAACTTCGTCGTCGGCGATATGCCGGGCAACGCCCGCAAAATCATCGATGCTGCTCGCACAGCTTACGACCAAGGCGCAAAGGTCTTGATCACCCCTGAGCTGGCCATTTGTGGCTATGCCGCAGAAGACCTTCTGCTTCGACCTGCCTTCATGGATGCATGCGATGATGCCCTGAAAACAGTGGCCCGCGAGTTGGCTGGGTTAAAAGGTTTGCACGTGGTGGTGGGGCACCCTGAAGGTGGCGGTATCCAAAGCCGCAGCGTCTCCGTCACAAAGCGTTTCAACCGGGCCAGTGTCTTGTGCGAGGGGCAGGTCATTGCCTCCTACGCCAAACAAGAATTGCCCAATTACCAAGTTTTTGACGAGCGTCGGTATTTCACTCAGGGGCATGAGCCCTGCGTGTTTGAAGTCGACGGCGTGAAAATGGGTTTGTTGATCTGTGAGGATGCATGGTTTGAAGCGCCTGCGCAAAGTACTCGAAATGCTGGCGCACAGTTGTTGCTGGTCTTAAATGCGTCCCCTTTCCATGTGGGCAAGGGACTCGAGCGCGAGGTTCAAATGGGCCAACGTGTACAAGAGTGCGGATTGCCATTGGTCTATGCGCATTTGGTGGGTGGCCAAGACGAGGTCATTTTTGAAGGGCGGTCCTTTGCGCTCAATGCCAAGGCAGAAGTTGTCGCCAGAGCACCCGCATTTCTTGAGTGCTTGCAAACCATCAGCGTTCAAAATAATCAAGGCCCCGAGGGCCTGCGAATTTCAGGTACCAAGGTGTTGGCAAGCAATTCTTGGGAAGAAGACCTTTGGCACGCACTGGTCTTGGGCATTCGCGACTATTTAGGCAAGAACGGCTTTCCTGGCGCCATCTTGGGACTATCTGGTGGTATCGATTCCGCCTTGGTGCTGGCACTGGCCGTTGACGCCTTGGGAGCAGACAACTTGCATGCGGTCATGATGCCGTCGCCCTATACCGCTGACATCAGTTGGATCGATTCGCGAGAGATGGTGAAACGCCTAGGTGTGCGTTACGACGAAATCGCCATTGCGCCATTGTTTGAGAGTTTCAAATTGGCTTTGGCAGACCAATTTAAAGGTTTGGCAGAAGACACCACCGAAGAAAATATTCAGGCCCGTGTTCGCGGTACGCTGCTCATGGCCATGTCCAATAAAACGGGCGCCATTGTGCTGACCACCGGCAACAAGAGTGAAATGGCCACAGGGTATTGCACCTTGTATGGCGACATGGCTGGCGGTTTTGCGGTCATCAAGGATGTTGTCAAAACACAAGTCTTCAAGTTGGCCGAGTGGCGCAATCAAAATGATCCTTATGGCACGGGCCGCAATCCCATACCCGAGCGAATCATCACCCGCCCGCCCAGTGCTGAATTGAGAGCGGACCAAAAAGACCAAGACAGTTTGCCCCCCTATGAAGTCTTAGACGCCATCGTTCAAAGGTACATGGAGAACGACGAAGGCATTCAAGCTTTGGTGGCAGATGGTTTTGATCGCTCAGACGTTGAAAAAGTCACCCGCCTGATTAAACTCAACGAGTACAAGCGCCGACAATCTCCTGTGGGAATTCGTGTCACACACCGCAGTTTTGGCAAAGATTGGCGTTATCCTATTACCAATCGATTTCGAGCTTAATTTTTCAGACTGGACCAGACGCATGAAACAAATCACAGCCATCATCAAACCCTTCAAACTTGAAGAAGTGCGTGAGGCACTTGCTGAGTGTGGCGTGACAGGACTCACTGTGACGGAAGTCAAGGGATTCGGTCGTCAAAAAGGCCACACAGAGTTGTACCGCGGTGCCGAGTACGTGGTCGATTTTTTGCCCAAGGTGAAAGTTGAAGTGGCCGTCAAAGATGGCGACGTAGAGAGCTGCGTTGACGCCATTGTGAAAGCCGCTCGCACAGGCAAAATTGGCGATGGCAAGATCTTCATTACGTCAGTCGAGCGAGTGGTTCGCATTCGCACTGGCGAAGTTGACGACGACGCCGTGTAAGCGTCAGTGTTCTAAATAGCCTCGCTCAAGAACGGCGTTGGCATGCCTGCAGCTTGAATCAAACTGGGCAACAATTTCAGAGCATCGTTGTCTGTTTGAATTAAATCCATTTGCCATGGCCCTACGAACTGGTGCTGCACCACGCTGCTTAAAAAAGTCAGCATAGGGTTGTAGAAGCCATTGAGATTAAGCAGGCCAATAGGCTTGTTGTGGTAGCCCAGCTGGCGCCAGGTCCAAACCTCGTAAAACTCTTCAAAGGTACCGATGCCACCCGGCAATGCAATGAATGCATCGGCACGTTCAGCCATCATTCTTTTGCGATCGTGCATGGTTTCTACAACATGCAATTCGGTGCAGCCCGTGTGGGCCCATTCTTTTTCAACCAGGGCGCGCGGTATGACGCCCACCACGCGGCCACCTGCAGCAAGGGTGGCATCGGCAACGATGCCCATCAGCCCATTTCTGCCACCACCATATACAAGCTGCCCGCCGTGTTGTGCAATCCATTGACCCACTTGTTGGGCAGATTCAGCAAAGGCCGGTTCATTGCCAGGCTTGGAGCCGCAGTAAACGCAAATTGAAAAAAGAGGGTTAGCCATGGATGTATTTCCAAATGGCGGCAGACCAAATGCCTAAGCAGAGAAAAAGGCTAAGCAGCACAGCAGCACTGCCCATGTCCTTGGCCCGCTTGGACAACGCATGCCATTCAGTGCCAATTCGGTCGATGGCTGTTTCAATGCCGGTGTTTAGGAGCTCGACCACCATGACAAAAATAACCGAGCCGCACAACAAGGAAACTTCTACCCAAGTTTGTCCTAGCCAAAAGGCGGCAGGAATGAGAAAGATGGCTAGCAAGGCTTCTTGGCGAAATGCGGTTTCGCCCCATCCGGCTTTGAGTCCCGCAATGGAATAACCACCCGCATGAAAAATGCGGGACAGGCCCTTTCGAGCCTTTTGGGGATTCACTGGGTCAATGGTCATGAAGCTTGGATGGCGATGAATTTCAGGGTTTCTTTTGAACATCCACCAGCTGCGTTCCAGCCCAGACGTCATGCCAATATTGTCCACGCAATTGGAATTTGCTTGAGAGGGCCCAAACAAAAACCCAAACAAGGACCAGCAGCCCAACGACAGGCGCAGGCAATTTGAAGGGGAAGGCCGCAACAATGGGCGGTAAAAACCACAACCAGCTCAGCAAGTATCTGAGCAATGCCCGAGACTGAGTCAGTGGTTTGCCAGAAGCATCTAGCACTTTGATATGCCAAGTCTTCATGGCAAGTGTTTGACCCTTGGACCACAACCACGTGAAGTAAATGGCAAAAACAAGAAACAAGAAAGCTTGAAGGCCATGGCGGTTGTCTAGCGCGTGCTTTGTTTGGCTGAGGGTGCCAAACAAATAGCCAGCCAGAAAAATGACGCCAAACAGTAACATGCCCTCATAAAACCAGCAGGCCATGCGGCGCGCCAGTGAAGGCGTCGTGAAAATGAGCTGGGTTTCAGTGCTTGAATGGACAGAGTCTTCAGGCATTAAAGGTGAATCACTCAACTCAAGTACCTTCAGGAATGGCCACCATGGTGGGCAATAAGGTCTTCTTGTCGATCACAATGCTGGTGGTGGATTTGTTGACTTTTTCTGTGGGGACAGATTTGCCTGACAAAGGAATGACCTTGTTGGGTGACGCGGCCTGGGATGCTGTGGCCGCGCCTCGAATGCCGGTGGTTTGCTGGGCCGCCAGTTTTTTCTTATCTTCAGGGCTGAGAGCTTGATAGGCCTCCCATTGCGTTTTTTTGGCGTCGGCGTCTAGGGTTTTGGTCTGATTGAAATTGAGCCTAGCTTGTGCTCTTTGCTGGGGGCTAAGAGAAACCCACTCTGCCATTCTTTCGTGCAGGATGGCTTGCTCCTTGTTGGACAAATTGTCAAAGTTGTTTGACATGGCCAGCCATTTGTTTCTTTGGGCATGGCTTATCTGCGCCCAATGGGGTGCCAAAGGTGCTAAGGCTTTTTTTTGCGAGGCCTTCAAACTTTGCCATGGTGAATTTGAAGCGGAAGCAGGTGCCGCCGAGGACCCGGCTGGCGGATTGGCTGCGTTAGCCTGAAGAGTTTGCGCGAGCGCGCCAGTCACTGCCGTGCATAAAACGACAGCGAGAGTGCTGGCCATCAAACTCGAATGAATCAATCGAGCACCTTTGATTCGAAGGGGTTGGACTTCAAAAAGATCAAGAACCCTGGGTCGGTATAGGCCGCTGGAGGCAGGTCATCAATGAGAAGTTCGGCATCTAGTTGGGCGATCTCATTGGCGCGGTGCTCGTTTTGAAAAACATGAATGGTGGCCAAGCCAAACAGCAAAATAATGAGGGGCAGGGCAGAGGCCAAACGGCTCCAAAGGTTTAAACCTTCGTCGGAATTGCCCATGCCAGGCTCGCCGGATGTGGCCAACTGAGGCACAAAAATGCGAATGGGCTCTGTTTTGCGCTGAGAAAGGGCCTGCATTCGGGCCACACGCAAGCGCTCTGTGATGTCATGCGGCAAATCTGAGGCATGCTCATTGAAGCGACGCGAGATGGCCCGACCGACTTGGTCAACTCTTTGCATGTCTGGTTTGGCGTTCGTTTTCATGTGTTGAATCCTTTGGCGCGAAGTGCTTTACTCAGCGCTTGAACAGCCCGAGAACAGTGAGTTTTGACGCTGCCTTCAGTGCAGCCCATGGCAACTGCCGTCTCAGAAAGGTTCATCTCCTCCCAATAACGCAGCAGGAAGGCTTCGCGTTGACGAGGCGGTAATTCTTGTATTTCTGCCTCAATTTGGTGAAATACTTGTTTTCGTTGAGTTAGGTCTTCTGCACTTTCCCCTAAACCAGGTTCGCTGAGGCCGCCCAGGTTTTCCAAAAAGTCCAAATCTTCGCCTTCGGCATCGGTGCCAAAGTCGCTCATGTTGGAGAAAAGGGCGTTGCGGGTTTTTTGTCTTCTAAACCAATCTAGAGTGGTGTTGGACAAAATACGCTGAAACAGCAAGGGCAGTTCTGCTTGGGGCTTGTCGCCGTAGTGGGTGGCCAGCTTGATCATGCTGTCTTGCAGAATGTCCAAGGCAGATTCCTCGTTGCGCACGTGATACAGCGTGCGTTTGAAAGCGCGCTTTTCCGTGTTTTTAAGGAAATCTGAGAGTTCTTGTTCTGTGGCCAAAGTAAGGAACCAAATACGGCACTTGATTTTGTGCGTTTGGATTATGGCATTCTGGCCTCTATAATACTGGGTTGCAATTGAAAAAACGCAAACGGATCACCATCCGGCCAAAGTGCTCACATGCACAGGCTTATGTTGGTGGTCTTAAGTTCTGATGCGACTTCAAAAGAGTCCCGCAAAAGAGCACCCAAGGTTTTTCGTTAGAGAAATTCACAAAGGTTGAATATGGAAATCTCCAAAGCTGAAATGGCCAGTGCTGCCACAGCTGCCAACAGCGCAGCTTCATCTTCGTCGCCCGTCGATTTGCGCGGTGGCGAAATTCTCGTTAAAGCCCTCCAAGCCGAGAACGTCAAGTACATCTGGGGTTACCCAGGCGGAGCTGTATTGCACATCTACGACGCTTTCTTCAAGCAAGACACCATTCAGCACGTCTTGGTTCGTCACGAGCAGGCTGCTGTGCATGCGGCCGACGGCTATGCCCGCGCCACGGGTGATGTCGGTGTTGCTTTGGTCACATCTGGCCCCGGCCTCACCAATGCTGTCACCGGCATTGCAACGGCCTACATGGACAGCATCCCCATGGTCATCATCAGTGGCCAAGTGCCCACTGCCGCCATCGGTCTCGATGCCTTCCAAGAGTGCGACACCGTAGGCATTACCCGCCCTATCGTGAAGCACAACTTCTTGGTCAAAGATGCCCGCGACATGGCCATGATCATGAAGAAGGCATTCCACATAGCACGCAGTGGCCGACCTGGCCCGGTGGTGGTCGACGTTCCCAAAGATGTTTCATTCAACAAAGTGCCTTATCACGGCTACCCCGAAACAGTTGAAATGCGCTCCTACAACCCTGTGCGCAAAGGCCACAGTGGACAAATTCGCAAAGCACTTCAATTGTTGATGGCAGCCAAGCGTCCCTACATTTACACAGGCGGCGGCGTGCTCTTAAGCAATGCTTCAGCAGAGTTGCGCCAGTTGGTCGACATGTTGGGTTACCCCGTGACCAACACCCTCATGGGCTTGGGCGCCTATCCTGCTACCGACCCCAAGTTTTTGGGCATGCTCGGCATGCACGGTACATGGGAAGCCAACAACGCCATGCAGCACTCTGACGTGTTGTTGGCTGTGGGCGCGCGCTTTGACGACCGCGTCATTGGCAACCCCAAACATTTTGCACAAAACGAGCGCAAGATCATTCACATTGACATTGACCCTTCCAGCATTTCCAAGCGTGTGAAGGTCGATGTCCCTATTGTGGGCGATGTCAAAGATGTTCTGATCGAACTCATCGCCATGATCAAAGAGTCTGGCCTCAAGCCCGACAGCCATGCACTGGGTGCTTGGTGGTCCACCATCGACGGCTGGCGCCAACGCGACTGCATGAAGTACGACAGCGAGAACACCGAGGTCATCAAGCCGCAAAAGGTCATCCAAACTTTGTACAACATGACCAAAGATGCCGATGCTTATGTCACGTCTGACGTCGGACAACACCAAATGTGGGCGGCCCAATATTACAAATTCAACGAACCCCGCCGTTGGATCAATTCAGGCGGCTTGGGCACCATGGGTGTGGGCATTCCCTATGCCATGGGCATCAAGTTGGCCAAGCCAGAGTCCGAGGTGTTCTGCGTGACGGGTGAGGGCTCTGTGCAAATGTGCATTCAAGAGTTGTCCACGTGTTTGCAATACAACACGCCCATCAAAATCTTGTCTTTGAACAACCGCTACTTGGGCATGGTTCGTCAGTGGCAAGAAATTGAATATTCCGGCCGTTACAGCCACAGCTACATGGATGCCTTGCCCGACTTTGTGAAGCTGGCCGAAGCTTATGGCCATGTGGGTATGCTCATTGAGCGCCCCGAAGATGTCGAGCCCGCATTGCGCGAAGCCCGCAAACTGAAAGATCGCACGGTGTTCATGGACTTCCGTACCGACCCCACAGAAAACGTGTTCCCTATGGTTCAAGCAGGCAAGGGCATTACCGAAATGCTCCTAAGCCCTGAAGACCTGTAAGAACATTTTTGAAATCAATTTGAAACTTTAAGAAGAATCTATTGACCGCCAAGCTTGCACATTACCGTGTGCAGGGGAGGGCGGCAAAAAGAGGAATCGCACATGAAACACATCATCGCAGTCTTACTTGAAAACGAACCCGGCGCATTGTCGCGCGTGGTGGGTTTGTTCTCTGCCCGTGGTTACAACATTGAGTCGCTCAGTGTGGCGCCCACCGAAGACCCCAGCTTGTCGCGCATGACCATCCAAACGGCTGGCTCTGACGATGTCATTGAACAAATTACCAAGCACCTGAACCGCCTCATTGAAGTGGTCAAAGTGGTTGATCTCACAGAAGGTGCCTATACCGAGCGTGAACTCATGCTGGTCAAGGTGCGCGCTGTGGGCAAAGAACGTGAAGAGATGAAGCGCATGGCCGACATCTTCCGTGGTCGCGTGATTGATGTCACCGACAAAAGCTACACCGTGGAACTGACGGGCGACCAATCCAAAAACGATGCGTTTTTGGAAGCCCTTGACCGCAGCGCCATTCTTGAAACAGTCCGCACAGGTGCCTGCGGCATCGGTCGGGGTGAGCGCATTTTGCGCGCCTAAACCCAAATTTTTTGAACGATTTTTGAAGGAGAGAACCCATGAAAGTGTTTTACGACAAAGACTGTGACCTCAGCGTCATCAAAGGCAAAACAGTGGCCATCATTGGCTACGGCTCACAAGGCCACGCTCACGCCCAAAACTTGAACGACAGTGGCGTGAAAGTGGTAGTGGGTTTGCGCAAAAACGGCGCAAGCTGGCCTAAAGTAGAAAAGGCTGGCCTTACAGTCTTGGAAGTGGCTGCCGCTGTGAAAGCCGCCGACGTGGTCATGATTTTGTTGCCCGACGAGCAAATTGCAGACGTGTACCGCAACGACGTTGAGCCCAACATCAAAAAGGGTGCTTCTTTGGCATTCGCCCACGGCTTCAACGTTCATTACAACCAAGTCATTCCTCGCGAAGACCTTGACGTTTGGATGGTCGCGCCTAAGGCCCCAGGCCATACAGTGCGCAATACCTACACTCAAGGTGGCGGCGTGCCTCACCTGGTGGCGGTCCACCAAGACAAGAGCGGCAAAGCCAGTGCCTTGGCACTCAGCTACGCCATGGCCAACGGTGGCGGTAAGGCCGGCATCATTGAAACCAACTTCAAAGAAGAAACAGAAACCGACTTGTTCGGCGAACAAGCTGTTTTGTGCGGCGGCGCCGTTGAACTCATCAAGATGGGTTATGAGACTTTGGTCGAAGCCGGCTATGCACCTGAAATGGCTTACTTCGAGTGCTTGCACGAGTTGAAGCTCATTGTCGACCTGATCTATGAAGGCGGCATCGGCAACATGAACTACTCCATCTCTAACAATGCAGAGTATGGCGAGTACGTGACAGGCCCCGAAATCATCAACGAGCAATCACGCGAAGCCATGCGCAACGCCCTGAAACGCATTCAAACCGGTGAGTACGCCAAGATGTTCATCTTGGAAGGTCGCACCAACTACCCAAGCATGACGGCACGCCGTCGTTTGACGTCTGAGCACTCCATTGAAGTGGTGGGCGCACAATTGAGGTCTATGATGCCTTGGATTGCCAAAAACAAGTTGGTTGACAAAACACGCAACTGATTTCGGCATCCGCGTCAACTCAACGAAAGCTCGCATGCACGATGGTTCAGAAAATTCCGACGACGTAGAGTTGAGCAGTCAACCGCGTAAGCCCCGAAAGGGCATTTACGTGTTGCCTAATCTCTTCACGTTGGCGGCCTTGTTCGGTGGCTTTTACGCCATCGTGATGGCCATGAACGGCCGTTTTGACCTGGCCGCCATTGGCGTGTTCTGTGCCATGGTGTTAGACAGCTTAGACGGCCGTGTGGCGCGCATGACCAATACCCAAAGTGCCTTCGGAGAACAAATGGACTCTTTGTCCGACATGGTCTCCTTTGGCGCTGCGCCTGCTCTCATTGCTTACGAGTGGTCGCTCAAGGGATTGGGTCGATGGGGTTGGATTGCAGCCTTTGTCTACTGCGCTTGCGCTGCTTTGCGCTTGGCTCGGTTCAATGTCAACACGGCGGTGGTTGACAAGCGGTTTTTCCAAGGTTTGCCTTCCCCTGCGGCTGCGGCCTTGGTCATGGGCTTCATCTCCATCATGACCGATGCTGAAATTTCGCCAAGCTCCATGGCTTGGCCCATGTTTGTGGTGGCGCTGTTTTCCGGCCTGACCATGGTCACCAATGTGCCCTTCTACAGCTTCAAAGACGTCAGCATGAAGAAAAGTGTGCCGTTTGTGGTCATTGTGCTCATTGCTTTGGGCATTGCCGTGGTCAACATTCACCCACCGATCGTCTTATTCAGTTTGTTTGTCATCTATGGCCTCAGTGGTTATGCCATGTACATTTGGCGCCGATTCAAGGGTGAGCCCACCAGCGTCATCAGCACTTCTACCGAAGACCCTGATGAGCGCGGACTTCACCGGTAATGACGTTTTCCAAAAGTTGTGATACAGTATTTCTATGAAAACGAACTTGCTAGCCCTACTACTGACGCCTCACGGGCGGGATGTATAGCGCACGCTGTTCAGTTTCCCAACAAGCCCGTATGCCAAACGCAGCGGGCTTTTTTTATTTCAGAGTCGCTTTTTTGAAGATTTAAAACCAGGAGTGAAACATGGCCGATAAATTGATTATTTTTGACACGACATTGCGTGATGGTGAGCAGTCGCCAGGTGCTTCCATGAACCGTGACGAAAAGCTGCGCATTGCACGTCAATTAGAGCGATTGCGCGTTGACGTGATCGAAGCCGGTTTCGCAGCCAGCTCCAATGGTGACTTTGAAGCTGTAAAGGCCATTGCCAACGCCATCAAAGACTCCACCATTTGCTCACTTTCGCGCGCCAACGACCGCGATATTTCACGCGCAGCAGAAGCCTTGAAGGGCGCCAACAGTGGCCGCATCCACACCTTCATTGCAACCTCTGAATTGCACATGGAAAAGAAACTCCGCATGACGCCCGATCAGGTTTTCGAGCAGGCCAAACAGTCCGTCAGGTTTGCCCGCAATTTGGTCGGAGACGTCGAGTTCAGCCCAGAAGATGGCTACCGCAGTGACATGGATTTCTTGTGCAAAATTTTGGAAGCTGTCATCGATGAAGGCGCCACCACCATCAACGTGCCCGACACCGTTGGTTATGCAGTGCCAGAGTTGTATGGTCAGTTCATCAAAACACTTCGCGAACGCATTCCAAATTCCGACAAAGCCATTTGGTCTGTGCATTGCCACAACGACCTGGGCATGGCGGTTGCCAACAGCTTAGCAGGCGTGAAGTTAGGCGGTGCACGTCAGGTTGAGTGCACCATCAATGGCTTGGGTGAGCGGGCCGGCAATTGTTCTTTGGAAGAAATTGTCATGGCCGTCAGAACGCGCAAAGACTACTTTGGTTTAGAGATGAACATCGACCCTGTGCACATCGTGGCGGCCAGCCGCATGGTCAGTCAGACCACCGGATTTGTTGTGCAGCCCAACAAGGCCGTGGTGGGAGCCAATGCCTTTGCACATGCCTCAGGTATTCACCAAGATGGCGTGCTCAAAGCGCGCGACACCTACGAAATCATGCGCGCAGAAGATGTGGGCTGGTCAGCCAACAAAATTGTGCTGGGCAAGTTAAGCGGCCGCAACGCCTTCAAACAACGCATGCAAGAGCTGGGTGTGGTGCTCGAAAGTGAGACAGAGTTGAATGCTGCCTTTACGCGTTTCAAAGAGTTGGCAGACCGCAAAAGCGAAATTTTTGACGAAGACATCTTGGCCTTGGTCAGTGATGAAAGCGTCACCCAAGAGAAAGAGCAATACACCTTTGTATCTTTATCGCAACACAGTGAAACAGGAGAGCGACCCAGCGCCGCCATTGTCTTTACCGTCAGTGGCAAGGAAGTTCATGGCAAATCGGACGGCAATGGCCCCGTAGATGCATCCCTCAAAGCCATTGAATCGATCGTGGAAAGCGGTGCTGAAATGGTGCTTTATTCTGTGAATGCCATCAGTGGATCGACCGAAAGCCAAGGCGAAGTCACAGTTCGCTTGCAAAACAGTGGCCGTGTGGTCAATGGCGTAGGCTCAGACCCCGACATCATTGTGGCCTCAGCAAAGGCCTACTTGAGCGCATTGAATAAACTTCAAAGCAAAGCAGACAGGGTGGCGGCTCAGGGCTAAGTGCTTCAAAGCAAAGACTGAACAAGGTCTTCAAGAAGCTTGCGCAAGGTGTTGATCTTGCGCAGCTTTTTTATTTTGGTACACTGTCGCAAGTTTCTATGAGACTCGCCAATTTCCGAATGACTTTGAGCCTCGAAAGTAATGCTTTGAATCCACTAAATCGCCTGTTTTCCTGCCGTGTTTTCAATCCTTGTTTGCCTTTGTGCATCTTGGCCTTGATGTCACTTTCAACCTACGTTGCAGCCAACGAGAACACGCGAAAACCAGTTGCCGCCAAAAAACCGGTAGTTTCTGCACAAAATACTGCCAAAGCTTCACCTAAGGCCTCAGCTAAAAATACTCAAAAACCTCGTAAATCCGTCAAGCAAAAGGCAACAGTCACAAGACCTTCTTTTGGCCGCATTGCCGGATTACACCAAGCTGGTGACCTCCTCGATTTGCGCTCCAGTGTGGCGCTTGTCATTGACCAAGACACACATGAAGTTTTACTGAGCAAGAACGACATGGCCGTCTTGCCCATCGCATCACTCACCAAACTGATGACCGGTTTGGTCATCAGCGATGCCAACTTGTTGCAAAGCGAAATGATCACCATCACACAGGATGATGTGGATACCGAAAAGGGCAGCACCTCGCGTTTGGCTGTTGGCTCGGTACTTAGCCGAGGTGACTTGTTGCACCTGGCCTTGATGGCCAGTGAAAATCGTGCCGCACACGCGCTTGGCAGAACATATCCAGGTGGCATGTCCTTGTTTGTAAAAGCCATGAACGATCGCGCTAAAGGCCTTGGCATGGCGTCTACACATTACGTCGAACCTACTGGGCTTTCCAGTCGCAACCAATCCAGCGCCAAAGATTTGGCCGTGCTGGTCGGAGCTACTTACGATGTTCCTTTGTTGCGCGAACTTTCAACATCACCTGCCCGAGAGGTAGAAGTGGGGCGCAGAACTCTTCAATACAACACAACCAACAGGCTGGTTAAAAGTCCCAACTGGGATATCGGTTTGCAAAAGACGGGCTACATCTCTGAAGCTGGCCAATGCTTGGTGATGCAAACCAAGGTGGCAGGTCGCAAAATCATCATGGTGTTTTTAGACTCTGCTGGCAAATTAAGCCGTATTGCAGATGCAGAACGAGTTCGACGCTGGGTCGAAAATCAAAATGCTCGCACTCAAGTTCCTTCAGCCGACACGGCTGGCTAAAGCTTCAATCCTTGTAGCCCAGAGCCTGAGAAATTCCGTCGGCTGTTGCTTGTAATTTGGCCGACCAAGCTTCGTCAATTCGATCTGCGGGTGCTGAGATGGAAAGGCCCGCAAGCAACTTGCCCTGGTCATCGTAAATGCCTGCTGCAATACAGCGCACGCCCAATTCCAATTCTTCGTTGTCGCGCGCAATGCCATATTGGCGAACCTTTGACAGTTCACGTTCTAGCACTTGAAGCTGCGTAATACTATTTTTGGTTTGGCCGTTTAAGCCTGTGCGTGTGGCATAGCTTCGAACCTTCATGGGCTCATCCACTGACAAAAACAATTTGCCAACCGACGTCAGGTGCAAAGGCGCACGGCCCCCAATGGCTCTGACAACCTGCATACCCGAGCGCTCGCTGAAGGCGCGCTCGATGTAAACAATTTCATCGCCCTGTCGCATGCTCAAGTTCACAGGTTGCTGGATCAGTTTGTGCAAATCTCGCATGGGCGCAAGTGCGGCATCTCGTACATTGAGACGCGCCTTGACCAGGTTGCCCAGCTCTAACATGCGCATGCCCAATCGATAGCTGCCAGGTTCGGGCCGATCCACAAAACGGCCAATGGTGAGGTCGTTCAAGATTCGGTGTGCGGTAGACGGATGCAGGCCTGTTTTTTCACTGATCTCTTTCAGCGAAATGGCATCTTCTCTTGAAGCCAAAACATCCATCAGTGAAAACAAGCGCTCGATAACTTGAATGGTCGGTGCTGCTGGCGGGTGTGCTTCAGCTTTTCTCATGGGACTGAACCTGGTGCTGTTTGTGAAATCTTATTTTACAAGATGAAATTGGCTTTGTGTTGGTCCAATGGGTCAGCGTGGAGAAGGATGGGGCATCCATTGGTCGTTTTGAAGGCTCTCGCAGGGCGCAAAGCGTTCTTTGTATTGCATTTTGGGGCTGGCACCAATCCAGTAGCCCATGTAAACGAAAGGCAGCCCTAGGTCTTTGGCCTGTTGAATTTGCCAAAGCACGCCATAAGTGCCGTAACTGGCGTGCTCCTCTGGGGCATAAAAGGTGTACACCGCAGACAAGCCTTGGTTCAGGACATCGACAATGCAGACCATTTTGAGTTCACCCACTTCGCCAGTGGCACAGGCTTCTCTGAACTCAACCAACCTTGAATTGACTCGACTTTGAAGCAAAAACTGCTTGTACTGCTCAATGCTGTCTTGGTCCATGCCGCCGCCCGAATGGCGGCTGTTTTGATAGCGCAAATACAAGTCGTAGTGTTCACTTTCAAAACCCAATCTAGACACGCGTGCCACCAAATTTTGATGTTTTCTCAGTGCTCGCTTTTGACTTTTGTTGGGCTTGAACTCATTGCACAGAACGCGCATGGGCACACATGCTTGGCAGCCATCGCAATAGGGCCGGTAGGTAAAGAGGCCACTTCTGCGAAAGCCACGCTCGACCAAGTCCGAATACACATCGGTTTGGATCAAATGGCTGGGTGTCGCCACCTGCGAGCGTGCTTCACGGCCATCTAGATAGCTGCAAGGGTAGGCCGCAGTGGCATAAAACTGCAGCGTGCTGAAGGGCAAGTCTTTGAGGTGTGTCATGGTGCGCCCGTTCGCCAAACATCCCAATCAATTTGGGCATTTTTCCAATCGGGACTTGTCAGTTGCAAGGCCGGCACACTTTGAGCTAAAAATGCGGTACGCGTCATTTCGCTGGCGCCCATCGAGGCCAAATGAGCCGTATTTTGCTGGCAATCAATGGCCTGAATACTGTGTTGCTCGCAGACATGAACCAAAGCTGCAAGTGCCATTTTGGAGCCGTCGCTGAGCGTGCTGAACATGGATTCGCCAAACACAGCTTTGCCAATGCAAACAAAGTACAGACCTGCCACCAAGTGGCCATCGAGCCATGTTTCAGCGCTGTGCGCGTAGCCTGCGCGGTGCAAGGCTTTGTAGGCCTCCACCATGGGCGGCACGATCCAAGTTCCTTTTTGACCTTCTCTGGGGCTTTGCGCGCAAGCTTCTATCACGTCGTCAAATGCACGGTCAAAGCACAACTCAAATTGAGGGTGTGCCGAATAACGAGCCAAGGTTTTTCGCAAAGATCGGTGAAGTTTGAAGTGTTTGATTTGCAGCACCATGCGGGGATCGGGGCTCCACCACAGCACAGGCTGGTCGGCGTTGAACCAAGGAAACACGCCTTTGGCATAGGCTTCTAAAAGCCGCTCAACCCCTAAATCTGAGCCCGCTGCCAGCAAACCTGGCGCCTCGGTATCTTCGCTCCATGCGTTTTCTACAGGGGGCAGCGGTAAATGGCTTTCAATCCATGGAAGATGAGGTTGGAGGGTGTCGGCGGACATGTTTCCAGTTTATGCTAATGCCTATGAAACTTTACAACTACTTCCGTTCCTCAGCGTCATTTCGAGTCCGAATTGCACTGCACTTGAAGAGCTTGCCCTATGAATATATCGCAGTTCACATTGGCAAGGGCGAACACAAGGAAGCCGCCTACAGCAATGTTGCTGCTGACAACCTGGTGCCTAACTTGGTGGTTGAGGGCGAGCACCTGAGCCAGTCCATGGCCATCATTGAATATCTGGATGAAACCCACCCAGAGCCTGCATTGTTGCCAAAGGATGCGTTGGGCCGAGCGCGTGTCCGCGCTTTGGCTCAATCAATTGCTTGCGAAATTCACCCTATCAACAACCTTCGGGTTCTCAAGTACCTGAGCGTTAACTTGGGTTTGAACGAAGACCAGAAAAACACATGGTATCGCCACTGGGTGCGAGATGGGCTGGAGGCCTTTGAACGCCAGTTGGCCCAAGGCCCCCAATCGACCTATTGTTTTGGCAATACGCCCACCTTGGCCGATTGCTGCTTGGTCCCCCAAATCTTCAACGGCAAAAGGTTTGAGGTCAGCTTTGATGGCTTGCCCCTGACCATGGCGGCCTTCGATGCCTGCATGAAATTGGACGCCTTCCAAAAAGCCCAACCTTCTGCCTGCCCTGACGCAGCCTAAAGGCTTGATCGGATTTCAACCCGAATGGCCCGCACCGCACTTTGTGCGGGCCCTCATGACCACCCGAGAAGGCGGTGTTTCAACCGAGCCTTGGTCGTCTCTTAATCTGGGGCTGATGTCGGGTGATGAGCCTAGTCAAGTCCTTGTCAACCGTGGCTTGGTTGAAAGTGCCATGGGTGTGCCGGCGGTTTATCTCAAACAAGTGCATGGTGTGAAGGCGGTGGCCATTGAAGCGCAGACGCCTTCAGGGCTTGAGGGCGATGTGGCTTGGACCACTCAAAGCGGTATTGCATGCGCCATGATGGCGGCCGATTGTTTGCCCATTTTGGTCTGCCACTCCAAGGCCAAGTGGGTTGCTGCGGCTCATGCTGGATGGCGCGGCCTTGCTGGTGCCAACGGCCGTGGTGTGGTGGAAACTCTTGCCCAGGGCGCAATAGAACAGGGATTTTCCATACAAGACTGTATGGTTTGGTTGGGACCCTGTATTGGGCCAACGGCTTTTGAAGTGGGGCAGGATGTGTTTGACGCCTTTACTTCACAACAACAGCCAGCGCTAAAAACAACGCGACCTGAAGCATTTTTTCTGGCTCAGGGTGACGGCAAGTTTTTGGCCGATTTGGCAGGGCTTGCTCGATGGCGGCTAACTGCGGCGGGCTTTCAAGTTATTTGCGGTAACGACAGTTCCTTGACTTGGTGTACCTATCGCCAAGAATCCAAATACCACTCTCACAGGCGCGATGCCGTGCGCAAAGGTGGCTCGGGCCGCATGGCCGCTTACATCTGGATTACAGCTTAGGGTCTTGAGTAGCTGACGGCTTGGGCGTCATCACCTGAGTTTCGTTGCCGTTTTGTGACTTGGCCAGTTTTGAGGCTTCGTGCTCACGCGCCAATCTGACCCGCTTGCGCCGGGGTGCGTCCATGATGTAAATAATTATGCTAGTTGGAAGGATCCCGTAAAGAATGAAGGTGACAATCCCTCCTAGGACGGTTCCATTTGTGTTGGTGGCCTCGGCAACGCTCATCATGAGCGCAACGTAAATCCAAGCAATTGCAACGATGTACATGAGTATTGATTTAAAAAATAACAGGAGATGAGCACATGACAAATTCTCAAAACGAATTTTGGTCACGCGCTGGCGAAGAGTTTCAGGAAAACTTGGCTAAGAGCTGGGGTCAGGCCATGCAAACTTTTCAAACCATGGACCTTGGCGGTATTGTGCCTCCT
>JBIIJK010000031.1:0-25299 GCA_044233865.1 Limnohabitans sp.
TTTACCGTCAACACCAGTGTGGCTGCTAAAACATTGCCCGAGTTGGTTGAAGCCGCCAAGAAGGCACCTTTCAACTATGCATCTTCTGGCATTGGCACCACCACGCATCTTTCCATGGAGCGACTCAAAACAGCTGCCAAAATCGACATCGTGCATGTGCCCTATCAACCCGCCGCAGCCATCAATGCTGTTGTAGCAGGACATACCCAAATTGCATCGACCTCAATGCCGCCTGCAGTGCCCATGATCAAAAGTGGCAAGCTCAAAGCCTTGGCCGTAACAAGCGCAACGCGCTCACCGCTGCTGCCCGATGTGCCGTCTATCACTGAGTTTGGTTACAAAGAATTTGATGACTACACCTGGTTTGGTTTCATGGCACCTGCAGGCACACCACCCGATGTGGTCAATAAACTCAATGTGGCCCTGAACCGAGCCATGGCATCTGCCGATGTTGTAGAGCGTTTTGCCCAACTGGGTATGGCCAGCGGCCCCAACACCACCATTGAGTTCAATAACTTCGTCAAAGCAGAAGTGCCAAAGTGGGCTGCTGTGGTTAAGAGCTCAGGCGCCAAAGTCGACTGAGCGTCACACGCTCACTCACCAAAGTTAAGTGGCAAGCCCACGTAGTTTTCAGCCATGGTGCGTGAGCCTGCTTCGCTGTTGATGAGGTAGTTGAGTTCTGCCTCTTGAAACCGCTGCCCCATTTCGCCTTGCTCAGGGAAACGGTGCATCAGGCTGGTGAACCACCAAGAGAAACGCTCTGCACGCCAGATGCGCGCTAGGCATCGAGTGGAGTAGTGGTCAATGCCTGCATGCGATTTTTCAACGCAGGCTTCGATGAGTGCTTCCGACAAATACTTTACGTCCGTGGCTGCCAAGTTCAACCCTTTGGCCCCTGTGGGCGGCACGATGTGCGCCGCATCGCCTGCCAAGAACATCGTGCCAAAGCGCATAGGTTCTGTGACGAAACTGCGCAAAGGAGCAATACTTTTTTCAATGCTGGGGCCAGTGACCAAATGTGCGCTGGCTTCAGGGTCGAGTCGAAGACGCAACTCTTGCCAGAAGGCATCGTCAGACCACTGCGCTACCTTGTCGGTTAAGGGGACTTGTAAGTAATAACGGCTACGGACGGTGCTGCGCTGTGAGCACAAGGCAAAGCCGCGCGTGCTGTTGACATATATCAGTTCTTCATGCACCGGCGGTGTATCAGACAGCACACCCAACCAACCAAAGGGGTACACCTTTTCAAACTCTTGAATGGACTTGCTGGGCACACTGGCCCGGCAAACACCATGAAAGCCATCGCAGCCTGCAATGAAATCACACGTGATGGTGTGCCGCTGACCATCTTTTTCATAGGAGACGCTAGGGTGCTCAGAATCGAAATCGTGAATTTGAACATCATTGGCTTCATAAATGGTGGGCAGCGCTGCCGCTTGGCGTGCATCCATCAAATCGCGGGTGACTTCTGTTTGGCCATAAACCATGACCTTCTGGCCGCCCGCCAAAGCTTCCAAATCGATGCGGTGACGCTCACCTTTGAACAGCAAGTCGAACCCAGTGTGAACCAAGCCCTCTTTCTTCAAGCGTTGATCGACGCCTGCTTGCGCCAAAATGTCCAAAGTGACTTGCTCTAAAACGCCAGCCCTAATGCGGCTGAGAACATACTCAGGGCTTTGACGTTCCACGATGACGGCATCGACGCCCGCCTTGAAAAGAATTTGTCCAAGCAACAAACCAGATGGGCCTGCACCCACAATGACCACTTGAGTTCGCATCGCTGATTCCAATATATTTTAATTATTTACCAGCAATGGCGATCAGCTCCACTTCAAATTGAAGTGTGGCATTGGGCGGAATAACGCCGCCTGCGCCGCGTGATCCATAGGCAATGGCTGGCGGGCAAGTGAGCTTGGCTTTGCCACCTACTTTCATGAGTTGAACCCCTTCTGTCCAGCAGGGAATCACACCATTCAAAGGAAAATCAATGGCTTGATTGCGCTTGTAAGAACTGTCAAATTCCTTGCCATCTGGAAAAGTTCCACGGTAGTGCACTTTGACTTTGTCTGTAGCCATGGGACTGCTGCCCTGGCCATCTTGCAAAGACCGAAACACCAAGCCCGAAGCTGTGACTTTGGCACCGGGCTCTTTAGCCGCTGCTTGGGCAAAATCGTTTTGTGCCCAGACAGGTAATATTGAGAAGGTGCAAAGACTCAGTGCAACGAATAAACATTTGGATAAGTTCACGATAAGGCTCTCTTTTCAGTCAATTGATATTTTGAAACGAATCATACCTTTTTGGTTTTTAACGCAAACCCTCTGACAAGCTTTGGCTAAGATCAAGCAAATCCCAGCATCGACTACTCGCAGCGAGCGCATTCGGGATGCACTATTATTGCAAAAAGAGAGTTTTTATGTCCCACCTGCCTACACCAGAACTCAAATTCTTTGCCGATCTATCGGTGGAAGTCGACAAGCCCATCGAAGTGGGCCAAACCCTTCACGGTAAACGGCGAGTCATTCCTATTTTGGGTGGTTCTGCAACTGGCAATGGCTGGACTGCACGCGTGTTGCCTGGCGGCGCAGATTTTCAACTCATTGTGAACGAGCGAATGGCAGAGTTGGATGCGCGCTATGCTTTAGAAACCGATGCAGGCGACTTGATTTATGTGCAAAACACCGCCATTCGCACAGCCTCACCCGATGTCATGGCCAAGCTTCTGAAAGGCGAAGTGGTCAACCCCGAATCGGTTTACTTTCGCTGCATGCCGCGCTTTGAAACTTCATCGCCAGCCCTCAGTTGGATCAGCGAACGCATGTTCATTGGCACCGGCGCAAGGCACCCTGATCGGGTGGTGATGCGATTCTTTGAGGTGGCTTGATTCATGCATTGATTGAAGCTGAAGCTTCACAAAAACAAAAACCCCCGATTGCACAAAGCAATCGGGGGTTTTGTTTTGAAGACTCAAATTTGCAAGTTTGACCTTGCAAACATGTTGTCCTTAGTGCATAGCAGTACCTTGTGAGGTAGAACCGTCAAAGCTTGGGAAGCGGACGTTCTCCACCAGCTCTTGTACTTCTTGCTCTGGCTCCTTGGTGAGCAGAGACACAATGATAATCACTGCAAAACCCAGTGGCACGCCAAAGATACCAGCAGAGATAGGCGCAATGTCCCACCATGTGTTGGCCTTCAGGATTTCAGGCGTCAAGCTTCCGTTGTGGAACAAGCCATACATCCAAGGATGTGTCTTGACCATGTAGTAGAACGAAATGCCCAAACCAGCCAACATGCCCAGAGAAGCGCCCCACTTGTTGGCACGCTTCCAGAAGATGCCAAGGGTCAACGCTGGGAAGAAGGCTGCCGCAGCAAACGAGAAGGCAGCAGACACTAGGAACAGAATGTCGGCCATGCGCAAGGATGCAACATAAGCAGCTGCCAAGGCAACGAACACCAAAATCACTTTGGAGAGCGCCACACGGCGGCTGGCCGATGCATTAGGGTCAATCACTTTGTAGTACAGGTCGTGCGACAAAGCATTGGCAATGGTCAACAACAGGCCATCAGCTGTAGACAAGGCCGCAGCCAAACCACCAGCAGCAACCAAACCAGAAATCACGAACGGCAAGCCGCCAATTTCAGGTGTGGCCAACACCACAATATCACCGCCCAAGCGGATTTCTGCCAACTGCAAGATGCCATCTTTGTTGATGTCAGACACGGCCATCAGGGTGGGGTCCACCACATTCCAGCGCGCAATCCATCCTGGCAACTGATCCATCGGCGTACCGACCAACAGCGTGTAGATGTCGAACTTCACCAACACAGCCAAAGCAGGCGCCGTGAAGTAAAGCAAGGAGATGAAGAACAAAGACCATGCCACTGACTCACGAGCTTCACGCACCGAAGGCACGGTGTAGAAGCGCATCAGAATGTGCGGCAAAGCGGCTGTACCAATCATCAAACAGAACACCAACGCCAAGAAGTTCTTGCGAGAAATGTCCCTGGCTGCATCATCTTTGCCAGGGAATGGCTCTGCATGACGCAAAGGCGGAGCTGCACGAGCCGTATTGGTCGTGCGGGCAGCGGTGTAAGCTGCCTTGGCAGCAGCTTCATCTTTTGGCAAAGCAGCAACTGCAGCTGTCGCCACCTTGATTTCAGCTTCTGGTGCGTTAGCAGCTTTCAGTTCTTCCAGCTTTTTGTTGGCGGCTTCCCTGTCAGCGGCCAAAGCGGCAGGAACATCTTTCAGTTTTTCAGCGGCTGCATCAGCGCGCGCTTTGAAAATACCGCGAACTTCCAGTTCTTTAGGATCTTTCAAGAGTTGCTCTTCTTTGGCAGTCACTTTTTCAAGCAAGTAGCCATAAGAAATCTGAGGCACAGGATTGCTGGTGTGTTTAACCGACAACCAAACCACAGGAATCATGTAAGCAACGATCAAGATCAGGTATTGAGCCACCTGAGTCCAGGTGACCGCGCGCATGCCACCCAAGAAGGAGCAGACCAAAATACCAGCCAAGCCCACATACACACCCACATCAAAGGACAATCCTGTGAGACGAGCAGTGATCAAGCCGACGCCGAAGATTTGGGCCACCACATAAACGAAGGACACCAAAATGGCCGCAAACACACCAATCAGACGTGCCGTGTTGCCGCCGTAGCGAGCGCCCAAGAAGTCTGGAATGGTGAACTGGCCAAACTTACGCAGGTAAGGCGCCAAGAACAAGGCCACCAAACAGTAGCCGCCAGTCCAGCCCAAAATGAAGGCCAAACCACCGTAACCTGTGAGGTAAAGCGTACCGGCCATACCAATGAAGGACGCCGCTGACATCCAGTCAGAGCCAGTGGCCATGCCGTTGTAAATGGCTGGCACTCGGCGGCCGGCCACATAGTATTCGGCTGCATCGTTGGTGCGACTCATCACACCAATGCCGCCGTACAAAAGCACCGTGGCTGCCAAGAAGGCGTAGCCAATGTACTCTCTAGGCATGCCCATTTGCTCAAGGACGCCAAGCAAAATAACGAAAGCCGCAAAGCCTCCACCGTAAAACAAGAAAACTTTGTTCAGAGATTTCTGAAACTGGCCTTGGGTTTGGCCTTCCCCTCCAAATACACTCATGAAGATTCTCCTTCTGAAACGCCATATTCCTTGTCAAGGTTGTTCATATAGCGAGCGTAGTACCAAATGATCAAGCAATAGACGATCAGAGCACCTTGGCCAGCCACCCAAAACGAAAATGGCCAACCAAAAAAAGTGAACGTCAAATCGCGCGAAAAATACAAAAGCACGAAGGTGACAGAAAACCACAAGACTAGCAAAAGCCCCGTGATTCTCAAATTCTTGCTCCAGTATTCCTGGTGCCTTGCAGTGAGTTGCATCTTCATCTCCTTATTGTTAAAAAAATACCAACTGACAAACTTAAAAATTCTTAGCCACTCTGGGAGGCTTCTGTTCTCAAACAGGCCCGTCTAATTTCAGCCCTGTTTCCCTCTCGAGTTGAGCCGCCACTTTGGGCTCGAAACCCTTCAGGTGCCGCATCACCGCATAAGCCTCTTCGGGTTGACCCAACTCCATGTGCACCCGCGCCATTTGGTACCAAGCGAAGGGACTCATTGATTGCAACTCGGTGTTGCGCTTAAAGGCCTTCAAGGAATCTTCCAGCCTTCGCTGACGCACCAACACCAAGCCCAAGCCATACCAAGCGCGGTCTAATTTTTCATCCAACTGAAGGGCCGCTTTGAATGCAATTTCCGCTTCTTGGCTACGTCCAAGCTCTTCGCAGACAAATCCGACATTGAAGTGGGCATTGGCGTTGTTGGGTGTTTGAGCCAGTGCACGTTCAAAATAGCTCAAAGCTTGAACCAAACGGCGATTGTTCAACTCTTCGTAAGCGAGGCTGTTGAGCGCTAAAGCATCGGCAGGATTGATGTCGAGAATTTCTTGAAAAGTCTCATGCGCTTTGGCTCGAAGGCCAAATACCAACAGCGTTTTGGCCTTGAATTTCAACCACAAGCATTTGCTGCGAAAAGCAGTGCTTGCGTTTGCGGGTGAAAAATGGGTATTCACTGACATGCCGCTATTCCCATTTCGAGGCACATTTCTATTTTCATTTGCACCACAAAAACCCAAGCAATGATCAGCCAGCTGCTGGTGGCCAAAGGTATGTGTCGGTCCAAGATCAACCTGGGGCTGATTTTGCGAGTGATCCAGAGTGCAGGCTTGGAAGCCACATCGAGCAATTGCCAGAAAACATTGTTGTCTCGGTTGGGCCCAGCCAACAGTCCCAGCAAGAATCGCCCGACGATGAACATGAGCGAAAGCTCGATCAAACTCTTGGCAATGACTACAGCAAGCAACATAGGACTTTCTTGACTTGGGTCAATTAATCCGCGAATTCTATTTAATAGATCAATGTCCGCCAAATCAGACGAAATTCCCTATGAAAAATGCGTCAATACGTTTTTATTGTGTTCAAGCAAAGGCTTCATTCGGGAAATGGAGTTTCCTGACACTTAACTTACAAAATTTCGTTGTGCTGAATGAAGCTGTAAGGTCTGAATTCAAGGGAAAACACTGAGGAAACTTCACCTACTCCTCCATCGCAACCAATGTTTGATCAAGCAGCCTTGGGAGGGCGATGCAGCGCGCAAATCTTATTGCCAGTTGGATCGCGAAGATAGGCCAGGTTCAAAGAACCAAAGGGCCCTTCTCTTGTGCCTGGTGGGTCTTCGCATGTGGTGCCACCATTGGCAATACCTGCAGCATGAAACGCATGAACCTGCTCCATGGTCTCTGCCAAGAATCCAATCGTTCCACCATTGGCAGGCGTTGCTGCTTGACCGTCGAGTGGCTTGGTGATTGAGAAAGAACCCTTTGGCGTGCGATAGAAATAACGCGTTCCGTTGTTAATGACGCCAGCTGGAATTCCCAGAGTATTCAAAACAGCGTCATAAAACTTTCTAGATGCCTCAAGGTCATTGGCACCGACCATTACGTGACTGAACATGATTTTCCTAAATGATTGTTGAAATTCGTTGTAGCAGAAATGAATCTTAATGTATTTGGTTGACCGAGATTTTTTGGCAAAACAATAGGCCACAATTGGATTGGTATGTCCATGACCCGGGCCATGGTCAATTGGCTGACCTCACTTCTTTTCAATGGAATTCAATATGACCCTACAAGGCAGCAAGCGTAAGGTCACTTATGTTGCCTCATACGAGGCCATTGCATTCTTATTCGGAACGCTTGGCTTCTTGAGCTTCACTGACAGCAGCCTCGAGCGTGCAGGTGCGCTAGCAGTTTTTGCATCCATCTTCGCAGTCAGCTGGAACTTTGTTTACAACGCCATGTTTGAGCGCTGGGAGGCTAGTCGCATTACACGTGGTCGCAGTTTTGGTCGCCGTGTGCTGCACGCCGTAGGCTTTGAGCTCGGCTTTCTGCTGGTGCTCATGCCAGTGGCAGCTTGGTGGCTTGACATCAGCTATTTGCATTCTTTCATGCTCAATCTAGGCTTGAACATTTTCTTTTTTGTCTACACCTTCGCTTTCACATGGGCCTTTGATCGTCTGTTCGGATTGCCTACTTCAGCGGCATCACCTCAAGACTGATCGAGTAGGTGCCCAGTCTTCACAAAGATGGTGCAACCTTCCTTACTGAAAGGTTTGTGCAAACTCATGTGAGGGCTTCTGATCCACGACCCTGCAGGATACCGACCGTGTTCATCTTCAAAGACGCCATCCACCACAAAAATCTCTTCTCCGCCATAGTGCCTGTGTGGGTTGAAATAAGTTTGGGGTGCCCATCGAACCAATGTGGAACCGCTGCCCTGTTGCATGAGTGGCATCACAGTGAGTCCTGGCACCATGCCCTGGTGCCAAGTGGCTGTGTGAGTGTCTATGACTTCTCGCGACACTTGATCTGGCCCAAGGTGACGCAACTTCACAAAAAGCGTGCAGCCAGATTCACTAAAGGGTGCGTGCGAAGAACCGGGCGGATTCATGACGTAAGAACCTTCAGGGTAATGGCCCGTCTCATCACTGAAAACACCCTCTAACACAAAGATTTCTTCACCCAATTCATGGGTGTGCGTCTTAAATTTCGAACCTGGGCGATAACGAACAATTGACGTCGCTTTTGCAAGCTCATCACCCAGTCGTTCAAGCATTCGGCGTTCTACACCCAATTCGGGGCTGGCAATCCATGGCATGTCATGGTGATTGATCACGACTCGCTGGCTGTAATCGGTGTTGATATTCATGGAAGATAGCTGGAGGCGTGACTCTTTGAGAAAAGGCTAATAGAACATCAACCCATCGCACACGGTGCACCTGATCATGTAAACCCCAATTCTATTGTGGAAGCACCGCCTAGGCGTCTTTAATCAGCTTGGAACCGCACTTAATTCCAACTTGGACACCATTATTTGCTAGGGATTCTGGAAAATACCGCCATGACATCGTCAAAGAAAAAAAGTTTATGCGCAAGATGAGTAGGCCGTCACCTAGGGAAAATGCGTGATGAGATGGGCTTGGCTACATAGTCGGTCTGAAATTTGCATTCTGACGTGTTGGCTACGCTGAGTTGCTTGCACCGGTCGGAGATGCTTTGGGGTGTTGGCTTTTGACCTTTATCGACCCAATTCAAAAGTGCATCGAAAAGAGGCGGGTAGTGTGCATCACCCCAATAGCTGTGTTCACTCGAATTCACAAAGACTTGAACAAGCTGATCGGCTTTGCCAGATGCTGTCATTTTTTGACGCAAAACGCTTTGGCCTTCAACCATCACAGTTGAATCACCGATGCCGTGTCCGCTGACAACAGGCACAGCAAATTTGCCTTGGTAATCAACATCGGCTGCAAACCTTGCCACGGCTTGCGGATCTGCTTGGAAGCGTGAAATTGATGCGTTCAATTTGGCATCGTCAGATGAGCCGCTGTATTTCACATTGGCATTGCCAAATGGGCTGATACCGCCATTTTTTGTCACAACATCTTGCAGTGCGAATGTGCCCCAGCTCAAGTGACTCATGACAGAGCGCTCTGGAATTTTGAGAACATCCACAATGGTTTTGAGCTTCTGAGCTTGTGCGGGCGTGCGTTGCGCAGCGGGTGTACCCGTGCCCAGACACTCATTGGCTCTTTGCGCTAATTCTGCGCCGGTCATTTTGAAATCTGTTGGCAAACCAATGGCCAGCGAGTAGTTAGGCTCGGTGGGGCGCGGATGGTTGTTGCAGAGGTGTTGGTAAAGAGCCCGTAAATCTAGGCGAAAGTCATAAGTGGTGGGGCCTGCAACCACACCGCTGGTTAGCAGAATACCGTCCCATGATTTTGGAAACAATTCGCCAGCACGGGTGGCCACCATGGCGCCCCATGATTGGCCGTGCAGCAATGTTTTGCGGGGCTTAGCCACGTGGTCTACAAAAATGCGGCGAACGCGTTCTGTGTCTTCTGCTGCAGTGGTAACGGCAAAGCCACCCTGGCGAAAGACCGAGCCCGCCCATGCATGACCTTCACGAACCGTAATGGCCCAACGCTTAATGTCTTCGTCATTGCGTGATGTTTTGGGTGTGCCCAGGCTAGGTCCGCCGTGAGCATGAACAACCAGTACACCGCTCCATTTGGCGGGCATGACGATTAAGTAGTGAGATGACGCAGAGTCTTGCCCGCGCATGCAAGTTGCGCCTGCAGGAACACCCTCAGGGCATGCTTGTGCAAGGGGTGCTTTTTCTGGCGGCAGTTGAGGGGTATTGACGCAAGCGGTCAAAGTTAAGCAAGCTAGGCTGGTGGCCAATAAGCGTTGAGGGGTGCTGAATTGAAATGACAAAGCAAATACTTTCTTACAACGTGGGAGATTTCATGACGCGAACCAACTTGTTGTCTTCCAAAGACATTAAGCGATTGGCCACAAAGCTAATTTGTGAATCGGGTTCTAAAGCTGCAACGACAAGTCCTGCAAGTGGTTGCTTGAGAGACACATAAAATGCACCAACGGAGGGAACCACAGAGCTTGATAGGTTGCTTACTTTGAGCATTCGAATGGCGTTTTGTCCGGCAGTTATGGCGCCGCGTGCATCTTGTCTGCTTCCGCTGTCTTCATTGGCAATGACATAGATTTCTGTGTCCCACGTCTGCGCAACATCCTTGGCAGCCAATGCTTTGACTTGAACGCCTAGATCACGCAGTCGTTGAATTGCAATAGTTTGGGCTGCAGCAATGGCTTGACTCTCAGGAATACGCAACGACAAGTGGTCCCTGTTGATGTCAACGCCGTTGATCGATTCCCGTTTGAACAACTCTGTGGCATCGGGGTTTGTCTTGGACATTATGAGCACATTGACCCGGTCAAGGATCTGCGCTCTTTCTTCAAGCAAATTTTTGGCAAGAACCAATGTGTCCTCACCACCAGCGGGTTCATTACCCTGCTGTTGTGCCATGAGCATCACGGTAGGCAAACTGGCATTAAACCCACGAGTACTCCTTAAAACTATCAAGTAAAGTGGGCGGCCTTGCGGCGACTTGCCGGCAGCCTCAATCTTGGCGTTGCTATGTCGCTGTGTCAAAGCGTTGATGAAAATGACGGCTTCAGCATAACACGTGAAATTTTCTCGACCCGCCGCAAATACAGGGGCCGAGAAATTTGAAGTAGTCGTGAACTGCCGCGAAATGAAGTCAGGTTCAGCCGCAACCTTGGTAGGGTCAAATTGTGCAAAAACTGGGTGGCAAACCGCTAACATTGCAGCAGCAAAAATTGACCCGTACGCTTTCATGCAAATTGCCTTAGAAGTTTTGACGGATGCCTAAGCCAATTGCGCGAACTTGCACATTGCTTTTGCTTGAGTCAACGCTGTCTTTATCGATGAAGGCCTGAAGGTCTGTTTGCTTCGACAAGAAATATTGGTAACTCAATTGATTTTTCTTGCGTACACCAGTGAGAGACGATTGAACATCACGCTGGAAGTTATTCAACACAAACTTGTGCTTGCCCGTGGTGTAAGAGGTCCCTAGCTGAGTATAGTCAACGTCTTTTCGAGTAGTGCTCGTGTTTTTGTAAGTGTCAGTGCCGCTAATTGCATAAACATCCCATTCTTTTTGAATTTGGAAGTTGATACCCAACTGCCATTTTTCATTGAAGTCGTTGTTGATCAAGCCACCTACCCGCGTGTCTTTGCTGTAACCGATAGCGGCCTTGACTGGACCTGATTGGTAGTTAACGCCAAGGTCCGTAGATTTGGCAGCATCTTCAGATTGTGCAGCTGTGCCAGCGCCACGAAAATAAATGCGTGCCCGAACAATGAAATCACCTAATTTGGGACTGGCATACCCAAAGCTGTCAGATGTGCGATTGCGAGGGTTTTGCATAGAGGCACTGGAGGCCGTAGCGCCAGCATCATTGGGTGCAAAGTGACTCAGTGATGTAATTTGAGAATAAATTGGCGAACCTGTGGGATTGGCTGAGTCGAGACGACCCATGGCCATGGTTCCCCAGCCGCCGCGCAAACCGACGTAGCTGTTTCTAAATGTTGGTGAAGTTGTAGCGCCACTGTCAGCGCTGATACCCATTTCAAGGCCATAAAGAGCAGACATGCCGCCACCCAAATCTTCAGTACCTCTAAAACCAAGTCTTGATGCGTTGTCGCGCAACTCATTGACTTTATTGGTGGTGCCTGTTTCTACTTGGTTGACCGACATAACCATTCGGCCATAAACATTAACGCCTTGCGCTTGGCTTTGAGCGGCCAAGAGCGTGAGGCCTGCTGCCGCAATCAGAGATAGTTTGGTTTTTAATTTCATGAGAAAGTTTCTTAGAGTTAGATAAGTTAAAAAAAGAATACTAGGATTTGACCGAAATGGAATTGGGATTTACATGATCGGGCGCCCCTGGCGCAATGGGCGGATGTGCTTTTAGCGTTTTCTCAAAGGCCATGATCATTTTTCGCATAGGACCACGAACCCAGCCATCTTCCATTGCTGCATCGGTTTCTTCTTTGGGATCGCGTTTGATGTTAAATAGCCAAGGCGTTTCAAGGTGCAAGGTACCCGAGTTGGGTTCACTTTCAAATACAAAGTGCAATTTCCAGTGACGCCACTTCACAGCGCGCAGCTCGGTTTTGATGTAGAAAAGAAAACCTTCGCGCGCAGATTTTTCAACAAGACCTTTCCACCAACTCAATTGACTGAGGCCATCGATGGGCCTGTCAGTTGGCAATTCTGCACCAGCAATTTCAATCAGGGTGGTGAACAAGTCGGTGACATGCACGATGTCGTCGCTAACTCGAGCTTTGTCAATGTAGCCAGGCCATTTGACAATCAGAGGCACGCGCAATCCGCCTTCCATGGCGGTGTGATAAGTGCCCGACCATGGGCCTGCAGTGCCGCGCCAAGGGCGCCTAAACTCGGGTCCGTTGTCGCTTGCAAAAATGAACAAGGTGTCGTTTTCAATGCCAAGGTCTTTGACGGCGTCCATCAGTTGACCAACGCGATGGTCCATTTCCATCATGGAATCTGCAAACTCGCCAACGCCACTTTTGCCCGCAAAGTAGGGGTGTGCCAGAGTTGGGAAATGCAAATGCGTGAGGGGAACATACAGAAAAAATGGTTTGTCGCCATTTGCTTTTCGGCGCATGAAGTCAATCGATTTCTCGGTGAGCTCACTGTCAATCAATCGGCGTTTTTCTAGGCCGTATTCGGCAACGTCTTTGGCGGGTTGTCCCGCAAAGCCCTCCATCACTTGCGGAATCTCAACCACCGTTTGATCAAAGCCTGGTGATTGCGTAAAAAGCGTTTCGTTGCTTGTACGTGGAATGCCATACCACTCATCAAAACCGCGATCATTTGGGTAACGGCCAGGGCGATCGCCCAAATGCCATTTGCCAAACATGGCTGTGTCATAACCTGCTTGCTTCAGTACCTGAGGGAGTGTTTTTTCCCAAGGGTGAATTCCTTGTGGCAGGCCTGCAGGTACAGACTGAAGCGCGCCAGTGCGGATGGGATGGCGACCCGTCATCAGTGCAGACCGCGTGGGGACGCAGTCGCTTTCGACATTGAAGTTGAGACACTTGAGACCTTCATCTGCCAGCGAGTCGATGCGCGGCGTGGGTGCGCCGCGCAGGGCCCCGCCACCGTAGCAACCTAGCTCGCCCCAGCCTAAGTTGTCGGCTAATACAAGGACTATGTGGGGCTGTCTTTCTACGGATGACATCCTCACTCCATGGCGATCTTGCGATCCTTAATTAATTTGGCCCACCGCTCTCGGTCTTGCGTCATGCGTTGTTGAAATGCGTCAGGCGTCATGGCCACAGTTTCCATGGCAAGACCTAGAAGTTGTTGCTTGAGCGCAGCGTCATTCAAAGACTCATCGACAGCACGACGCAGTTGTGAAATGACGGGTGCAGGTGTTCCTTCCACTGCAAAAAGCGCTGACCACTGAGGAACATCAATGTCTCCCGCGCCACTTTCACTCAGGGTGGGGGTATCTGGCAAGATGGCAGAGCGGCGCTTAGTGCTCACTGCCAAGGCCACTAATTTGCCCGATTTAATGTGGGGCAACACGGCCGCCGCACCCAAAACGGCCATGTTAACTTGGCCCGAAATCACATCATTCACAGCTTGGCCGCCACCTTTGTAGGGAATGTGAAGCAGGTTGATGCCTAAGTTTTGCGCAAACAACTCACCCACCAAGTGTTGAATAGAGCCTTGCCCCGAGCTGGCATAAGACACTTGGTCTGGTTTACCTTTGGCACGGGCTTGAAGGTCTTGAATGCTTTTGATACCTGACGTAGGTGACGTAACCACCACGATGGGTTGAAACGTCAGAACAGAAACTGGCGTGAATGTTTTGGTCAGGTCCCAAGGCATGGTTCTGAACAGTGGCAACAAAGACACCGAATCTGAGGCCACCAAAAAAGTGTGTTGATCTTTTGCTGTGCGCAGTGTTGTTTCGACGCCTAAAGAACCATTAGCGCCTGGCTTGTTGTCTACCAAAACGGCTTGCCCCAGTCGCTTTCTGACACTCTCGCCTACAAGCCTAGCTACCACGTCGTTGGAACCGCCTGCTGGAAATGGTACAACCAAACTGATCGATTTGCTTGGCCAATCTTGTGCCAGTGCCCCGCAGGGTGCAAGTGCAACACCAAGCAACATCACAAACAGGCTGTAAGCAAAATGTCTTTTAGAAAGAGTTGGCATAAGTCATCCGATTTATTAATTACCAAATAATTTTAAAATCAACTCATCATAAAATTATCAATAATCAATGGGCTATTATCAGAAAAAACTGAACTGTTAAGGTAAGTAAATGCTTCATCCTCGCTTAGACCAATTGCGGGTTAAACAACTGCGATTCTTGAGCCTGTTGGCAACTCAAGGCTCTTTGTCAGCGACAGCAGAGCAACTGTCGATGACGCAATCTGCAGCCAGCATGATGCTGAAAGAGATCGAGTCTTTGTTTGATGTAAAACTTTTTAGAAGGCAAGGCCGTGGCATGGCACTCACTGACGAAGGCATGGCGCTGATGCCCAGATGGCAGACTGTGCTGGGTGAAGTTGGCGCGATGGGGTCAACGTTGCAGGACTCTGTACAACCAACAGTTCGCATCGGGGCATTTCCTCACACAGCTGCCACAGTGCTGCCAGAAATCATTAAAAAATTAATCAGTAGCAAAACAGTTTGGCGACCTCGCATTATTGATGGCAGGGCCGATTACTTGTTGCAAATGCTGCTGCAAGGTGAAATAGATATTTTGCTGGGTCGTTTACCCAGCCATGTTGTCGATGCGCCCTACTTTGAAGACTTGTCGCAACGATTACTTTACGAGGCCCCCTTGTCAGTGGTCTGTTCGAGCAAGCACCCTTTAGCCTCAAAGAAAAAACTTGATTTTGCAGAACTTGCAAAATGGCAATGGATACTGCCGGACATTCAGTCAACGACCCGAGTCGGTTTGATGGAAGCGTTTTTGAGAAGAGGCATAACCCCCCCCACACCTGCAGTTGAATCACCATCATTTTTCTACAGCTTATCTGTCGTTGCTCAGACAGACCTCTTAACCTGTTGCGCGCAGTCGGCAGCACTTCAAAGTAGCCACGCAACTTCAATCCTTCCAGTGGTTGTCAGCCAAGAACCTTTGCACGTTTCAATGATTTGGAGAAAGTCTTCAGTCGAGGCTCAGCGAGTTGCAGAGTTTCTTCTCTAAATGTCTTGCTTTGGTCAAGGCGAGCTGGCCCGCTACTCTGAACTGTAATGCTCAACAATGATCACATACCCACACAATTGATTTTCGAGCCCAACGTCTAACGTCTAACTTTTTTAAAAACTATTTTTACCGCCAAGCCTAGCGGCTAACTTTTTGCCAGCCAAGTGACAGCGCCGAGTGCAAAATCAACGAAAGTGCTGGAAAAATTGTTTACAAATTTTGATCTGTCACACGAAATTACACGCTTGCTAATTTAGCTCGTAACCCATTAATAGAAAAAGATTTTTGATGAGCTCGGCTTTCTGTTGATCAGGGGCTCTGTGGTCAAAGTTTAGGTCGAGGAGCCAATAAACAAAGGAGCTGACAGCCACTTTTTTTTTACTAGTTTAAGAATTAATGAATTCAAAGATAGCTGCTTGTCGGATATCCAACGCACTGAATGACCGAGCGCAGCCTTGGTTAAGGGGTTAACCCTGATTTTTTAAAAATATAGTAATCTGAAAAAATGTAAGAAAGGTATACCCAATGAAAACTGTTCACAAGATACGTTGGATGTTGATGGTCTCCATGATGTTATGGGCATCTGCTTCACATGCCAAGGATCTTCGAATTGGCTTGGCCTCTGAGCCCAGCTCAGCCGATCCGCATTTCCACAATCTCGGCCCCAACAACCAGCTGATGAAGACCATCTTCGATCCTCTGGTGGATACCGACGATCAGCAGCGGATCTCTCCTAGACTGGCCACCTCTTGGCGAACAGTCACCCCAACGAGCTGGGAATTCAAGTTGAGGAAAGGCGTGAAGTTCTCCGATGGCTCTGCCTTCGATGCCTACGATGTCATTTACTCGGCCTGCCGCATCCCGTTGGTCAAGGATTCGCCCTCGCGGTTCACCACTTACACAAAAGCTGCGGTCCGTTTCGAGGTGCCTGACCCGCACACCTTGATCGTTCACACGAAGTCGCCGTATCCCTTGCTGCCTGTTGATTTTTCAACTTGGGGCGTCATTTCTGCCAAAGCCAATGGAGTGGACGGAAAGGCGATCAATTTCACCGCCGAAGGTTGCGGCGCCATCAAGTACCCTGAAAGCGCTGAATTCAACGAGGGCAAGGCTGCCATTGGCACAGGCCCTTATCTGTTGGTGAGCTTTCGCCGTGGCGAGGGTATACGCCTGAAGCGCAACCCCGGCCATTGGGGTCCAGCACCTGCTGCCGAGACCGTAATCATGAAGGCGCTGACTGCGGACGGGCCACGCGTGGCCGCCCTGTTTGCGGGCGACGTGGATCTGATAGAGAGCCCGCCTTTGCAGGATCTGGAGCGCATCAAGGCCAATAAAAATTTGAAGGTGGCACAGGGCATTTCCAACCGAGTCATCTACATCCACATGGCGTCGGGCATGCCGACGGCACCTAGCGTGACGGGCACCAATGGCAAAAATCCTTTGGCCGATGTGCGGGTTCGTGAGGCTTTGTCCATTGCCATCAATCGTGACGCGATCGTAAGTCGCATCATGGGGGGTGTGGCCATTGCTGCGGGAGAACTCCTGCCACCTGGCATGTTTGGAGCGCACGCGGCCGGGCAGATGAAACCCCCGTCTTTCAACGTCGATCGGGCAAAGAAGCTGCTGGCCGATGCTGGATACCCCAACGGATTTGGCATCACTTTGGGCACACCCAACGATCGCTACATTAACGACGCCCAAGTGGCGCAAGCCGTTGCGCAAATGTGGGCGCGGATCGGGGTCAAGGTAGAGGTCGATGCCATGACGTCTGCTACCTTCTTCTCTCGGCGCAACAAGCAGGAGTTTGCGGTCTTTTTGGCCGGCTGGGGGTCGGGCACGGGAGAGATGAGCTCGCCCCTGAAGGCTTTGCTTGCCACCGCTGACAAAAATAAGGGCTTTGGCGCCACCAACCCGACCGGTTATTCCAACAAAGCCCTGGACGAAGGATTGACCCAAGCCCTGCAAACCGTGGACGACGTAGCGCGCGAAGAGCTGTTGCGCAAGACCTCACGGATTGGCATGAGCGACTGGGCCATCATTCCCCTGCACTTTGAGGTCACTCCCTGGGCCATGAATTCTAAATTCAACATGCTGCCCCGTGTGGACCAGCACACCCTGCCAGCGGATGTCACTTTCTCCAAGTAAACCAGCATTGCGCCTGTTACCCGCGCCCTGATTAGGGCTCGGGTCGCAAGCTCACTCAAGGGAAATCCAGTTGCTAGTCTATATGCTCAGGCGCCTGGCGCAGTCATTGTTTGTAATTGCCGCCATGATGGTGATTGTCTTCTTCGGGGTCTACTTGATAGGTAACCCCATCGACATCCTGATCTCCCCCGATGCAAGCTTGCAGGAGATTGAAGACACCAAGATTCGTTTTGGATTTGATCAACCCATACATGTTCAGTTTCTTCAATTTGTGGGCAATGCCTTGCAAGGCAATCTGGGACGGAGTTTTGTACACGGCGAAAGTGCCGTCGGCCTGATTCTTCACTACATGCCCGCCACCCTAGAGTTGGCGATGCTGGGTCTGATCTTTGCCATCGTGCTGGGACTGCCATTGGGTGTCTATGCCGGCTACCGCGCCGAGCAATGGCAAGGCAAGGCGATCATGACGGGCACCATCTTTGGCTTTTCATTGCCCAACTTCTGGGTGGGCATGCTTTTCATCCTGTTCTTCTCGGTGCACCTGCAATGGCTGCCTTCGACCGGTCGCGGCGAGACCGTTGAAATTCTAGGCCTGCACCTGTCCGTGTTTGCACCCGGCGGTTTGAAATACATGCTGTTGCCTGCGCTCACGTTGGCCTTGTACAAAGCCTCGCTTGTTGCGCGCCTGGCGCGCGCTGGCACTCAAGAGGCGCTGTTACAGGACTATGTGAAGTTTGCGCGGGCCAAGGGCATATCCGAAAGCCGCATCCTGTTCCTTCATGTGCTGAAGAACATCCTCATCCCGATCGTGGCGGTTCTGGGCCTAGAGCTGGGGTCAATGATCGCTTTTGCCGTGGTCACTGAAACCGTGTTTTCCTGGCCGGGCATGGGAAAGCTGCTAATCGACTCCATCACCAAACTGGACCGCCCGGTGATCGTGGCCTATCTAATGATGGCCGTGCTGATCTTTGTGACCATCAACTTAGTGGTGGACCTGCTCTACACCTGGCTGGACCCCAGGGTCCGGCTGATCGGGGAGCCGTCATGATGGACCTGCTACTGCGCTGCGCCCTTCTGGCCTTAGGGCTTTGGCTGTTTGCACGTGCTCTTCGCGGGCAGGCCGATTTGTATTTCAGCGGCCCTATGGCCTACATCAGCGCTGCCGTGCTCTTGGTGTTTGTTTGCCTGGCGCTCTTTGCACCCGAGATCTCCCCGCAAAACCCCTACGACCTTGCACAGTTGAACATCTTAGACGGTCGATTGGCACCGGGTTCTTCCAGCCTCGACGACGCCATGGTCTACCACTTGGGCACCGACGACCAAGGCAGAGACATCCTGTCGGGCATCCTGTATGGCTTGCGCGTATCGCTGACGGTGTCGTTGCTGACCACACTCCTTGCGATGACCATCGGCGTGTTGGTGGGCATGTATGCCGCCTGGAAAGGCGGCAAGGCCGAGGCCTTTCTCATGCGCCTGGTGGACTTGCAACTGTCTTTCCCTTCGATCCTCGTGGCCCTGATGCTCATGGCGTCCTTTGGCCGAGGCGTGGACAAGGTGGTGGTGGCATTGGTCATCGTGCAATGGGCCTACTACGCACGCACTGTGCGCGGCACTGCCCTGGCAGAAACTAGCAAGGACTACATCGCCGCGGCACGGTGCCTGGGCTTTTCCGATGCCCGCATCTTGTTGCGCCACTTGTTGCCCAACTGCGTGCCACCTTTGCTGGTGATCTCGACCATCCAGGTGGCCAACACCATCGTGCTGGAGAGCTCGTTGTCCTTTCTGGGTGTGGGCGTGCCCATCACCAACCCGTCGCTTGGCCTGCTCATTTCCAACGGCTATGGCTACATGCTGTCCGGTCAGTACTGGATGAGCATCTACCCGGGCCTGGCCCTGCTGGCCATCGTGGCCGCGATCAACCTGGTGGGTGACCGTCTGCGCGACACCATCAACCCCAGACTCAAACGATGAGCGTCCTCGAAGTTCAAGAGTTGCAAACCCACTTCTCCACGCGCAATGGTGTGGTCAAGGCGGTTGATGGCGTCAGTTTTAGCCTCGCAGAAGGACAGGTTCTGGGCCTGGTGGGCGAAAGCGGTTCTGGCAAATCAGTGACCGGGTTTTCCATCCTCAGGCTGGTCGATGTACCGGGCAGGATCGTGGGCGGGCGCATCCTGTTTCGCGGGCTGGATCTGGCTGCCATGTCGCAGGCAGAGATGCGCGCCATCCGAGGCAATCGCATCGCCATGATTTTTCAGGACCCTCTGATGACGCTCAATCCGGTCTTGCGCATTGACACGCAGATGGTCGAGGCGGTGCAGGCACACCACCGCGTGAGCAAGAAAGCTGCCTTGGCGCGCGCTGCCGATGCGCTCACCCGCGTCGGCATTCCCTCGGCGCTGGAACGCCTGAGCGCCTATCCGCACCAGTTTTCAGGCGGTATGCGCCAGCGGGTGGCCATTGCCATTGCCCTGCTCAACGAGCCCGATCTCATCGTCGCCGACGAACCCACCACGGCTCTGGATGTCACGATACAAAGCCAGATCCTAAGCGAGGTGCAGGGCTTGACCCGCGAAAGCGGCACCGCTTTGATCTGGATCACGCACGACCTAGCTGTGGTTGCAGGGCTGGCTGACGAGATAGCGGTGATGTATGCCGGGCGCATTGTCGAGACCGGCCCCATCGACGCAGTCTTGCGACAACCGCGCCACCCCTACACGAACGGCCTTCTGGGCTCGATCCCTGGCAACAGCCGTCGCGGGCAAGCCTTGCAACAGATTCCGGGTATGGCACCCAATATGGCCCAACTGCCTGCGGGTTGTGCTTTTGCACCACGTTGTGCGTTCTCCAGTGAACAATGCCGAAGCCAGACGCCAGACGCTCAGGCGCTGTCATTGACGCGAAGCCTACGCTGTCATCACCCGCTGCCCGAAGGAGTATCCCCATGACGCCCTTGTTGCAATTGGATTCGGTGTCGCGTCGATTCGTGCGCAAGCCGGACATGATCGAAAAAGTGGCGGGCTGGTTGGGTGCCGATGTTCGCACCCAGATCGTACGAGCGGTCGACGGTGTGTCCTTCAGCGTTGCACGTGGCGAAGTGGTTGGATTGGTGGGCGAGTCGGGTTGCGGCAAATCCACACTGGGCCGCATGATTGCTGGGATGATCCCACCCAGCGAAGGCGAAATTCGCTATGAAGGGCAGACACTGTCCGACAAACGCGACGCCAAGTCCAGACGCCAGCGACTTAAGCTGCAGATGATCTTCCAAGACCCCATGTCCTCGCTCAATCCGCGTATGAAGGTCGAAGACATTGTGGGCGAGTCGGCCGTCTACCACGGCCTGATTCCTGGCGCCCACAAGCGCGAGCATGTCGCGGCCCTGCTGGAGAAGGTGGCCTTGGATCCGACCTACGCTAGCCGCTACCCACACCAATTTTCTGGCGGGCAGCGCCAGCGCATCTGCATCGCCAGGGCCTTGGCGGTCAAACCTGATTTCCTGATCTGTGATGAGAGCGTGGCGGCACTGGATGTGTCCATCCAGGCTCAGATCATCAACCTGTTTCACCAACTGCGCGAAGAGCTGCATCTGACCTACCTGTTCATCAGCCATGACCTGGGAGTGATTCAGCATTTGGCCGACCGTGTCGTGGTCATGTATCTGGGCCGAGTGGTCGAATCCGCGCCCACCGAAGCCCTGTTTGAAGCGCCGCAACATCCCTATACGCAGGCTTTGCTGGCCCAGGTCCCCAAGCTGCATGCGGGACGCCAACAATTTCAGACCATTCGTGGCGAGATAGCGTCGGCGCTGAATCCACCTAGCGGTTGTCACTTCCACACCCGCTGCCCCATGGCCGGACCTCGCTGCCAACGCGAGGCGCCCGCACTGGTCGAATCCGGTAACCACGCAGTGGCCTGCCACCTTCATCAAGGCGGTACTCAATGATCCTGCACATCCCAGGCGTCTTGAGCATTGAAGGCGAGGCTAGCCAGTCAGTCGCACTGGTGCTAGACAGTCCACATTCTGGTACCGTCTATCCCGCAGACTTCGAGCACCAGGTCGACCCGGCGTTGTTGCGTCAGGCTGAAGACACACATGTGCACACTTTGTGGCAAGGTGGACTGGCAGCGGGTGCTGTGCTGTTGCACGCTCATTTTCCGCGCGCTTATGTCGACGCCAACCGGGCGCATGACGACCTTGACCCGGCGCAAATAGACGGTACCTACCCCGAGCCCCTGAGGCCCACGATTAAGAGTGAGCTAGGCATCGGCATGTGTTGGACCCGCGTGCCCCCTGAAGGTGGATCGCTGTACGCCAAGCCCTTGACCGCCTCTCAGGTGAAGTCCCGCGTCGACGACTACCACCGGCCCTATCACCTGCAGTTACGGCGTCTGCTGGACCAGACCTATGTTCGTTTTGGTTCGGTCTGGCACATCAACTGCCATTCCATGCAGAACCAAGCCTCGGCCATGTCCACTCAGCCCAAGGGCACCACCAGACCCGACTTTGTGTTGGGAGATTTAGACGGTACTTCTTGCGATCCCGCTTTCACCCAGTTCGTGGGCGCGTTCTTGCGCCAGCGGGGGTATGACGTGGCGATCAACGACCCCTACAAAGGCATGGAGCTGATTCGTGCCAATGGCAACCCCGCTACAGGGAGGCACTCGATGCAGATCGAGGTCAACCGTCGCCTTTACATGAACGAGATCAGCCGTCTACCCCACGACGGTTTCCAGGCCTTGCAAAACACCTTCACCCTGCTGGCGCAACACATAGCAGGCAGCCTCCCAACCATTTCACGCTCAGGACCTTGACCATGACTAGCTCTGCCACCGGCTTGCCCAACCCCTATGCTGTCGAAATCATTGCACCAGACATTTCGGCTTACGCTGCAGGTAACACGGGCCTACCCTATGTGTGGACCTTCGACAGTGGGGTCAGTGGGCCCCACGCAGCCGTGACGGCCTTGGTGCATGGCAATGAACTCTGTGGTGCCGTTGCGCTTGACTGGCTGTTGCGCTTGAATCTGCGGCCCCATCAGGGCAAACTCTCTTTGGTGTTTGTGAACGTGGCAGCATTTGAGCAGTTCGACCCTTTGGTGCCAGACGGCTCGCGCTGGGTAGACGAGGATTTCAACCGCCTGTGGGGCGAAGGGGTGCTCTCTGACCCCGTCCGGCCTGTCACTCAGGAGGTCCTGCGCGCAAGGCAGCTACTGCCTTGGTTGTCCACAGTAGACCTGTTGCTCGACCTGCATTCCATGCAGCACAAAACCGAGGCCTTAACCATTGCGGGCCCCACAGACAAGGGCCGACAACTGGCCTGCGACATCGGTTGGCCGGCCATTGTGGTTTCGGACAAGGGCCATGCGGAAGGCGTGCGCATGCGCGACTTCGGTGACTTCGCCAACCCAGCCTCGCCGCGCAATGCGGCCTTGGTCGAGTGTGGACAACACTGGGAAACCGAGTCCATTGAGGTGGCCAAAGATTGCGTGACGGGCTTCTTGCGCCACACCGGCGTTGTGCCGGTCGATTTTGCCCAGGAGCGCATGGCCAAACGCCCCTCGCGCCTGCCTCAGCGGGTTTACCAAGTTTCAGGGCCGGTCACCATCAAAACCGATTCCTTCCGTTTTGCGCAAGACTGGCGGGGCTTTGAACACTTGGCAAAAGGCAGCCTGATCGGCCACGATGGCGATGAAGCGGTGTTAGCTCCTCACGAACCCACTGTGCTCATCATGCCCACTCGCCGGCTGTGGCCAGGAAAAACGGCCGTCCGCCTGGCCTTTCCTGTGCCGTAACGCTGCACAAACGCAACCAATGTTGAGATGTACCAACCGTCTCAATTTCAACACGGCTATGTCGTTGCTTTAAAGCATTTAAAAAGCCAACAGCTTCAGCGTAGGAGGTGAATTGAAGTGCAATAACTTCATGATCAAACACCTTCTTAGTGGGATCAAATTTTGCTTAAGCCGAATTGCTGATTGCAAGCAGTGCAACAATGCCTATCAACCTTAACTCTTTCATGCAAATTGCCTTAGAAGTTTTGACGGATGCCTAAGCCAATTGCGCGAACTTGCACATTGCTTTTGCTTGAGTCAACGCTGTCTTTATCGATGAAGGCCTGAAGGTCTGTTTGCTTCGACAAGAAATATTGGTAACTCAATTGATTTTTCTTGCGTACACCAGTGAGAGACGATTGAACATCACGCTGGAAGTTATTCAACACAAACTTGTGCTTGCCCGTGGTGTAAGAGGTCCCTAGCTGAGTATAGTCAACGTCTTTTCGAGTAGTGCTCGTGTTTTTGTAAGTGTCAGTGCCGCTAATTGCATAAACATCCCATTCTTTTTGAATTTGGAAGTTGATACCCAACTGCCATTTTTCATTGAAGTCGTTGTTGATCAAGCCACCTACCCGCGTGTCTTTGCTGTAACCGATAGCGGCCTTGACTGGACCTGATTGGTAGTTAACGCCAAGGTCCGTAGATTTGGCAGCATCTTCAGATTGTGCAGCTGTGCCAGCGCCACGAAAATAAATGCGTGCCCGAACAATGAAATCACCTAATTTGGGACTGGCATACCCAAAGCTGTCAGATGTGCGATTGCGAGGGTTTTGCATAGAGGCACTGGAGGCCGTAGCGCCAGCATCATTGGGTGCAAAGTGACTCAGTGATGTAATTTGAGAATAAATTGGCGAACCTGTGGGATTGGCTGAGTCGAGACGACCCATGGCCATGGTTCCCCAGCCGCCGCGCAAACCGACGTAGCTGTTTCTAAATGTTGGTGAAGTTGTAGCGCCACTGTCAGCGCTGATACCCATTTCAAGGCCATAAAGAGCAGACATGCCGCCACCCAAATCTTCAGTACCTCTAAAACCAAGTCTTGATGCGTTGTCGCGCAACTCATTGACTTTATTGGTGGTGCCTGTTTCTACTTGGTTGACCGACATAACCATTCGGCCATAAACATTAACGCCTTGCGCTTGGCTTTGAGCGGCCAAGAGCGTGAGGCCTGCTGCCGCAATCAGAGATAGTTTGGTTTTTAATTTCATGAGAAAGTTTCTTAGAGGTAAATTAATTAAAAGGTTATCACGATTTAGCGGAAGAGGAACTGGGGTTTACCTGATCGGAAGCCCTAGTGAGCAAAGGATTATGAGCAGCTTTAAGAAATAAAACCTTATATAAATCAACAGGTTAAAAGGGTTCTGCGGCAGTGTGGAAGCAAATGTGGAAGCAACGCTAATCCACTTTGACCAAGCTACGGACTGTTAATCAGAGGTTTTGTAGTCAAAGCTTAGGCCAAGTAGTCACCTAAAAAGCATAGCCTTACGCGCTGCTTTTTGCTTTTTAACTCAGAACACTTTGGGAGTTATACCTTGCCAACACACTTACTAAACAGAAATCATGAATGTCAATCGATTTAGGGAAATACGGTATCGATTTTTTTGTTTAATTGCCTTCGCTTCTACAATTAATTGCATTGAAAAAAGCGAGAAATATATGAAAGCAGTATTGTGTATTTTAATCGTGACATTTCCTTTTTTTGTCGAAGCGGCTAACGACACAAGCAAAGGATCAGTGCAGGCAACTAAACCTGCGCTCTCAGTCAATGTTACAAAGCCCACACAGCAAAATATCAATCAACAAGTCATCGCAAATGGTTCTCTCGCTGCTTGGCAAGAAGCGATCATTAGTGCTGAAGCCAATGGGTTAAAGATCACTGAAGTGCGCGTCAATGTGGGAGACCGCGTCAAGCAAGGTGATGTCATTGCCGTTTTGCAGTCTGACATTGTGCGAGCAGAGCTGGCACAAGTTGAGGGCAGCTTAGCCGAAGCTATCGCCAATGCTTTAGAAGCCCGGGTGCAAACTGATCGAGCGAAATCGCTGCAAGTGCAAGGGTTTTTTAGCAACGCTCAGCTAAGCCAAGCACTTGCCACCGATGCCATTGCTCAGGCACGTGTTCAATCGGCACGCGCTGC
>JBIIJK010000081.1:0-6853 GCA_044233865.1 Limnohabitans sp.
AACTTCCTCACATTGGTGAGTCCTTGCGTCGCAAGGAAGACTACCGCTTCCTCACAGGCGCCGGCAACTATACCGACGACATTCGCTTAGACAACATGACGCACGCTGTGTTCGTGCGCTCTCCTCATGCACATGCCAACATCAAGAGCATCAACAAGGCCAAAGCCTTGGCAGCACCTGGTGTGGTGGCTGTGCTAGACGGCCCCGATGTCGTCGATGCCAAGATCAATGGCCTGCCTTGCGGCTGGCTCATTACCGACACCAGTGGCAAGCCCATGAACGAGCCGCCGCACCCTATCCTTGCCAATGGCAAGGTGCGTTATGTGGGCGACCACGTGGCCATGGTGGTGGCAGAGACTTTGGAACAAGCCAAAAACGCTGCCGAGTTGGTGGAAGTTGAATACGACGTACTGCCTGCAGTGGTCGATGTGCGCCATGCCAAAAAGGCCACAGCCCTTCACGCAGAAGCGCCCAATAACCATTGCTACAACTGGGCCATTGGCGACAAAGCCGCTGTCGATGCAGCTTTTGCCGGCGCAGCTCATGTTACAAAGCTCGACCTCATTAACAACCGCTTGGCACCGAACCCCATGGAGCCACGCGCCGCCATTGGCAGTTACAACCGAGCCAGCGACGAGTACACACTCTATGTGTCCAACCAAAATCCGCACGTAGAGCGCTTGCTCATGACTGCATTTGTGTTGGGCTTGCCCGAACACAAAGTGCGCGTCATTGCGCCCGATGTAGGCGGTGGTTTTGGCGCCAAGATTTATTTGTACGCTGAAGACGTTTGCCTTACTTGGGCTTCCAAAAAGCTCAATCGCAACATCAAATGGAATTGCGACCGTTCAGAAGCTTTCCTAAGCGATGCACACGGCCGTGACCACTCCAGCCACGCCGAATTGGCCATCGACAAAGACGGCAAATTCTTGGCTTTGCGTGTTCACACAGACGCCAACCTCGGCGCCTACCTGTCCACCTTCTCTACCGCTGTGCCAACCATTCTGTACGCCACTTTGTTGGCCGGCCAGTACGCCACACCGCAGGTTTATGTCGAAGTAGATGCTTGGTTCACCAACACTGCGCCTGTCGATGCCTACCGCGGTGCGGGTCGCCCTGAAGCAACTTATTTGCTAGAGCGCATTGTGTCTCGTGCTGCCTGGGAATTGGGAATGACCCAAGACGCCATTCGCAGCAAGAACTTCATCACACAGTTCCCTTATCAAACGCCAGTGGCTTTGCAATACGACACAGGCGATTTCCACGCCCTCATGAACCACGCCAACAAATTGGGCGACGTGGCGGGTTTCCCTGCTCGCAAAGCTGCCAGTGCGGCCAAAGGCAAGTTGCGCGGTATTGGTTACTCCAGCTACATCGAAGCTTGCGGCTTGGCCCCAAGCAATGTGGCAGGCGCATTGGGCGCTCGCGCAGGTTTGTTTGAGTGCGGCGAAGTTCGTGTGCACCCCACAGGCAGCGTCACGGTATTCACCGGCTCACACAGCCACGGCCAAGGCCACGAAACCACCTTTGCACAAGTGGTGGCAGCGCGCTTGGGCATTCCGGTTGAAAACGTCGACATCGTTCACGGCGACACTGGCCGCGTGCCTTTCGGTATGGGTACCTACGGCTCACGCTCTATTTCTGTTGGCGGCGCCGCCCTCATGCGCGCACTCGATAAAATTGAAGCCAAGGCCAAGAAAATTGCAGCCCACCTCATGGAAGCAGGCGACGCCGACATAGAGTTTGCCAACGGTGAATTCAGCGTCAAAGGCACTGACAAGAAAATTCCATTTGGCAGTGTTGCGCTCACCGCTTATGTGCCGCACAACTACCCCTTGGACAAGTTGGAGCCTGGCCTGAACGAAACCGCCTTCTACGACCCCACCAACTTCACTTTCCCTGCAGGCACTTACATCTGCGAGGTCGAAATTGATCCTGAAACGGGTGTCACCAAAATTGACAAGTTCACCGCAGTCGACGACTTCGGCACGATCATCAACCCCATGATTGTGGAAGGCCAAGTGCACGGCGGTTTGGTGCAAGGCATAGGCCAAGCGCTCATGGAAAACTGCGTGTACGACAAAGAAACCGGTCAACTCTTAACCGGCTCTTTCATGGACTACACCATGCCCCGCGCCGACGACTTCCCCGTGTTCTCCATTGGCCACGAGTGCACACCTTGCACCACCAACCCCTTGGGAACCAAGGGTTGCGGCGAAGCGGGCGCCATTGGCTCACCCCCTTCTGTCATCAATGCCGTGCTCGACGCATTGGCCCCTTTGGGCGTCAAAGACTTTGACATGCCTGCCACACCACACAGAGTGTGGGAAGCCATTCAAGCCGCCAAGCATTAATTAGAAATTCGGAGAACTCAACATGTACGCATTCAAATACGAACGCCCTACCGCATTGGCAGATGCGCAGAAAGCAGCGCAGGCCGGTGGTCAAGTTTTGGCCGGTGGCCAAACCATGATCGCTGCCATGAAGCAACGCTTGCAGCAGCCAGAAACCTTGGTTGATTTGGCCGCCATCAGTGGCTTGGCTGGCATCAAAAAAGACGGTAACAACATCGTCATTGGCGCCATGACACGTCACCAAGATGTGGCCGACAACGCCGAAGTTCAGAAGAACATTCCTGGTCTGGCTTTATTGGCCAATAACATTGGTGACAAGCAAGTCCGAGCCATGGGAACTATCGGTGGCTCAGTCGCCAACAACGACCCAGCTGCTTGCTACCCCAGCGCCTTGTTGGCTTTGGGCGCCACGATCCATACAGACAAGCGCACCATCAAGGCAGATGACTTCTTCCTAGGCATGTATGCCACCGCGTTAAACGCAGGCGAAATCATTACGTCCGTCAGCTTCCCCATTCCCACTAAGTCTGCTTACGCCAAATTCAACCAACCTGCATCTCGTTTTGCATTGGTCGGAGTGTTTGTGGCCCACACTGCTTCTGGCGCCCGTGTGGCCATTACAGGTGCTGGCAATGGCGTGTTCCGCCATGCTGGCATGGAAGCCGCTTTAACCAAAAGCTTTACCCCAGAAGCAGTGGCCGGCGTCGCGGTAGACTCTACAGATCTCAATGCCGACCTGCACGCTTCAAAAGCCTATCGCGCTCACCTGATCACCGTGCAAACTCAAAGGGCGGTGAAACAGGCGAACGGATGACCGCAAAAGACACTTTCAAAACCATCGACGAACTTGCCCAAGCCCTACAAGGCGTGGGCTATTTCGCGGAACGGCGGCTTATCACCGCCGTTTTTTTAAGCCTCAAATTAGAGCGTCCTCTTCTTTTAGAGGGTGAACCTGGTGTTGGCAAAACCGAGCTGGCCAAAGCACTGGCCAAAATCTTGGGGCGCCCGCTCATTCGTTTGCAATGCTACGACGGCATGGAGCAACGCGAGGCACTCTACGAATGGAACCACGCTGCTCAGTTATTGCACATGCGCGCTGCGGCATCTCAAACAGGTTCAAACGCCACACCCCAAGACATTGAACGCGAGGTGTACCAAAAACGTTTCTTGGTCAAGCGCCCCTTGCTAGAAGCCTTGCAAACCCCGGCACCAGGCGCACTGCTCTTGATTGATGAAGTTGACCGCGCTGACGAACCCTTTGAAGCATTTTTACTGGAATATTTGGGCGAATACCAAGTCAGTATTCCAGAGCTGGGCACCATCAAAGCCGAGGTGTCGCCAGTGACCATACTCACCAGCAACCGCACCCGTGATTTGAACGATGCCGTGAAGCGCCGTTGCCTTTATCAGTGGATGGACTACCCCGATCGCGAGCGTGAATTGGCCGTGGTCAGGTCGCAAGTTCCGCAAGCCAGCGCTCAGCTCACTGAACAGGTGGCAGAGTTTGTGGGTCGCCTTAGAAGTCAGCCCTTCTCTAGCGCTTTCCAGCGCGCACCCGGCATTGCTGAAAGCGTGGAATGGGCCAAAGCCTTGGTTGCCTTGGACACGCTCACCCTTGACCCCGAAGTGGTCCAAGACACTGTGGGCATTTTGTTCAAGCAGCGCGAAGACATTGCGGCCATCACGCCACTGCTCCATGATTTGTTGGCGCCTGCGCCCATCACAAGCCTTTAATTTAAAGCTTGGGCCATCATGCTTTTAGGTGACGCGCGCAGCGGCAAACTCAGTGACAACATCACGGGTTTTGCGCGCGCACTTAGGCGCGCGGGGTTGCCCATTGATGCATCGCGCATCAGCTTGGCCATTGAATCGACTGAACACGTTGGCATCGAAAGAAAAGACGATCTTTCAGCGGCCTTGAAGGCCTGCTTGGTCAGCCGACAAGAAGACTTGGTGGTCTTTGACCAAATGTTTTCAGCACTTTTCAGAGATCCTGAGCTCACCCGCCAACTTTTGTCTCAGCTCTTACCCAAAGCCACCACGCCATCACCAGGTGTGCCGCGCAAATCCAGAGTGCAAGAAGCTTTGGCAGCCAAAAACAAACAAAACGACCCAGTCAAACCTAAAGAAGACGAACTGAAGTTTGACGCAGCCATGAGCGCCAGCGACCGCGAAAGACTGCAACAAGCCGACTTTCAAAGCTTGAGTGCCAGCGAGTTTAGGCTGGTCGAAAAACTAGCCAGGCAAGTTAAGCTGCCGCTGCCTAAAATTCAAGGGCGAAGAACACGCACAGGCGGCCGAGGCGATCGCATTCATTGGGCCAAAACCATGCAGCTGGCGGCAAGGCAAGATGGCGATATTTTGTCTCTGCCACGCATGCAAAGAAAACCTCAGGCCCTTCCACTTCTGATTTTGGTTGACATCTCTGGCTCGATGGAGCGATATGCTCGCTTGCTGCTGGCATTTTTGCACCAAGCCACCCGCGGCACACCCCGTCAGATTTTTGCATTTGGTACCGACCTCACCGATATCAACCACGCCTTTAAACTGCGCGATACCGATGACATGCTGGCCGAGGCCAGCCATCAAATTAAAGACTTTGCAGGCGGCACACAGCTGGGAAAATCGCTGGCGCATCTGCGTGTCAATTTTGCAAAAAAACTCACAGGCCGGCGCACCGTGGTGTTGTTAATCAGTGATGGGCTCGATACGGGCACCGCAGAGACGCTAGACTCGGAGCTTGTTTGGCTCAAGCGACACACACGCTCTTTGCTTTGGCTCAACCCTTTGCTCAGATTTGAAGGCTATGCTCCCATCGCAACGGGGGCCAGTGTTTTGAATCGGCATGTGAACGGCATGTTGGCCATTCACAATTTGTCGCGTTTGGAAGAACTGGCAAGTGCCTTGAACAAGTTGTTAAAAATAAAATAGGAGAACTGCACATGGACATGCAAGGTCAACGCGTACTACACGTCACCCAAGCGCAAGCATGGGACGCCCTCAACGATCCCGAAATTTTGAAATCCTGCATTCCAGGCTGCGACAAATTTGAGCTGACAGAACCCAACGTTTACAGTGTTGGCGTGGCCATCAAAATTGGCCCCGTATCGGCCAAGTTCTCGGGCAAGGTCAGCCTCTCTGACATTCAAGCGCCCAATTCATATGCGCTGAATTTTGAAGCCCAGGGCGGCGTGGCCGGATTTGGCAAAGGCGAATCACAAGTCTCGCTGCATCCCCACGCTGATGGCTGCGAATTGAAATACACGGTGCACTCCACAGTGGGTGGCAAATTGGCCCAACTGGGTCAGCGCCTCATTGATGGCGCGGCCAAATCATTGGCCGAAGATTTCTTCAAACGTTTTGACGAATCACTGCAAGCCAAATACCCTGGCAATGAGGTGGCAGACGCCCTTTCTTCGGCCGATGCCGCAACACCTTCAGGTTCAGTACCGGCTTGGATTTGGTTGGCTTTGCTAGTGGGCGCAGGTGCTGTTTGGTATCTGGTTCGCTAATTCAAAAAAAAACGGTATCCAGAACGGCATCATGGAAAACCTAGACATCGTTGTTTTAAGAACTCTTAAAACTTGGCGTGAAGCTGGGCAGCGCGCCTTGTTAACCACCGTGGTTCGCACTTGGGGTTCATCACCCCGCCCCGTCGGCTCCATCATGGCGCTTTGCGAAACAGGCGCCGTGGTGGGCTCCGTGTCGGGCGGGTGCATTGAAGACGACCTGATTGCCCAATACAGCAAGGCTAACGCTATTGTTGACAGCCCCCCCCTTCTTTTGAAATATGGCATCAGCGCCGACGAAGCGCACCGCTTTGGCTTGCCTTGCGGCGGCACCTTAGAGCTGCTGCTCGAGTTCAACCCAAGCGCAGAAAGCCTAAGCCAATTGATTGAGTTCCTTGAAAAAGGGCAACTCACGCAAAGGTCAACCCATTTGAAAACGGGCGTTGTCACCCTTGCCGCCACCAACGCGCCCAGTGAATTGCAAATTGATGATATGCAACTCACCAACACCTTTGGCCCAGAGTACCGCATGCTGCTCATTGGCGCAGGCCAAATGACGGAATACTTGGCCACCATGGCGCTGTTCAATGGCTTTGCCGTCACGGTGTGCGACCCTCGCGAAGAGTACAGAGGCGCATGGTCAGTGTCAGGCGTCACGGTTAAACACGACATGCCCGACGATTTGGTGCTGAGCTTTAAACCCGACAGACGCAGCTGCGTCATTGCACTCACGCACGATCCCAAGCTAGACGACTTGGCACTGTTGGCAGCACTAGACACAGAAGCCTTTTACATCGGTGCCATTGGCTCTAGGCGCAACAACGTTTTGCGCCAGCAGCGCATGATGGAGCACTTTGATCAAACCGAAACCTCACTGGCCAGGCTGCGTGGCCCCATCGGCATTTACATTGGCAGCAAAACGCCCGCAGAAATTGCGGTCAGCATCATGGCCGAAGTGTTGGCTGTGAAAAATGGCGTGCCTTTGCCGCG
>JBIIJK010000082.1:0-6765 GCA_044233865.1 Limnohabitans sp.
CGCAGTAGTGATTGACCCGGTGCTCGCGGATGGCATCTAAGATGGGCTGGGCTTCGACGCGGCGCAAGCACACGTGTGTGCCAGCCTGCATGGCCACTGTCCAAGGAAAGCACCAGCCGTTGCAATGAAACATGGGCAGGGTCCACAAATAGATGGGAAAGTGCGGCATGGTCCAAGTGGCCACATTGCTCACCGCGTTCAGGTAAGCGCCGCGGTGATGCGTGACAACACCTTTGGGGTCGCCCGTGGTGCCGCTGGTGTAGCTGACGGCAATGGCATCCCACTCGTTTTGCGGACCTTCTAATTTGGACAAAGGTTGGTGCGATGCAAGCCAGGCCTCATATTCAAATTGCCCTAACTGCTCCCCGGGACCCGTGTATTCAGAGTCGCAAACATCGACCACCACAATGGACCTGCCAAATTGTGTTTTCAAAATGTCCAAGGCTTTGGCCATAACAGGGGCAAACTCGCGATCTGTAATGAGCACAGCGCACTCGCAGTGATTGAGTTGCCAGGCAATCAGAGCAGCATCAAGCCGAGTGTTAAGTGGGTTAAGCACTGCATTGAGAGCAGGTACCGCGTAGTGAACTTCTAACATCTCTGGGATGTTGGGCAACATGGCGCTCACCGTGGTGCCGCGAGCAACGCCTAGTGATTGAAGTGCAGCGGCAAGCCGTGCAGATCTGTCTCGCGTTTGAGCCCAAGTGTATTTTCGGTGGCCATGGACAACCGAACTTAAATCGCCAAAAATCTCGGCACTTCGCTCAACAAAACTCACTGGTGAAAGCGCCGAGAAATTGGCTGAATTGGGATCTAGGTCTTGATCAAAGATGTTGGTCATTTTGAAATTCCATGAACTGTTGTTTGGCTGGCTGCATTCAAGGCTTGATCGATGTCCCACAAAATATCATCGATGTGTTCTAGGCCCACCGAAATTCGAATCATGTCGGGGCCAACACCAGCAGCCAATTGTTGTTCCTCATTGAGTTGTCGATGCGTGGTGCTAGCGGGGTGGCTAATGAGGGTGCGGGTATCGCCAATATTGACCAAGTGGCTCATGAAGCGGGCTGCTTCAATGAACTTCACCCCTTGCTCTAAGCCACCTTTCACACCAAAAGCCAGTAAGCCCGATGCGCCTCGCATTTGTTTTTGGACCAATGCATATTGGGGGTGGTCTGGCAAACCTGGGTAATTAACCCAAGCCACACGCGGATCATTTTGCAAAAATTGCGCCACAGCCAAAGCGTTGCTGCAATGCCTTTCCATGCGCAATGGCAGAGTTTCAACGCCCTGCAAAATTTGCCAAGCGCTCATTGGACTGAGTGACGCGCCATAAACTCGCAGGCACTCCATGCGACAGCGCATGGTGAAGCCAAAGTCGCCAAAGGTTTCATAAAACTTCACACCGTGATAGCCCGGCGAAGGCTCGGTCATGCCCGGAAATTTGCCGTTGTCCCACGGAAACTTGCCGCTTTCTACAATGACACCGCCCAAGGTGGTGCCATGACCCGCCAAATACTTGGTGGCTGAGTGCACCACCACATCAGCGCCAAATGCAATCGGATTGCACAAAAACGGGCTGGGCACCGTGTTGTCAATGATGAGGGGCAGGCCATGCGCATGGGCCACATCGGCAATGGCTGCAATGTCTAGAACCAACATGCTCGGATTGCCCAAGCTTTCGGCAAAAATGGCGCGGGTGTTGGGCTGAATGGCAGCAGCAAAGGCATCGGCCTTGCTGGCGTCTACAAAGGTGGTTTGAATACCAAACTTGGCCAAGCTAACAGCCAGTAAAGTGACGGAGCCCCCATACAAAGCGCTGGCTGCCACCACATGATCGCCCGATTGCAAAATGGTCATGAGCGCCATCGATTCAGCAGCCATGCCCGATGCAGAGGCAACGCCAGCTCTGCCGCCTTCTAGCGTAGCAACACGTTCTTCCAGCACGGCAACGGTAGGGTTGCTAAGCCTTGAGTAAACATTGCCAAAGGTTTGGAGGTTGAACAAAGAGGCTGCATGGTCGGCGCTGTCAAAAACAAAGCTGCTGGTTTGATAGATGGGTAGGGCACGTGCACCGGTTGCGGCATCGGGAATTTGGCCGGCGTGAATGGCCAATGTTTCGGGGCGAAAGTTGTGGTCGCTCATGCTTAGGCTCAATCTATGGGACGTTTTGCTGAGATGATGCCGGTGTTGACCCCGACCCAGTTGAGCCCGCCAAAAATTCGAGCATGTTCAATTTTGACGCAGCGATTGGTGACAGAGAGCCTGCCTTGCTTGAGAAACAATTCACTCGCTTCACTGTTTTCCACACCAAGTTGCTGCCACAAACAGGCCGCGCCAATTTGAAATGCCTCTTGAGCAATCGGCAAGACGTCTTCGGTTTTGCGAAAGACATCCACCATGTCGACAGCCTCTGGAATATCTAGCAGGCTGGCGTAGCACTTTTGCCCCAGAATATCTTCTGCAGGAAACTGGCCCTGACCTGCATACCGTGGATTCACAGGGATGATTCTGTAACCATGCTCTTGCATGTACTTGGCTGCAAAATAACTGGGCCGATTCCACTGAGCAGAGAGTCCTACAACCGCAATGGTTTTTGCAGACTTCAATATTTGCCTCAATTGAGGAATGTCGTTGTGCATTTTTGAATGACCTTGATCGAATAATGAGCGTTTTCCCTAGCTTTGTGGTGCGCCAACAATTCCAAGCAATATGTTGATTGCCCCTCGCACATCTTACCCGTATCATTTCTAAAAGCACACACACTAGGTCTAGCATGTTTGAACGGTTCACCAAAGCCAAATCACTTGAATCCGCCCAAAAAATTGCTCTTAGCTTGCTTTCAGAGAAGGGCGAAGCCAACGCACAAAGCATTGCTGCGAAGTTTGTAGAACAGTTCCAACTGCTAGACAAGCCAGACCAGCTGAAATTCTTTGAATTTCTAGCCCACAAATTCAGTCCCGATCCCATCGATGTTTTGCAAGCTGCTCAGCTGTATGCCGATAAATACGATGATGAAAGTCTAGTAGCACTTTTCAAAATAGTCGAGCCTGCCAGACAAGAGTTGTTGCGCCGAATCAATCGGGCACCCAATGGCACGCAAACCATTGTTCGCATGCGAGAGCAGCTGTTAATGCACACTAAAAATAAGTCTGGTTTAAAGGCAGTGGATGCAGACATGCAGCACTTACTGAACTCTTGGTTCAATCCAGGATTTTTGGAGTTGCACGAAATCACATGGTCGTCACCAGCGCTTTTGCTGGAAAAAATCATTCAGCATGAATCGGTTCATGCCATTGATGGCTGGGACGATTTGAGGCGCCGACTGCAACCCGACCGCCGTTGTTATGCCTTCTTCCACCCCCAGTTGCCGGGAGAGCCTTTGATATTTGTCGAGGTGGCTTTGGTGACGACCATCTCAAAAGAAGTCGGCCCCTTACTGGATAAGAAGTCTGAATCACTCGATTCCAAAAAATTCAAGACAGCTATTTTTTACTCCATCAGTAACTGCCAGCCTGGGCTGCGTGGCATTTCACTCGGTAATTTTTTGATCAAGCGAGTGGCCGAAAAAATACTTCAAGAAATTCCCAGTGTTAAAACCTTTTGCACCTTGTCGCCGGTACCCGGATTTAACAAATGGTTAGATGCTTTGCCTGGCTCGCCCGCATTGGAAGCCTTGGAAGACAAAAAGGGCAAAATTGCACAGTCATTGAAAGTACTGATGAAAGAGGGCGAGTGGTCAAAACGCCTGGCCAAAGGTTGGACGCCAGCCTTGGCCAGAGCCGAAGAAAAATCAGCCCTGATGTATCTGTGCTTCATTTACCTGACTCAATTTGTGCACAAGTCTTCTGGTGATTCTGTGGCCAAGTTTCATTTGGCCAATGGGGCCAAGCTGCACGATATCAATTGGGCGGCTGATCTGTCTAAAAAAGGTTTTGCACAGTCCAGTGCCATGATGGTGAACTATTTGTACGAACTGAATGCAGTAGAAGACAACCATGAAAAGTTTGTCAAAAAAGAAGTTGTTTTCAACAGGAGCTTGAACTCGCTTTGACACCCTGACTCGTTGGATAATGTGGGCATGTCCCAAATTGAGAAGCACTCGCCTGCCATTGTTCTTTGTACGCTTAACGCAAAGTACATTCACGCCTCATTAGGACTTCGTTACCTCATGGCCAACATGGCGCGCCATGGCAATGACGATTTAGCGCAGCGAACTGTGCTGACCGAGTTCACCTTGGCCAGACCGATCCAAGACATGGCGGATGAGCTGCTGAACCAACTCGGACCTGAATTGCCAGAGCGGCCTCAAATCATTGGCTTTGGGGTGTATATCTGGAATGTGATTCAAACCACTGAACTTGTGAAGGCTCTTAAAGCTCAGCGGCCTCGTATCACCATTGTTTTGGGTGGGCCTGAAGTGAGTCACGAAACCGACTCCCAAGAAATTGTTCAATTGTCAGACTTTGTGATTTCAGGTTGGGGTGATGTGAGCTTTCCCAAACTGTGTCTTGCATTGCTTCACGGCCCTAAGCCCTTGATGAAAATGATTCAGGGCGAGCAACCCCCCTTGAGCGACATTGAGTTGCCTTACCGTGAATTTTCCGATGCCGATTTGGCCAACAGAGTGCTGTATGTAGAAGCCTCTAGAGGATGCCCCTTTAAATGCGAATTTTGTTTGAGCTCCTTAGACAAAACAGCATGGGCTTTTGATTTGAATCCTTTTCTTCAAGAATTGGACATCTTGTACAGTCGAGGCGCTCGCAACTTCAAGTTTGTTGATCGCACATTCAACTTAAAAATTGAAGCATCCGCGCAAATTTTGCAGTTCTTCCTTAACCGGCTTCAAAACGATTCTGCCCAAGGCTTGCTGGTTCATTTCGAGGTCATTCCGGATCACTTGCCAGATCGTTTGAAAGAATTGATTTCACAATTTCCCCCTGGCGTTTTGCAGTTTGAGGTGGGCATCCAAAGCTTCAATGAAGAGGTGCAGCAGCGAATCTCTAGGCGACAAGACAATGCCAAAACAGAGGCCAATTTACGTTGGCTGCTGACTGAATCCGATGCACATTTGCACACTGATTTAATTTTTGGCTTGCCAGGTGAAACCCTTCAAAGTTTTGCAGAAGGCTTTGATCGCCTTCTGGACATAGGACCTCAAGAAATCCAATTGGGTATCTTGAAACGCTTGCGAGGCACCCCCTTGGCGCGCCACACCGAAGCGCATGGCATGGTGTATGACAGCCAGCCGCCTTATGTCATTCGACAAAACAATGCCATCGACAAAGAAAGCTTCGAGCGCTTTACCAGACTGGCCAAGTACTGGGATTTGATCGCCAATTCAGGACGCTTTAAACAAACGCTGCACTTGATTTTGCAAGCTCATGCGCCGCATCATTCGCCGTTTTGGGCGTTCATGTCATTTACAGATCATCTTTGGCTGCAAACTCAAAAGACTTATGGTCTGACCCCTGAGGCACTGGTCGATGCGGTGTTTGCTTATTTAACTGTTTCGCGCTTGCTTGATGAGTCGTTGGTTCGTAAGTCTTTGTTGAAAGATTATTTGGCCAGTGGCGCAAGAGGCCGTCCTATGTGCCTTGCACATGAAAACTTGCCATTGGGTGGCGATAGGCTGAGTTCAGTCCCACATAATTTGCGTGAGCGGCAAGACAGGCATGCTGATCTTCAAAAGTAAGGGCAAATCCATGCGCCGAAATCTTGTGTTTGTCTTTCTTCAAATCGCATTGCTAATTTCCATTCAAGCAGCTGAAGTCACTGTAGCTGTAGCTTCCAACTTCAGCTTGCCCATGCGAAAAATTGTGTCGCAATTTGAAGCTGAGTCTGGCCACAAAGTACGACTTTCATTGGGTTCAACGGGAGCCTTTTATGCGCAGATCAAAAATGGTGGGCCTTTTCACCTATTGCTTGCGGCGGATCAGGAAACGCCCGCTCGATTAGAAAAAGAAGGTCTGGGGCTTGCAGGTACTCGATTTACTTATGCTCAAGGCAGACTGGTTCTTTGGAGTCGACAAGCTGGACGGGTCGATCCAGAAGGGGAGATCTTAAAAACAGGTCGTTTTCAAAAACTAGCCTTGGCCAATCCCAAGCTAGCGCCTTATGGCGTTGCGGCCATGGAGACGCTTCAAAGTTTGAGCTTAACTGAACAGCTCAAGTCAAAGTTTGTGCAAGGTGAAAACATCAGCCAAGCTTATCAATTTGTGGAAACTGAAAATGCCCAAATTGGCTTTGTCGCCATGTCGCAAGTTTTCTCGGAAGGCCAGTTGTTAAAAGGATCTGCGTGGATCCTGCCTCCTCAACTTTATTCACCGATTCAGCAAGATGCCATTTTGCTTTTGGCTGGGCAAAAAAATTCTGCAGCAATTGCACTCATGCTTTACTTGAAAACTGACAAAGCAAAGTCTGTGATGAGTGCCTACGGCTACAGCCATCCAATTCAGTAGATAAATAGACAAACATGCGCAAGCGACCCTACAATTCTTTAACAAAATTGATTTAGGCATACCATGAACAAAGACCTCATTGATGACACTCAAGCGCTTTTGGGCGGCCATGCAGATGCCAATGGCACCACGCGTCGCTTTGCACTCAAAGCAGCCATTGGCGTTGGCTACGCAGCAGCAGCCATGCCCATCATCGCTCAAACGGCTATCAAAACTCCCGTTACAGGTTTGGTCACTGGCGAAGTCACCATTGATGTCAATGGCTTCAAGATGCCCGCCTACCGCAGCGCGCCAGCAGGCAAAT
>JBIIJK010000033.1:0-24916 GCA_044233865.1 Limnohabitans sp.
AACACTGGCATGACTTTGATCCCTGTCAAAGAGTTCCCATCCTACGTTTCAAGCACGCCCACCAGCTGCCAAATGAAGCGTCCAGGCTAATCTGAGTGAGTCTTTAGTAGGGCCCGCTCCTCAGGGGGTCGGGCCCTTCTTGTTTTTTTGACTTGCCATGGCTGGCAGAAGGTAGTTTTTTATGGAGTTCTTCATCATCTCCATGCTCAATGGTTTGAGCTACGGGTTGTTGCTTTTTATGCTTAGTTCAGGCCTCACGCTGATTTTCAGCATGATGGGCGTTTTGAATTTTGCGCATGCGTCCTTCTACATGATAGGTGCCTATTTTGGCTATACATTGACCAACATCATTGGTTTTTGGCCAGCACTCATCATTGCCCCATTTCTGGTGGGCGGCTGTGGCGTCATTTTTGAACGCCTCACACTGCGCAAAGTGCACAAGTTTGGACACGTCCCCGAACTCTTGGTCACCTTTGGTCTGTCTTACATTGTTTATGAATTGGTCCAACTCATTTGGGGCCGAACCGCGGTGGAGTTTGTGCCGCCAGAATTGCTCAAAGGCTCTGCCTTCACCCTCATCAATCACACCACACAAGGTCTGAATTTGGTTTGGGGCGCAGCACCCGCTGAAATGTGCAAATCCGTTGACGATGCCATTCGAATTGTTTGCTCTCCTTTTCCAGCAACCCGCGCATTCATGATGTTCGTGGCCTTGTTGATGTTGTTGTCCTTGTGGCTCTTGCTCACCAAAACACGCATTGGCTTGGTCATTCAAGCTGCTTTGACGCACCCCGAAACAGTCGAGGCATTGGGCCACAACGTGCCCCGTGTTTTCATGATGGTCTTTGGTGCCGGCACAGGCTTGGCTGGTTTGGCAGGGGTGATTGGTGGAAGCACCTTTGTGACCGAGCCAGCCATGGCGGCTACTGTGGGCTCCGTCATTTTTGTGGTGGTGGTTGTAGGCGGCATGGGTTCGTTGTCTGGCGCTTTCTTGGCTTCTGTGCTGATCGGTGTCATTCAAACTTTTGCCATTGCTTTCGATTACTCTTTTGTGAGTGTCGCCAAAGACCTTGGCTTCCAACTTTCAGACGCACTTGCCAACAACTCAGTTTTGAAATTGACAGTCTCTCAAGTGGCGCCCATCCTGCCTTACTTGTTCTTGGTCTTGATTCTGATTTTCCGTCCTAAAGGGCTTTTAGGAACCAGGGAAGGATGAGATCATGAAAACTTATCAATTTAAGCCTTACAACGTTGGCCGATGGGTAATTTGGAGCTTGTTTGCCATTGTCCTGATTTTTGCACCGCTCATTTTCACCAGCAATTTGTCAGGCACCATGTTGGCGCAGATGGGCATTGCCATCATTGCTTGCCTGTCTTACAACATTCTGTTGGGGCAGGGCGGTATGCTGAGCTTTGGTCATGCTGTTTACACGGGCCTTGGTTCTTTTGTGGCCATCCATGCACTGAACGCGATCACAGCCGGCACATCTAGCATTCCTGTGAGTTTGTTGCCATTGATTGGCGGCTTTGCAGGCATTGGCTTTGCTGTTTTGTTGGGCTACGTGACCACCAAAAAATCAGGTACGCCTTTTGCCATGATCACGCTGGGTGTGGCTGAGCTGGTCTTTGCCATGTCACTTATGTTCTCCGAATTTTTTGGCGGTGAGGCTGGCATTTCAGGCAATCGCGTCGCCGGACAAACCGTTTGGGGTATCACATTTGGGCCGCAAATTCAAGTCTATTATTTGATTGCCATTTACACCTTCATTTGTGTGGCGCTCATGTATGCCTTCACCCAAACACCCTTGGGCAGAATTTTGAATGCGGTGCGAGACAATCCAGAACGGGTTGAGTTCATTGGCTACAACACACAGCGTGTTAGGTACTTTGCTTTCATCATTGCAGGATTTTTTGCGGGTATCTCTGGCGGCTTAGGCGCACTCAATTTTGAAATTGTGACCTCAGAAGTGGTTGGGGCAGGGCGCTCAGGCGGCTATCTGCTTTTCACTTTCTTAGGGGGCGCAACATTCTTTTTCGGTCCCATCATTGGTGGCGTCCTCATGGTGCTTGCCTTTGTGCTGTTGTCTGAACTGACCAAAGCATGGTTGCTCTACCTTGGCTTGTTGTTCTTGTTCATGGTCATGTATGCGCCTGGTGGTATTGCCAGCCTCATCATGATGAACTTGCGCGTGGCAGCGTTTGGCAAACTTAAACAACTTTGGGTCAGTTATTTGGCTTTGTTTGTCACTGGTTTCGTCGCACTCATTGGTGCAGGTGCCATGATTGAAATGGTTTATCACTTGCAGCTCAATTCTGCTTTGGGAGACACCCTGAAGTTCATGGGCACCACCCTGAATGCCAAGGGTGTAGACAGTTGGGTTGGATCCATCTTTATCATGCTCACCGGATTGGGATTGTTTGAAGTAGTTCGACGTCATTTCATCATTGAGTGGGGTGACATCCAAGTCGAAATTGAAAAAGAAATTAAACGTCGGGAGGCAGCGTGATGTCTTATGCGCTAGAACTCAAAGAGATCCGAAAAAATTTTGGCAAAACCGAAATTATTCGAGGCATCAACTTAGCCGTCAATGCAGGAGAACGTATTGCCATCATTGGCCCCAATGGCGCTGGCAAGTCAACACTCTTCAATTTAATCAGTGGTCGTTTTGGTCCCTCCAGCGGTGAAATTCTTTTGAATGGTCAGCGCATTGAAAACAAAGCACCTTACGAAATCAATCGCATGGGTTTGTCGCGCAGTTTTCAAATTACCAATATTTTTCCAAAGCTCAGTGTCTTTGAAAATCTAAGGTGTGCTGTGCTTTGGAGCTTGGGTTACAAATATACGTTTCTCAAATTTCTATCGGGTCTGAAAGATGCTAATGAGTTGACAGAAAAATACATGGCCATGATTCGACTTGATAAAAAACGCGATCTGTTGGCCATGAATCTGACCTACGCTGAGCAAAGGGCGCTTGAAATTGGCATCACCATTGCCGGTGGTTCCAACGTTATTTTGCTCGATGAGCCAACGGCTGGTATGAGCAGAAGTGAAACTTCGCGTTTCATCAATCTCATTAAAGAAGTGACTGTTGGCAAAACCCTTCTGACCGTTGAACACGACATGGGCGTTGTCTTTGGCTTGGCCGACAAAATTGCAGTGGTGGTTTATGGCGAGGTGATTGCCTTTGATACGCCTGAAGCGGTTAGATCGAACGCCAAGGTTCAAGAGGCCTATTTGGGTACGCACTCTGCCGAAGAACATGCGGGAGGCCACTGAGATGCTGAACATCGACAATCTGCACGCTTATTACGGCAAAAGCCACGTTTTGCATGGTGTGAGCTTCAATGTAAAACCTGGTGAAATTGTGGCTCTGTTAGGACGCAATGGCTCTGGCCGTTCAACCACCGCCAAGGCCATCATGGGCTTGGTTGATTGCCAGGGTGATATCAATTGGAAGGGCCAACAAATTCTGGGTAAAAAAGCTTTTCAAATTGCCCATCTCGGATTGGGTTACGTGCCTGAAAACAGAGACATTTTCCCTAAGCTCACCGTTCACCAAAACTTGTTGTTAGGCCAAAAAGGAAAAGGCAAGGGCGCTCGTTGGAGCTTTGAAGACATGTACCAAATGTTCCCTAGGCTGCTTGAGCGACAACACACAGAGGCCGGTGTCTTGTCTGGTGGCGAGCAACAAATGCTCACGCTTTGCCGCACGCTCATGGGAGACCCCGACCTCATCATCATTGATGAGCCGACCGAAGGCCTTGCACCTAAGATCGTTGAGTTAGTGGGGCAGTACCTTCAAAAACTCAAGGAAACGGGAATTTCCGTTTTATTGATTGAACAAAAACTGACCATCGCCATGAAAATTTCTGACCGAGCTCTGGTGATGGGTCATGGCAGCATTGTGTTTGAAGGGACTCCTGCCGAACTCACTGAAAATACCTACATCCGCAAGGAATGGCTTGAGGTTTAGGTGATTGGCCTCGCTTTGACTCTGATTTGATCTCGGTCCCATGAGCGACATACCCCCTATCCACGCTAATTGAAACCCCCTAGAATTGGCAAAAAAGAACGCCCGTTCTATTTTTGTGACTGACACCACCTAAGAGGAAAACAGCATGACAGCTGAATACAAAATCATTGGCGATGTGGCCGTGATCACAATGAGCAACCCACCTGTTAACGGCTTGGGACTCTCAACCCGTGTAGGCATTACCGATGGTCTGACCAAGGCCAATGCTGATGCAGCGGTTAAAGCCATCATCATCACGGGTGCTGGCAAAGCCTTTTCAGGTGGCGCTGACATCAAAGAGTTTGGTTCTTCCAAGGCCGTTCAAGAACCAAACTTACTGAGTGTCATTCGAGCTTGTGAAAACTCAGCCAAACCCGTTTTGGCGGCTGTGCACACTGTCGCCATGGGCGGCGGTGTTGAGTTGGCTTTGGGTTGTCACTACCGGATGGCTGCGCCGGGCTGTAAGGTGGCTTTGCCTGAAGTTAAGTTGGGTCTTATTCCAGGCGCCGGCGCCACGCAGCGTTTGCCTCGAGTTATTGGCGTAGAGCCAGCGCTTAACATGATTGTCAGTGGCGAGTCCATTAACAGTGAAATGTTGGCCATGTTGCCTGGTCAGAAATTGTTTGATCGCATGGCCACTTCAGTGGAGTCATTGGCGGCAGAGGCATTGGCCTATGCCAAAGAATTGGCTGTCCAACATGCAGGCGGTTCACCTTTCCCCTTGGTTCGCAATTTGCCTTGCAAACACCCACAAGGCGATGCGTATTTCCAATTTGCACGCAACATGGTCAAAGGCATGGCCAAAAACTTTCCTGCACCGCCTAAGTGTGTCGATGCAGTTGAGGCTGCAACCAAGAAGAAGTTTGAAGACGGCATGGCCTTGGAGCGTGAAATTTTCACCAACCTCATGATGACGCCCGAATCGCGTGCGCTTCGTCACATCTTCATGGCCGACAGAGCGGCTTCCAAAATTGCCGACGTGCCAGAAGACACGCCCAAGCGCAACATTGCTTCAGTAGCAGTCATTGGGGCTGGCACCATGGGTGGCGGTATTTCTATGAACTTCTTGAATGCTGGCATTCCTGTCAAGATGCTTGAGATGAAACAAGAAGCCCTAGATCGCGGCATTGCCACCATTCGCAAGAATTACGAATCGCAAGTTAAAAAAGGCAAGCTCAAGCAAGACAAATATGAGCAGCGCATGGCTTTGCTCAGCACTACTTTGAGCTATAACGACATTGGCAGCGCCGACTTGGTCATTGAGGCTGTGTTCGAAGAGATGGGCGTCAAGGAAGCCGTCTTCAAGAAACTCGACGAAGTCATGAAGCCAGGTGCTATTTTGGCTTCCAACACATCCACACTCGATGTGAACAAAATTGCAGCCTTCACCAAGCGTCCTGAAGATGTGGTGGGCATGCACTTTTTCAGTCCTGCCAACGTCATGAAATTGTTGGAAGTGGTTCGTGGCGCCAAAACCAGCAAAGATGTTTTGGCCACTGTCATGGCATTGGGCAAGAAGATCAAGAAAACATCCGTTGTTTCTGGCGTCTGCGATGGCTTCATCGGCAACCGCATGATTGAGCAGTACAGCCGTCAAGCAGGCTTCCTCATTGAAGAAGGTTGCACACCGGCGCAAGTCGACAAAGCCGTTGAAAAATTTGGTTTTGCCATGGGTCCTTTCCGCATGGGTGATTTGGCAGGCAATGACATTGGTTGGGCTATTCGCAAGCGCCGCAATGTAGAGCGCCCTGGCATGAAGTACAGCAAAACGGCAGATCTTTTGTGCGAGATGGGCCGCTTCGGTCAAAAAACCGGTGCTGGCTGGTACGACTACCAAGCTGGTAAGCGCGATGCCATTCCAAGCCCTGTGGTGGTCGAAATGATTGAAAAGCACCGCGAAGCAGAAGGCATCGCCACCCGCAAGATTTCTGACGAAGAAATTGTGCAGCGCTTGGTGTTCGCTTTGGTGAACGAAGCAGCGCACATTTTGGAAGAGGGTATTGCTGGAAAGGCCAGCGACATCGACATGGTCTACCTCACGGGTTATGGCTTCCCCATTTTCCGCGGTGGTCCCATGTTGTATGCAGACCAAGTGGGCCTGTTTAACGTGGCCGAAGCCATGAAGCGCTTTGCCAAAAACCCACACGACGATGCCGCTTTCTGGCAACCCGCTCCGCTGCTAGCCCGCTTGGTGGCTGACGGCAAAACATTCAACTGATCAGAGGTAATCAAAATGTCCAACGCCGTCATTGTTTCGACCGCTCGCACGCCTCTTGCCAAAAGCTGGAAAGGCGCATTCAACATGACCCATGGTGCCACTTTGGGTGGCCATGCGGTACAGCACGCTGTTCAACGCGCAGGCATCGAGGCCGCAGAAGTTGAAGACGTCATCATGGGTTGCGCCACACCTGAAGGTGCCACTGGCGCCAACATTGCGCGTCAAATTGCTTTGAAAGCAGGCATGCCAATTTCTGTGTCTGGCATGACCGTTAACCGTTTCTGCTCATCCGGTTTGCAGACCATCGCCTTGGCTGCGCAGCGCATCATTGCGGGTGAAGGCCAGGTGTATGTGGCGGGTGGTGTTGAAAGCATTTCTTGCGTTCAACAAGAAGCCAATCAGCACATGTTGCAAGATTTGGCGCTGGCCAAAATGAAGCCCGAAATTTATTGGAACATGTTGCAAACCGCCGAGCAAGTTGCCAAGCGTTACAAAATTTCCCGTGATCGCATGGACGAATACGGTGCTGGTAGCCAGCAAAAAGCATGTGCCGCACAAGCTGCTGGTCTGTTCAATGACGAAATTGCACCTATCACTGTGTCGGCAGGTGTTGTCGACAAGGTCATGGGGCTGATGACCAAGCAAGTCAGCGTGAGCGTCGACGAAGGTTTGCGTGAAGGCACCACCATCGAAGCCATTTCTGGCTTGCGTTCTGCACTGCCAGGTGGTTTGATCTCTGCGGGCAATGCCAGTCAGTTCTCTGACGGCGCAGGTGCTTGCGTCTTAATGGACGAAAAGTTGGCAGAGCAACGTGGCTTAAAGCCCTTGGGCCGTTTCCTTGGCTTTGCGGTTGCTGGTTGTGAGCCCGATGAAATGGGCATTGGCCCTGTGTATGCAGTGCCAAAAGCTTTGGCTCGCTTGGGACTCAAGGTTTCCGACATTGACTTGTGGGAGCTGAATGAAGCCTTTGCCGTTCAAGTTTTGTATTGCCGTGATACCTTGGGCATTCCACCCGATCGCCTCAATGTCAACGGCGGCGCCATTGCGGTGGGTCACCCCTATGGCGTCAGCGGACAGCGCTTAACTGGGCATGCATTGATTGAAGGCAAGCGTCGTGGCGCCAAGCGTGTGGCAGTCACCATGTGCATTGGCGGCGGCATGGGTGCTTGCGGCATTTTCGAAGTACTCTGAACTTCAACTTCATTGACAACGGGCGTCCCGCTAAACATGCAGGCCGCCCGTTTTAATTGGGACATCCACTGACATGAGCCTTCGGTCAACTTTAGATTTTTTGCTGTACGAATGGTTGGACGTAACTAGCCTGCAGCAACGCGAACGATTCTCCGATCACAGTCGAGAAACTTTTGATGCCGTTCTTGACACCTGCGAGCGCATCGCCAAAGAAAAATACGCGCCCTTCAATCGTTTGGTAGATACCGAAGAACCGCGCTTCGATGGTGAGAAAGTCATTCTTCCTCAAGCCACACACGATGCCCAAAAAGCCTATGCAGAGTCGGGCATGCTCAGTGCAGCGCAAGATTACGACATCGGTGGCATGCAATTGCCTTATACGGTGGAGGCTGCAGCCAATTCTTTTTTTGGCATGGCCTCGGTCAGTATGGGCTCTGGCTTGCTCACAGTTGGCAATGCCAATTTGCTCATGGCTCATGGGTCTGAGCTGCAGCGCCAAGTGTTTGCATTGAATGAGTTTTCTGGCAGGTGGTCTGGCACCATGTGCTTGTCTGAACCTCAAGCCGGTTCATCACTCAGTGATGTCATGACCCGAGCCACACCAGACGGTGATGCCTATGCTTCAGACCCCTTAGGCGCACGTTATCGTCTGAAGGGTAACAAGATGTGGATCTCTGCTGGCGATCACGAACTGACTGAAAACATCATTCATTTGGTACTGGCCAAGATTCCAGATGCCGAGGGCAAATTAATTCCAGGCGTTCGCGGTATTTCTCTTTTCATTGTGCCGAAAAAATTGGTCAACGAAAAAGCAGAACTGACAGGCGTTCGAAACGATGTTGCATTGGCTGGCTTGAATCACAAGTGTGGATGGCGCGGCACGACCAACACCTTGCTCAATTTTGGTGAAGGTAAGTTCAAAGTTCAAACTGACAACACAGCCAGTGACGGCAGTGGCGCTGTGGGTTATTTGGTGGGCGAGCCAGGACGTGGATTGAGTTACATGTTCCACATGATGAACGAAGCACGCATTGGCGTTGGCATGGCTGCCACCATGTTGGGGATGGCCGGCTACGAGGCCAGTTTGGAATATGCCAAAAATCGTCCCCAAGGCCGTCCTGTAGCGGGGGGATCACAAAAAGTTGTCAAAGATGCCGCACAAGCTCAAGTTCGAATCATTGAGCATGCAGACATCAAGCGCATGTTGTTGGCTCAAAAGTCCTACAGCGAAGGCGCATTGGCGCTTGAGTTGTATTGCGCTAAATTGGTCGACGAACAACACACCGGCGACGCCATTGCAGCCGATGAAGCAAGGCTGTTGTTGGAAGTGCTAACACCCATCGCCAAGAGTTGGCCCAGTGAATGGTGTCTTGAAGCCAATAGCCTGGCCATTCAAATTCATGGTGGCTATGGCTACACCCGCGACTTTCCCGTTGAGCAGTATTGGCGTGACAACCGATTGAACATGATTCATGAAGGCACACATGGCATTCAGGGTATGGACTTGCTGGGACGCAAAGTTTTAATGGAAGAGGGCAGAGGCGTGCATCTTCTTGGAGCTCGCATGCGAGAGACAGCCGACAAGGCCATGGCATTTGCAGATTTGGCGGCAGATGCGAAGGCACTTAATACGGCCCTGGAAAATGTCATTTCGGCCACTCAAATGGCCTGGTCTTCAGGACAACCCCAAGAAGCACTGGCCAACGCTGTGCCGTACTTACAAGCGTTTGGACATCTTGTGTTGGCTTGGATTTGGCTGGATGTCAGCGCTTCATGCAGAGGCGCACAGACGCCGGCTCAAACGGGTCGTCAGGCTGCTGCCAAGTTTTTCTACCATTACGAATTGCCCAAAATTGATGCATGGTTACAAGTCGTCAGCAACCGCGACATGACCTGTGCCAATTTGGCAGAGGATGCTTTCTAATTTACTTTTTACAAAGGACAGAACATGACACGCACCGTCAAACAACTATTCGACTTAACAGGTCAAACTGCATTGGTCACGGGTGGATCACGGGGTCTTGGGCTCCAGATGGCTCATGCCCTCGGTGAAGCCGGCGCAAGATTGATGTTGAGTTCGCGAAAAGCCTCTGACTTAGAAGAGGCAGTGGCCGAACTCAAAGCTGCAGGCATTGAGGCTGATTACATTGCCGCAGATTGTGGGCAAGAAGAAGACATTCGCCGCTTGGCCCGTGAAACAGTTCAAAAATTAGGCCGCGTTGACATTTTGCTGAACAACGCCGGCGCATCATGGGGTGCCGCAGCCGAAGTTCACCCAGTATCAGCCTGGGACAAAGTCATGAATTTGAACGTCCGTGGTTATTTCATTCTGGCCCAAGAGCTTGCCAACCTGTCCATGATTCCCAACCGACATGGCCGAATTTTGAACGTTGCGTCCATTGCCGGCTTGGCAGGCAACCCGCCCGAAATGCAAACCATTGCCTACAACACGTCCAAGGGTGCTGTGGTGAACTTTACCAAGGCCTTAGCCGGCGAGTGGGGTCGATACGGCATCACAGTCAACGCCATTTGCCCAGGCTTTTTTCCTAGCAAAATGACTTACGGCTTGCTCGAAAAATTGGGTGCAGAGAACATGGCCAGCCATGCGCCGCTTTTGCGCTTGGGTGACGATGAAGACTTAAAAGGTCTGACGCTTTTGTACGCCAGCGATGCCGGCAAACACATCACAGGTCAGTGGTTGGCCGTTGACGGTGGCGTGAGCGCCATCATTGGCGGTTAAGGTACTGCATGAGCATTCCATTTGGCGTCCACATCCCATTTGTGGATAACCTCGGCTTCACACTTGAGAAGTTTGAAAACGGCACGTCTGAGTTGCATTACAGCCCGCGATCCGAGCATCTCAACTCATTTGACATTACCCATGGCGGCGCGGTCATGACACTGCTTGATGTTGTGATGGCCACCGCCGCACGCAGTGTTGAGCAAGATATGGGCGTGGTCACCATTGAAATGAAGACGAGTTTCATGCGACCCGCCAAAGCCAACGAAGGCGAGCATTTGGTGGCCAAAGGTTTGCTGCTGCACAGAACCAAAACCATGGCTTTTACCGACGGCAAGGTCTATGACGCAGCCGGCCAACTGTGTGCGCATGCCACAGGCACTTTCAAATATGTGAAGCGAACGCCTTCCGTCACATCCCCCATTTCAACCGATTAGAAAGAAACCAACATGCCTATCAATCACGCCATCGTTTTAGACAATCGCCCTGAAGCAGAGGTGTCAGCTTCCAACTTCAAAATGATCACTGCAGAAACGCCTGCATTGCAAGACGGGCAAGTCTTGGTCAAAAACCATTACCTCAGCCTTGACCCTTACATGCGCGGCCGTATGAATGCAGGTAAAAATTATGCCCAACCTCAGCCTCTGGGTGAACCCATGATTGGCGGCACTGTGGGCGAAGTGGCCGAAAGCAAAAATGCAAAGTTCAAGGTGGGTCAAACTGTTCAGTGCATGGGCGGCTGGCAAGCATACAGCCTGATCAATGCCGATATGCCCGGCGCACTCAAGCACGTCAACGCTGAAAAAATTTCAATGAGCCATTACCTTGGCGCAGTAGGTATGCCCGGTGTCACAGCATGGTATGGGCTCAACAAAATCATTCAAGCCAAACCGGGCGCCACTGTGACGGTCAGTGCTGCCAGCGGTGCAGTGGGCAGTGCTTATGGTGCATTGGCCAAAGCGCGAGGTTTTCGAGTGGTGGGCATTGCGGGTGGCAAGGCCAAATGCGATTACGTTGTCAACGAGTTGGGCTTTGATGCCTGCATTGATTACAAAGCGCACACAGATTACATCTCCCTGTCCAAAGCATTGCGCGATGCATGCCCCAATGGCATCGACGGTCATTTTGAAAATGTAGGCGGTATGGTGCTAGATGCCGTCATGTTGCGTGCCAATGATTTTTCGCGCATCGCTGTGTGCGGCATGATTGCTGGCTACAACGGTGAGCCCCTGGCCATGACCAACCCCACTTTGATTTTGAAGAGCCGCATGACCATTGAGGGCTTCATTGTGAGTGAGCACATGGAAGTTTGGCCTGAAGCTTTGGCTGAATTGGCTGAGCTGATTGCAAGCGGTAAGTTCAATCCGCGGCAAACCATTGCTCAAGGTTTAGCGTCTGCACCGGAAGCTTTCATGGGCTTGCTCAAAGGCCATAACTTTGGCAAGCAAGTGGTGAAGTTGATTTAACTTTGCCTGCCCATTGAATAGGAATTGCCATGAGCCAACTGATCCTGCACCACTATCCAACATCGCCTTTTGCTGAAAAAATTCGTTTGATTTTTGGCTATAAAAAGCTAGCCTGGCATAGCGTGATCATTCCCAGAATCATGCCTAAACCAGATCTCACGGCATTGACAGGCGGCTATCGCCGTACACCCGTGATGCAAATTGGCGCAGACATTTATTGCGATACGGCCTTGATTGCCGATGTGCTTGAAAAGATAGCACCCGCACCCAGTCTGTATCCAACGTCGGTCAATGGCGCGTCTAGAATTGTGGCGCAGTGGGCAGACAGCCAAGTCTTCTCTGCTGCCATGGCCTACAATTTTCAGCCTGCTGGCATTGCAGATGTGTTTGCGGGTGTGCCTGAAGAAGCCATTCAAGCCTTTGTGGCAGACCGCGCTGCAATGCGAGGGGGTGCCCCGCGCATGGCGATTGGAGAAGGGACAAGCACGTACAAAAGCCAGTTGCGACGTTTGTCTGACATGCTCACTGAGCGTCCCTATTTGCTGGGCGATGCCCCCAGCATTGCCGATTTTTCTGCTTACCATCCTATTTGGTTTACTCTAGAGCGCACCCCCAGTTTGTCAGGCATTTTGGATGCCACGCCTTTGCTGAAGGATTGGATGACTCGCATGCAAGCCATCGGTCATGGCGTCCATCAAAAGATGACAGCCGAGCAAGCCTTGGAAGCGGCAAATCAAGCAACTCCTGGCGACGTCACTCAAATGCCCTTTGTCAATGAGCATGGCATTGATTTGGGGTCAGAAGTCACCATCACCGCTGACAATTTTGGATTAGAGCCTACTCAAGGTACTTTGGTGGCGGCTACCAAAACACGGCTCACATTGCGCCGCGAGGATCAGCGAACGGGCGCCGTTCATGTTCATTTTCCCCGCAACGGATTTATATTGAAGAAGGTCAAATCATGATTCGCAATTTTGAAAATAAAACAGCAGTTTTAACTGGCGGCGGCTCTGGTTTTGGTTTGGAATGTGCGCGCATTGCGGCCAGACTCAAAATGAATGTGGTCTTGGTTGATGTGCAACAAGACGCACTTGACACAGCCGAAGCCGAAATCAAAGCCTTGGGGGTCAAGGTTTTTGCCAAGCGTGTTGACGTTTCCAATGCTGAGCAAATGGAAGCATTGGCCAAAGACGTTGTTGCGCATTTTGGTGTGCCGCACTTTGTGTTCAACAATGCAGGTGTAGGCTCTGGCGGTTTGGTTTGGGAAAACACTGTGGCCGATTGGCAGTGGGTCTTGGGTGTCAATGTTTGGGGTGTGGTGCATGGCGTTCGCTTGTTCACGCCCATGATGTTGGAGGCAGCCAAAAAAGATCCGCATTACGAAGGTCATATCGTCAATACAGCCAGCATGGCCGGCTTGCTGACAGCGCCCAACATGGGCGTGTACAACGTCAGCAAACATGCCGTAGTAGCTTTAACTGAAACCTTGTACCAAGATTTGAAATTGGTCTCTGATCAGGTCAGTGCCAGCGTTTTGTGCCCTTACTTTGTGCCTACGGGTATCAGCCAGAGCCATCGCAACCGTCCTGCCGATTTACCGCATCAAAAGGCCACCAAGAGCCAATTGATTGGCCAAGCCATGAGCAACAAAGCGGTGAGCAGTGGCAAGGTTTCTGCGGCTCAAATGGCAGAAATGGTGTTTGAGGCCGTTGCCAATGATCAGTTCTACATCTACAGCCATCCTCAGGCCTTGGGCAATGTCCAAACTCGCATGGAGGCCATTGTTCAGCAGCAAAATCCACCCAATCCATTTGCAGCCCGCCCCGATATTGGCGAAAAACTCAAGGCCGAGCTGCGGGGTTAAAAAACCACCACCTGAGTGTGGCAAACTCGTCGGCTTGAGTTTTTAAATTAATAGAAATAGCCGTCGAGATGCAGAAAATATTGGGCCAGCTGGCCACTGAAATCAAAATTCGACCTGAGCAGGTTCAGGCGGCTGTGAGTTTGCTCGATGGTGGTGCCACCGTGCCTTTCATTGCCCGCTACCGCAAAGAAGCCACTGGCGGCTTAGACGATATTCAGTTGCGTGAACTTGAATACCGCTTAGGCTATTTGCGCGAAATGGAAGAGCGCAGGGCGACCATTCTTAAAAGCATTGCCGAGCAAGGCAAGCTCACACCCGATTTGCAATTGGCCATTGACCAAGCAGCTACCAAGCAAGACTTGGAAGATTTGTATTTGCCTTATAAGCCCAAGCGCAGAACCAAGGGCATGATCGCCAAAGAGGCTGGTATTGAACCGCTGGCTGACGCTTTGTGGGCCAATCCTTCACTCAATCCACAAGACGAAGCGCAAGCTTTTTTGAAACCTGCAGATGCCATCGAAGGCGCAGACTTTTCAACAGTGGGTGCAGTGCTGGATGGCGTTCGAGATATTTTGTCGGAGCGCTGGGCAGAAGACGCATCCCTTATTCAAGCCTTGCGCGAGTGGCTTTGGAAGGAGGGCTTGTTCACCAGCCATCTGGTCTCAGGCAAAGATGAAAACCAGGCTGAAGTGGCCAAGTTCAGAGATTATTTTGCCTACAGCGAGCCTATTGGCCGTGTGCCGTCACACCGCGCATTGGCAGTATTCAGAGGCCGCGCTTTAGAGCTCTTAGATGCCAAACTTAGCTTGCCAGAACCAGAAGCACTCAGCGCGTCTGCTGCGCCCCTAAGCGCAAGCGCCGCAGCCCAAGCTGCCAGTGCTTTGGCCGAAGGGCGCATTGCTTTGCACCTCAAATGGTCGCACGCTGCCAGACCGTCTGACGATCTCATTCGCAAAACCGTTTTGTGGACTTGGCGCGTCAAGCTAAGTTTGTCTTTAGAGCGTGATCTCTTTACGCGATTGCGCGAAGATGCAGAGAAGGTGGCGATCAAAGTCTTTGCAGACAATTTGCGCGATTTATTGCTTGCAGCACCTGCAGGGCCTCGTGTGGTTTTGGGGCTCGACCCTGGTATTCGCACTGGCGTGAAAGTGGCTGTGGTGGATGCCACTGGCAAACTGGTTGAAACTGCCACGGTTTATCCCCATGAGCCAAGGCGTGACTGGGACGGCTCACTCCATACCTTGCTCAAACTGAGTCAAAAACATGGCGTCAATTTGATCGCCATTGGCAATGGCACTGCTAGTCGAGAAACCGATAAATTAGCGGCTGACCTTATCAAGCAACTGACTTCTCCTGACGGTCCTGAAATTCAGAAAGTAGTGGTCAGTGAAGCGGGCGCTTCTGTTTACTCAGCCAGTGAATTTGCCAGCCAAGAAATGCCCGATGTTGATGTGAGCTTGCGCGGTGCCGCCAGCATCGCAAGGCGCTTGCAAGATCCTTTGGCAGAGCTTGTCAAAATTGACCCTAAATCGATAGGTGTGGGTCAGTACCAACACGATGTCAATCAAACCGAATTGGCGCGCACCTTAGAAGCCGTGGTGGAAGACTGCGTGAATGCGGTGGGTGTCGATCTGAACACGGCCAGCGTGCCCTTGTTGTCTCGTGTTTCTGGTCTGTCGGGTGGTGTGGCCAAGTCAGTGGTGCGTTGGCGTGAGGCCAATGGTGCCTTTCAGAACCGTCAAGATTTGTTGAAAGTGACCGGCCTTGGCGCTAAAACTTTTGAGCAAAGCGCTGGTTTTTTGCGCATCCGCGGCGGTAACAACCCACTCGACATGACGGGCGTTCACCCCGAGACTTATCCTGTGGTGGAGGCCATCATGGCCAAAGTAGCGCAGCCTGTAGAGAACGTCATGGGCAGGGCTGACATGCTCAAAACATTGCGCCCCGAATTGTTTGCCAACGAAAAGTTTGGTGTCATTACCGTCAAAGACATTCTGATTGAACTTGAAAAGCCTGGCCGTGATCCTCGTCCGGACTTCAAGGTGGCCAGGTTCAACGATGGCGTCGATGACATCCGTGACTTGAAGGAAGGCATGATTCTAGAAGGCACAGTGAGCAACGTGGCTGCCTTTGGTGCCTTTGTTGATTTGGGTGTTCACCAAGACGGCTTGGTTCATGTGAGCCAACTTAGCAACAAATTCATCACGGATGCGCGTGAAATCGTGAAGACTGGCGACATTGTAAAAGTCAAAGTAACCGAGGTGGATGTGGCTCGAAAGCGCATTGGCCTCACCATGAAGCTGAACGATGCGGCACCTGCCAATGCGCAGCGCACCCGAGAAAATCGTTTTGAGGGTGGCCCTCGTCAGGGGCAACAGGCCCATCGCTCGTCAGGATCTGCGCAATCGAGTAACGCAGGGCAAAGTGCCATGGCCTCTGCATTTGCCAAACTTCAAAACAAGGCTTAAGGTGTGAAAGCCCTTTGCATTTACGCAGGCCAGCAAGCAAGGCAGCGGCTGTCTCAACAAGGTTTGAGTGCCGCGGACGTTGGTGTGATACCTGCCGCGGCAGGTGGGCCTAAGGGTTTAATTCTAGGATCTCTCGATCGTTTTATTTTCAACGAGTGGTTACCAACCAGTCAGCAACCAGTCGATTTGGTAGGCGCTTCAATTGGCGCTTGGCGCATGGCCACGGCTTGCATGCCAGACAGTCAAGCAGGACTACTTAGGCTTGAAAAAGATTACATTCACCAGCATTACGAATTGAGGCCCGGTGAGAAATTTCCAAGTGCCCAACAAGTGAGCGATTCATTTCGAGAAAACTTGGATGTGTTTTACGGCGGCAGCATTGAGTCCTTGCTAACGCACCCCCGCTATCGACTTCATGTGCTCACATCCCGCGGCAAAGGCTTGCTCAAGCGTGAGCACCCTGTGCTCAGTCCGCTGGGTTATGGTGCCGCATTTTTATGCAACGTCTTCCATCGAAAAGCCATGGGCGCTTTGCTTGAGCGAGTTGTTTTTTCTTCGTCGGGTGCCTTGCCCTTTGGCACGCAGGACTATCCGACTCGCCACTTGTCATTGACGCCTGGCAATTTCATGGACGTGTTGCAAGCCAGCTGCGCCATTCCATTTGTATTGAAATCTGTGCACGACATTGAAGGCGCCCCGTCGGGCGCCTATTGGGATGGTGGCATCACGGATTACCACTTGCACCTTGATTGGAAAACCAGCGCATCAAGTGCTAAGCAAGGTGGCCTTGTTTTGTACCCTCATTTTCAAAAATCTGTGGTGCCTGGTTGGCTGGACAAACAATTGAAATGGCGGCACAAGGCCACATCATTTTTAGACAACACGGTGGTGTTGGCACCCAATCCAGAATGGGTGAGAACATTGCCTAACGGCAAACTGCCTGATCGACAAGACTTTTCAACTTACGGCCAAGATTTGCAATCGCGTGTGAAAGTTTGGCTAGCCGCGGTGTCGGCCAGCGAGCAAATGGCAGATGAATTTGCAGCTTGGCTTCGTCAGCCTCAGATGTCAGAGGTCCAAGACCTCTGATTACATGGATGCCGCTAACATCTCTTTGTATTCTTCTGGAGTGGCTATGCGTGGATTGGTTTTGTGGCAATGGTCGGCCATAGCGCCGTGGATGATGGCATCAAACATAGACGTTGTGACCCCCATGGCTGCCAGACCGTTTGGCAATCCCAATCTGGCACTCATGTCTTGAATGGCTTGAGGAATGTCTGAGCCAGAGCTTAGCCCCATGACTTGCGCCATGCGGTTTAAACGATTCTCTTTTTGAACCGATTCAGCGCTGGCGTTGAACTGAACCACTGCTGGCAAGAACATGGCATTCAAAGTGCCGTGGTGCAGTCTGGGATTGACGCCACCTAGGCTGTGACTCAGAGAGTGAACACACCCTAGACCTTTTTGAAAAGCCATGGCGCCTTGCATCGAGGCACTCATGAGGTGCATGCGGGCTTCTTTGTCTTGGCCATTTTGAGTGGCTCGTTCGATGTGGGCCCACGCGCGTTGCAAGCCATCCAAACCAATGCCGTCGGCAGGCGGATTGAAGGGGGCCGCCATGAAGGTTTCCATGCAATGGGCAATGGCGTCCATGCCGGTGGCGGCAGTGAGCATGGGTGGTAATCCGAAAGTCAGCTCGGGATCGCAAATGGCTGCCTTGGGCACAATGAACCAAGAATGAAAACCCAACTTGCGGCCATCTTCAACAATCAAAATGGCACCCCGCGCCACTTCACTGCCTGTGCCGCTGGTGGTAGGCACTGCGATGAGGGGCGCTACGCGGTCCGTGATTTTCAGTGAGCCGCCTTCAATGGTGGCGTAGGTTTTGAGTGGCCCTTCGTGTGACACTGCAATGGACACGCATTTGGCACAGTCGATGGAGGATCCGCCGCCAACGGCAATCAAACCATCGCAGTCATGAGACTTGTAAACCTCGGTGGCAGCCCGAACTGCCGCCTCTGTAGGGTTGGAGGGCGTTTGGTCAAAAACAGCCACTTGAACACCAGGCAACGCATCCAATGCCTTTTGCAAAATACCTGCAGCCTTGACACCCTGGTCGGTCACGATAAGGGGTTTGTGAATACCGACCCGCTCGCACTCTTGCTTCAAAAGCTGAATGGCGCCGAAATCGATTTGAATTTGGGTGACGTAATTGATGAAGGCCATGGTGTTCTCTTGTGATGCGGTACGATTGAACTCAACTTTTTTATTTTACCCTTGTGAGACAGAAAGCCTAGCCATGAAACGAAGCGACTTCCGATTTTTCCACCGTCTGCGCGTGCGCTGGGCCGAAATCGACATGCAAAAAATTGTCTTCAATGGGCATTATTTATCCTATATTGACACGGCCGTCACCGCCTATTGGGGCCGTATTGCATTGCCCTACGAAACTGCTTTTAAATTGCTGGGCGGTGAGTTGTATGTGAAAAAAGCCACGCTTGAATACCACGCCTCTGCCGTCATGGACGACGATCTCAGCATCGGCATGAAATGCAGCAAGTTGGGCAACTCGTCCATGGTTTTTCAAGCCGGAATTTTCCGAGGTGACAAGTTGCTGGTCAGTGGTGAGTTAATTTACGTTTTCGCAGATCCTCAAACACAAACTTCTAAACCCATACCAGAAGCACTGCGACATATCTTGCTCATTTATGAAGCGGGACAGCCTGTGGTTGATCTCAAAATGGGTTCATGGTCTGAATTGAAAACCATGGCCGCAGCTTTGCGGCATGAAGTTTTTGTGGCCGAGCAAGAAGTTCCGGTTGAACTTGAATTAGACGATCTCGACGATTACGCTTTGCACGCTGTGGTGCTGAACAAACTCGGTCAAGGCGTGGCAACAGGACGCCTGTTGCAGCCTCAAGCCCATGTGGCTCAAATTGGCAGAATGGCTGTTTCAAAGCCTCTGAGGGGGGGCAATCTAGGTCGAATGCTTGTAGAGGCTTTCATTGAAGCTGCACGCCAGAGGGGTGATCATGAAGTCATCTTGCATGCTCAGTGCAGCGCAGAAGTTTTTTATCGAAAACTTGGCTTCCAATCGCATGGCGACGTTTTTGACGACGCAGGCATCGATCACATTGGAATGACGCTGAAGCTCAATTGAATGCGCTTAAAGGTCTTCTAGCAAGGGGTAGGGGAGTGACTTGAGCAGCAGGCTGGGCCCGCCTGCGTGGCCTAGTTGCAGCGCATGCTCTGTGGCACTGAGTTGCAGTGATGCAATACCCCACCACTCGGGCGTTTGACCTTCAAGGGGCTCTGATTTGCTTGCGCTCGAGACCATGCCGCAGGCTTGCTCGGCATCTTCAGAGGAGAAAATTTCTTGGCCTACCAACATGGGCGCCGTGCATGAAACGATAAAAGCTCTGCGTTTGAGCGTGCCGCGAAATTGACTTCTGGCAACGACTTCTTGGCCTGGGTAGCAGCCCTTCTTAAAGCTCACGCCGTCTACAGATTCATAGTTCAACATTTGCGGCACAAAAGCCTCGGCGGTTGCCGTTTGAACCATGCTGATACCAGACAAGACTTCTGCAAGCTGCCAAGCTTCCTCGGTGAGGTTGGGGTAGGCCTGGTTCAAGAACGCAGTGCTTGATGCTTCGCCTTTTAATCCGAGCCACATTAGCCGTTGCACTTGAGTGCCGGCATTCAGTGCATTGTGTAATTTGACAAAGTAAGTTTCACCTTCTTGCCTTGCCTGCCAAGGCGCGGCGTCCTTCAAAGCTGGGCAGGCGAGCAGGGCTGTTTCGCCAAGAAGGCCGCGAATGTCGTAAAGCGCTGACGCATCGCTGATTTTCAACTTGGCACGCATCACAAACATCGACAAGCGCTTGACCATGGCTTGCAGCAAATCTTGGTGGCAGACCATGAGGTACTTTTCTTTGCTGACCTTCAGCACCACAAAACTACCCAATAAGCGGCCTTTGGCAGAACAATAACCTGCAAATCGAGCTTGCCCCTCTGGCAATAGCAAGACATCGTTGGTCAGTTGACCTTGTAAAAATGTGCCGGCATCTGGGCCTTCTGCCAAGATGAGCCCCCAGTTTTGGGGGGTCAAACGGCCAGAAGGCGAGAATTTCAAATGGGGTTCAATCAGGTCCATGGCTGAATTATGATCTTCTCTGAGAAACCCAAAGGATCCAAGGTTTGAGTCGCCCACCTTTTACAGCTCAAAAAAGCATGACTTCACGAAAGCTAGCCTCGTGGAGCGTATTTCTGTCCCTGTCGACTTTGATGCTGACGGCTGTTTTGGTGGGCGCTTTGGCTTGGCTGCATTTGCCCATGGGTTTCAACCCTCAACTTTTAAGCACGGCTTCCAGCCCTAAGGTGCTTGATTTGTCCATTGAGCTTGGAACCTCGCCCAAAGGCGTGGCACAAGCCATTGCGGACGTAGGCGCCGACGTTTCGCCCCCATTGCTCTTTCTATGGTTCAGGTTGTCGGGGCAAGACCGTGCCATCAAAGCAGGCAGTTATGAAATTACGCCAGAGATGTCGCCACACATGGTCCTGAACATGCTGGCCCGAGGCGAGGAAAGCTTGCGATATGTCACTCTGGTTGAGGGTTGGACTTTCAAGCAGGTTAGACAAGCTCTGGCCAAGGCTGAAACCCTGAAAAGCAGCACACAAGGCATGACGGATGAACAAATCATGGCGCAATTGGGCCGACCCAACGATCATCCCGAAGGGCGCTTTTATCCAGACACTTACAGTTACGCAAAGGGCTCGAGCGACCTTGCTGTGATGAGCCGCGCACTCAAAGCGATGGACCGACAGTTGGCCAAAACATGGGCCCAAAAGCCCGCTAATTTAGCGCTGAACAGCCCAGATGAACTGCTCATTTTGGCCAGCATTGTTGAAAAAGAAACCGGCCGTGCCAGCGATCGTCCTTTGATTTCATCCGTGTTTCACAACCGACTCAAAATTGGCATGCGCCTGCAAACCGACCCCACTGTCATCTACGGTTTAGGCGAAGCCTTTGATGGCAATTTAAGGCGAGTCGATTTGCGGACAGATACGCCTTACAACACCTACACGCGTGCAGGCTTGCCCCCCACGCCCATTGCGATGCCTGGTAAAGCGGCTTTGAAGGCCGCCATGGAGCCTGCATCCTCCAACTTTCTTTATTTCGTAGCGAAAGGCGATGGCAGCAGCCATTTCAGCCAGTCGCTGAACGAGCACAATAACGCGGTGAACAAATACCAACGCGGAATTGCCAAACAGGACCCCTGATTCATGCGCCACGCTTGGTTTATCAGTTTTGAAGGCATTGATGGTGCCGGTAAGTCAACCCACATTGAGGGTTTGTCACAGTGGTTTAAAAGCCGTGGGCATGTGGTTACGCTAACGCGTGAGCCTGGCGGCACGCCTTTGGCTGAAAAATTCCGAGCGCTGGCATTGCACGAATCGATGGACCCCTTGACCGAAGCCTTGCTCATGTTTGCAGCCAGACGTGAACATTTAATCAATGTCATTGAACCCGCACTGGCAAGGGGCGAAGTGGTTTTGTGCGATCGTTTTACCGATGCTACTTTTGCTTATCAAGGCGGTGGTCGCGGTTTCGATTGGGACGTTTTGAAAGCACTCGAAAAGATGGTGCAACAGGTACCAGCCACTTCTTTGCGACAACCCGATTTGACCATTTGGTTTGATCTGCCACCCTCGGTGGCAGCCGAGCGTTTAAGTGCCGCGCGTGTTCCTGATAAATTTGAATCTCAACCTCAATCTTTCTTCCAGTCTGTGAGGGAAGCTTATGCCAAACGAATGCAAGAAGCGCCTTCACGTTTTGTTCAAATACCAGCCGATCAATCGCGCGATGCTGTGTGGTCCGATGTTTTAAAGGCCGTTGAAAAGGCCTATGCCAAATGATTGACGCAGCACCCTGGATTCAAAAACAAACGCTTGCCTTGCTTTCGCAAAAAGGCCATGCGTGGCTGCTGCAAGGCCCTTCTGGTTTAGGTCAGTATGAATTGGCAACAGCCATGGTGAGCGCTTGGTTGTGCGAGTCCGATACGGCATTGGCGCAAGGTGCTTGCGGCCAATGCGGCAGTTGTCACGCCCTCAGCGTGCATACGCATGCTGACTTGTTTGTGCTCATGCCCGAAACGATCTTGCTCGATTTGGGTTGGCCATTGAGTGAAAAAGCGCAGTCTGAAATCGACAATAAATCACGCAAACCCAGCAAAGAAATACGCATCGACGCCATGCGAGATGCCATCGAGTTTTCACAGCGCACCAATGCGCGAGGCAAGGGCAAAGCGGTCTTGGTATTTCCGGCTGAGCGCATGAACCATGTCACTGCCAATGCCCTGCTGAAAACCTTAGAGGAGCCACCAGGCGACGTTAAGTTTGTGTTGGCCACAGAAGCTGCGCACCAATTATTGCCCACCATTCGAAGCCGATGCTTGAGTCACACCATGGCTTGGCCTTCGATGCCAGAAGCCGTGACTTGGCTTCAAGGCCAAGGTCTGTCATCTGATGATGCACATTCGCTACTCAAAGCCGCGGGTGGTCGTCCCGATGAAGTTTTGAAGCAACGCAGTTTGGGTCAGACCATGCCTTGGTGGTCCAAGTTCCCTAAAGCCATGATGACAGGTGACGCAAGTTATTGCGCCGATTTGCCACCTTCAGAAGTGATTGATGCCTTGCAAAAGCTGTGTCACGATTTGCTCATGGTGCAAACGCAGGCCAGCTTGCGCTATTTCAACGAAGCGGATCTGCCCAAATTGAAGGTATCGTCTGCGCAACTGACAGCTTGGTTTAAACGTTTGTCTCAAGCGGCCAAAACTTCTGAGCATCCTTTCAACGCGGGACTGATGCTTGAAGCGCTTTGCACAGAGGCGCGCGAAGTCATGAACAGCGCCACCTAATATGTACACCGATTCTCATTGTCATCTCTCATTCCCTGAGCTGGTTGCGCAGTTGCCAGACATCCGTCAAAAAATGATGGACGCCCATGTCACACGTGCTTTGTGCATTTGCACCACCATCGAAGAGTTTGACCAAGTCCACCACTTGGCAAAGACTTACGATAATTTTTGGAGTACCGTTGGTGTCCACCCTGACAATGAAGACATTTACGAACCTACGGTTCAAGATTTGGTTGAGAAGGGCCAATTGCCCCGTGTGATTGCCATTGGCGAAACAGGGCTTGATTATTATCAGATGTCAGAACGCAAAGGGGGTCGCACCATTGACGACATGGAATGGCAGCGAGATCGCTTTAGAAACCACATCAGGGCAGCACGCCAAATTCAGCTACCCATGGTGATTCATACGCGCGCTTCTTCCGATGACACCATACGCATTTTGAAAGAAGAGGGTGAGGCTGGGGACGCTAGCAGTGCCGGTGGCGTGTTTCACTGTTTCACTGAAACTCAAGCAGTGGCCAAGGCCGCCCTGGATTTGGGGTTTTACATCTCTTTTTCGGGTATTTTGACCTTCAAAACAGCCCAAGACTTGAGAGATGTGGCGGCATGGATGCCTCTTGATCGAATGCTGATAGAGACTGACAGCCCTTATTTGGCTCCTGTTCCTTATCGAGGCAAAACCAATAACCCATCGTATGTTCCTTTTGTGGCCAAAATTTTGGCTGAGCTGAAAGGCATGCCGCCTGAGCAAATTGGTGAGCTGACAAGCACCAATTTCGATCGCCTTTTCCCTAAGTTGCAGGCTAGTTAGTCGTCGATTTATGTTCATAAATTACTTTAAAAAACAATATAAGTACATTGTTTATATTGGTTTATTTGTACATTGCTCATTCAGCTTTGCAGGCTCGTACGAGGACTTCTTCATTGCCATCAAAAACGATGACGTTAAAGTTATTTCTAGCTTATTTGGACGTGGTTTTGACCCGAATACCGTTGATTTAAATGGAGAGCCCGCCATTCTGAACACGCTACGGCATGGCTCATTGAAATCGTTTGAGCTGATTGCTAAGCAACCAAAGCTAAAGTTAAATGTTTTCAACAGCCATGGTGAATCCGCCTTGATGCTGCTTTGTCTAAAGGGCGAACTCGAGCTTGTCAAAATGCTTATCAAGCGCGAGGCAGACATCAATCATCCTGGTTGGACGCCATTGCATTACGCGGCAACGGGTGGTCACACGTCAATTGTTCAGCTATTGTTGGATGAAAGTGCTTACATTGATGCTGAATCTCCCAACGGCACCACGCCATTGATGATGGCGGCACGTTATGGCAATGAAAAAGCGGTGCAATTGCTAATCAACGAAGGTGCAGATTTGACATTGAAAAATCAATTGGGATTGACCGCATTGGATTTTGCAGTTGAAGGACGGCGACCCGAATCGATTAAGTTGCTGCAATCTGCATCCAGGTCTTCGGAAGAAGCCAACAGCAAGCTTAAGTGAGTTAGCTTTAGAGCCTTCGACAGGCAAGGCTTCGCAGAGTGCAATCGGTTGATTTGGCTGAATCACCAACTTACTTACTGCATACGATGTATATTATGTTAAGTAAAGTACACGCCAATGAAAAAATGAGTCGAAGAACCGAGAGATGAATATTCCAAAAACACCCCTCTCAACCAAGATGGCCCCTTTTTGGGCCATCGCTACTTAAGGGTTCAATTTCAAAGTCTGGGTTGATCCAGACGTAGACATCCTTAGAGGCCGGTACTTTGTTTGACCCCATTCAGTCTTCATGTCTTGGTAACGCGAAGAAAAAGGATGGCCGCTTTGGCCTGTTTGGTAAATGAAGCCAGACTCATCGAGGTTGGCCAAGTCGTAAACAGCTCTCATAGAGGCCGCATGACGCGTTGCAAAAGGCACCGTTGCGCTACTGGTCCAGTATTGACCCACATTGACCGTGAAGTTATCACCACCGCTTGGCCCCGAAACGTCAAAAAATCGCGCCAAAGTTTTGACGTTACCAAAAGGCCTGTGTGCGCT